>NZ_JBFAEO010000046.1:0-63652 GCF_040642015.1 Actinosynnema sp. NPDC020468
AACGGCTGGAGTTGACCGGTACTAATAGGCCGAGGACTTGTCTCGAAGACGCTACGCATCCACTGTGCGGTTCTGAAGGAACCAACCAGACCCCCGAGCACGGCCACATTGGGTGGCGGGTGTTCCGGGTGGGTCGGTGATGGTTATCTTCATAGTGTTTCGGTGGTAATAGCGGTGGGGAAACACCCGGTCCCATTCCGAACCCGGTAGTTAAGCCTTCCAGCGCCGATGGTACTGCACTCGTGAGGGTGTGGGAGAGTAGGACGCCGCCGAACATACTTTGGTCCCTCAGGGGGACGTCCCGACCAGGACGTCCCCCTGAGGGCTTTTTTATGCCATCATGGCGCGATGCATTTCGGCGACGACTCTCCGTGACGTGCTGCGAGGGGGAGCCGGTTGACCTCTGCGGCTGACGCGGTGTGGCGCGAGTTGACGGCGCCGGCGAAGTCCGCGATGCGGTGGGCGTCCGCGTCGGCGACCGTGCTGCGCGGCGAGGGCGCGGTGGCGGACTGGCGTGATCTGCTGATCGGGATCATGCTCGCCGATCCGCTCGACAACCCGGCGAAGACGCTGTTCGAGCACCTGAAGATCGCGCCGGTCGCCGTCCTCGGCGGTGCTCTGCCGGACGCGTGGCTGCTCCGCGGCCAGGCCAAGAAGCTGGCCGGCCGGCAAGCGATGCCGCGCCTGGACGGGCGGTTGGCGCACGAGTTGCAAGGTGCCGCACGGGCACGGCGCGGGGTGTCGCTCGGGTTGAAGCACCTGTTCCTCCTCGTGCTCGGGTACCCGCAGGTCGAGGAGGGCCTGTCCAGGTTCGGGGTGTCCTGGCGGGGCGTCGTGGACCTCTACCAGGAGTTCCTGGCCGGCCGCCGCCCCCTCGAAGAGGTGTTGCGCAACGGGATGCCGTACGGCGGTGGCGGGGTTCGACTGCCGCGGTACGTGGGCGACCAGCCGCCGTCCAAGCTGGAGGTGCCGAGCGACCTCGTCGGTGTCGGGCCGGAGGTCGACGCGTTCGCGCACCTGATGGCGTCGCGGAAGCTCGTGCCGCCGCTCGCCGTCGGGTTGTTCGGCGACTGGGGCTCGGGCAAGAGCTACTTCCTGCGCCGGTTGCAGCACCGCGTCGACGAGCTGGCCGGTTCCGGCTCCGCGGTGTTCCACCGGTCGATCGTGCAGATCGAGTTCAACGCCTGGCAGTACGTCGGCGGCGACCTGTGGGCGGGTCTGGTCGAACACCTCTTCCGCAACCTGCGGCTGTCCGGCGACGAGAGCGACGACCTGATCGGGCAGCGCCAGCGGTACTGGGTCGACCGGTTGCGCGAGGTGGAGGGTGACCAGGCGTCCGCTCTGGCCGAGTGGGAGCAACTCGAGCAGGCCCGGTCCGACGCCGAAAGCCTGGTCGCCGAACGGGAACGGGAGCGCGAGCGCACACTCGCGGAACTCGACCGGGCGCGCCGCGAGCGCCCGCTCCTGGGGTGGCGCCCCTCGGCGGAGTTGCGGGAACAGGTGGCGAAGAGCCTGGGCTTGACCGAATTCGTGGCGAACGGCGAGGCGCTCCACGCCGAGTTGGACCGGGCGCGCGAGGACCTGCGCGGGGTGAACGCGGTGCTCGAACCGGTGAGGTCCGGTGGGTGGCGGTACGGCCTGGCGGTGCTGGGGCTGGCGTTCATCGCGCCCGCGCTCACCCTCCTGGCGGAGTGGGTGGACACCTCGGCGCTGACCACGGCCACGGGAGCGGTCGCCGGACTCGCGACGGGCGCGACCGGGTACCTCGCGCTGGTCGGCAGGTATGCGCGATCCGCCACCGACAAGATCGCCAAGGCGCGCGCCGAACTCGTCGCCGAGGAACAGCGGGAGCGCGATCGGCTCGACCAGGAGGTGGCCGCCGCCGAGACGGCGCTGGCCGAGGCCGAGGCCGCCCTGGACACGGCACGGGAGCAGGAACGCGGGTACGCCGACCGGATCACCGAGATCTCCGGCGAGCTCGAGGCCACCACACCCCGTCGGGTGCTCACCGACTTCATCAACGAGCGGCTGGGCAGCGAGGACTACCGACGGCACCTCGGGGTGCCGGCGCTCGTCCGCCGCGACCTGGAGCGGTTGTCCCGACTGGTCACGGCCCATCACGCGCAGTCGCACGGAGCGCAGCCCGCGGGCGACTACGCGATCGACCGCGTCGTCCTCTACATCGACGACCTGGACCGCTGTCCCGCGCCGCTGGTGGCCAAGGTGCTGGAGGCGGTGAACCTGCTCCTCGCGTTCCCGCTGTTCGTCGTGGTGGTGGCGGTCGACCTCCGGTGGCTCGAGAGCTCGCTGCGCGAGCACTACAGCCAGCTCCAGGCGCGCGAGCGCGGAGCCGCCGACTACCTGGAGAAGATCTTCCAGGTCGGGTTCTCCCTGCCGCAGCTGAACGTCGAGGTGCGCCGGACGATGCTGCGCGAACTGATCACGCCGAACGTGCGGGCGCCGGCCGTCGAGGACGACGGGGTGGCACCGGACGGCGACCTCGGCGAGTCCGACATGACCTCCCTCTACGACGTGATCTCGTCGTGGAGCGCGGCCGAGCGGTGGAACCGGCCGGAGCGGCAGGTCGCGGACCTGGTGGTCTCCGCCGAGGAGGCGGCGATGGTCGAGGAGGTCGCCGACCTGATCGGGCCGACGCCGCGCGCCGTGAAGCGGTTCGTCAACGTGTACCTGCTGATCAGGGCCATCGGGATCGCGCGCGGGCTGCCCGTGCCGGACGGCGGTGACCTGGTGGTGCTGCTGGCGGTGGTGAAGCGGTTTCCCGCGGTCGCGGGGTTCGCCGGCACGGCCACCACGGTGAGCGCGGTGGGCGAGCACATGCCCGAGGTGCGGCAGTGGGTGGAGACGCACCTCGAGTTGGGCGCCGTGCCGCTCGGGCCGGTCGAGTGGTTGCGGTTGGCCGACCGGTTCCGGTTCACCAGGGGCTGAAAGCCGGGGTTAGCCTCTGCACCCATGCACGACGTCGATCCCCGCAGCGCCCGCCGCTCCAACTCCGCCCTCGCCTCGGACCTCGCGTCCAACCCCTTCCGGGTGGACCGGGACCGGGTGGCGGCGTCGCCGTTCTTCGCCCGGCTGGGCGGTGTCACGCAGGTGGTCAGCTCCACCGGCTCCGGGTTGCTGGTGCACAACCGGCTCACGCACAGCCTCAAGGTCGCGCAGGCGGCACGGGCCATCGCCGAGCGGTTGCGGGCGCGGCCGGAGTTGGCGGGCGTGCTGGAGAAGCTCGGCGGGTGCGATCCCGACGTGGTGGAGGCCGCGTCGTTGGCGCACGACCTGGGGCACCCGCCGTTCGGGCACCTCGGCGAGCAGGTGCTCGACCGGATCGCGCGGCACCGGTTCGGGTTGTCCGACGGGTTCGAGGGCAACGCGCAGTCGTTCCGCATCGTGACGACCACGGACGTGCGGGGTCCCTCCGCGCTCGGCCTCGACCTCACGGTGGCGGTGCGGGCGGCGATGCTCAAGTACCCGTGGGCCCGGTTGGCCTACCCCGCGCCGCACCCGCGCGACCTGGCCGTGCCGCCGCGGGGCGCCGCCGAGCCCGCGGACGCGCCGGGCACCGGGTCGGCCAAGTTCTCCGCCTACGTCACCGAGCTTGAGGACGTGGTGCAGGCGCGCGCCTTCTACACGGGCCGGGTCGAGCCGTGGCAGCAGACCGTGGAGGCGTCGGTGATGGACACCGCCGACGACATCGCCTACGCGATCCACGACCTGGAGGACTTCCACCGGGTCGGCGTGCTCCAGCACGCCACCGTGTCGGCGGAGTTGACCACCTGGTCGGAGGAGGCTGCCGGGCTGGCGTCGCTGAGCGCGACCGAGTTGGCCGCGCAGGAGCGCCGGCCGGGGCGGTCGCTCGAGATCCTGCGCCGCAGGCTGCACGCGAAGGACGACTGGGCGGTGCACGACGACGCGTTCGCCGAGGCGGTGGCGAAGGTGCGGGACGAGCTGGTCGGCGGGCTGCTGTCGGTGCCGTTCGACGGGTCGGTCGAGGCCGAGCAGGCGGTGGCCGGGTTCTCCGGGCGGTGGACGCGGCGGCTGGTCGACTCGGTCGGCGTGGTGGAGGAGCCGACGACGCGGTCGGGGCACGTGGTGCTGGCCGTGCCGCAGTGGCACGAGGTGCAGGTGTTGAAGTTCGTGCACCGGAGGTTCGTGCTGCTGCGGCCGGATCTGGCGCTGCACCAGCGCGGGCAGGCTCGGCTGTTGACCGCGTTGGTGGAGGCGCTCGAGCAGTGGGCGACCGACCGGCACGAGGCCGACCGGTTGCCGCGCCGGCTGCACGACCTGGTCGAGCTGGCCTCCGCCGAGTACGCCGCGCTGGCCCGCACCGACCCGTCGGCGCTGGTCGGGGCCACCGGCGAGGCACCGTCCGGACCGGACGCGGTGCGCGCGCTCGCGCGTGGACGGGCGGTCGTGGACTTCGTGGCGTCGTTGACCGACAACCAGGCCGCGGCCCTGCTCGACGCGCTGTCCGGGCGGACCGGTCAGCTGTGGACGGACGCCTTCGTTCTGTGAACGGGTTGATTCCTACCCACCGGGATCTACGCCGATTGGTGGCAGACGGTATCCGGTCGTGCGCAATACGTTGACCCCTCGGTCGGAGCCGTCCGACCGACAACCGCGTGCGTCGGGGGCACGCTCGACGTTTGGGGGAGACGCCTGTGCGCTCACCGAGAGGTCTGTCGAGAAGGAGAACACCGCTGGTCGTGGCCGGTGCCGCGGTCCTGCTGACCGTGCTGGGGACGGTCACGCCCGCCACCGCCGACCCGGCGAAGGCCACCAAGGGCATCGACGCGAGGACCGCGGCGCAGATCGCGGCACTCCAAAACATCAAGAAGTCGCTGAGCCCCACCGAATCCAAGGTGGACAGCGCGCTCGTGATCGAGCAGCGCCGCCGTGCCGACGTGGGCACGTTCGCCAAGCTCCCCTCGCTCCGGACGGGGGTGAAGGTCCAGGCGGGCAACACCGTCCTGGTCGACATCCGGTCCGACAAGGTCACCGACGGGCTGGTGGGCGCGGTCCGCACGGCGGGCGGCGCGATCCGGTCGGTGTCCACTGAGGGCGGCACGGTCCGCGCGCAGGTGCCCCTCGCGGCGCTGAACGGGCTGGCCGGGCGGTCCGACGTGCGTCGGGTCGAGGTGGCGGCCGAGGCGAAGACGTTCCACGAGACCAGCCCCGGGTCGAGGGTCACGCCCTCCGCGACGAAGCCCTCCAAGGAGGACAAGGCGCGCGAGGTCGAGTCCCGGACCCGGTCCGCGCTCGCCGCGCCGCTGGCCGCGAAGGTGGCCGAGGCCGACCGGGCCCACGCCGCCGACACCGCGCGGCAGATCACCCGCGTCACCGGCACCGGCGTGAAGCTGTGCGCGATCTCCGACGGCGTGACCTCGCTGGCCGCCTCGCAGGCCTCGGGCGAGTTACCCGCGGTCGACGTCCTGCCGGGCCAGGAGGGCTCCGGCGACGAGGGCACCGCGATGCTGGAGATCCTGCACGACCTCGCGCCCAACGCCGCGCTGGGATTCGCCACCGCCTACAACGGTGACGCGAGCTTCGCCGACAACATCCGCAAGCTCCGGTCCGACCTGCGCTGCGACGTGATCGTCGACGACATCCTGTACTTCAACGAGTCGCCGTTCCAGGACGGGATCATCGCCCGCGCGGTCGACGCGGTGGTCGCGGACGGCGCGGTCTACTTCTCGTCGGCGGGCAACGAGGGCAACGTCGCCGACGGCACCGCCGGGCACTGGGAGGGCAACTTCACCGACTCCGGCGTCGGTGTCGGCAAGTTCGCCGGCACGGCCCACGACTTCAACCCCTCGCCCACGGCCAAGCAGGTGTTCGACCCGCTCTCGGCCAGTTCGGGCAACGTGCCGGTGACGCTGTTCTGGGCCGACCCGCTCGGTCGCTCGGCCAACGACTACGACCTGTACCTGGCGAACGCGCAGGGCAACGTGGTGGCGTCCGCCCAGAACATCCAGGACGGCACCCAGGACCCGTACGAGCGGCTGAACACGCCCGCGGGCACCGGTGGCGGCCTGCGGCTCGCGGTCGTCAAGTTCCGCGGCGACGACCGGTACCTGGCGCTGACCGCGCTGGGCGGCCGGTTCAAGGACTCCTCCGACGGCCTCAAGGCGTACGCGACGTCGGGTGTGACCCGCGGCCACTCGGCGGCCAAGGGCGCGATCAGCGTCGCGGCGGCCCCCGCGAACGGCCCGCTGCCGTTCGACCTGGAGCCCGGCGACCCGGCGAACCCGCGCGGCCCGTACCCCGGCGTGTTCGAGCGGACCCAGAAGCCCGAGCGGTTCACCTCCGACGGGCCGCGCCGGACGTTCTTCGCGCCCGACGGCTCGCCGCGCGAGGAGGTCCGGCAGAAGCCGGAGATCACCGCGGCCGACGGCGTCGTCACCAGCGCGCCCGGCTTCAACCCGTTCTTCGGCACGTCGGCGTCCGCGCCGAGCGCCGCGGGCGTCGCCGGGCTGATCCTGTCCGGCAACCCCGGGCTGACGCCGGCCGAGGTGCGCGACGCGCTGACCTCGACGGCGCTGGACCTGGTCGAGCCGGGCGTGGACAACCGGACCGGCGCGGGCGTCGTGCGCGCCGACCTGGCCCTGGCCTACACGGGCGCGTCGCCGCAACCGCTGGCCCGGGCCCAGAAGCCGACCATCGTCAACGACAACGACGGCAGCCAGTACCTCAAGCCGGGCACCACGGCGACGGTGACCGTGCCGGTGCTCAACTCCGGCGACGGCACGGCCGCGTCGACCAGCCTGGTGCTGACCACGACCGCCGCCGGCGTCGTGGTGGCGCCGCGGTCGAAGTACTACGGCAACATCGAGGCCGGGCAAACCGGCGTGAACACGTTCAAGGTGACCGTGCCGGCGTCCACGCCGGTGGGCGCCGCGGTGCGGTTGGACGCGAAGGTGACCTACGCGGGCGCGACGTCGCCCACGACCACCGCGCTCAACCTCGCGGTCGGCGAACCGGCCAAGGAGGCGAAGAACTTCGCCTACTCCGGCCCCGTCGTGGCGATCCCGGACAACGACTCCACCGGCGTGACGGTGCAGATCCCGGTCAGCGGCGTCGGCCGCGGCTCGAAGCTGACCTTCTCGGTCGACGGCGACCCGTGCTCGGCGACCGACGGCGCGACCACGGTCGGCATCGACCACACGTTCGTCGGCGACCTGGTCGGCACGCTGACCTCGCCGTCGGGCCGGTCGGTCACGGTGTTCCAGAAGTCCGGCGGCACGGGCGCGAACCTGTGCAAGGTCGTGTTCGACGACGCGGCCGACCGGGCGTTCTCCACGGTGACGAGCGCGCAGGCGCCGTTCACCGGCTCCTGGCGCCCGACGGGTTCGCTCGCCGGGTTCCTGGCCGACCCGGTCGACGGCACCTGGACGTTCAAGGTCGTGGACACGGCGGCGTCCGACCGCGGCTCGGTGCGCGCGGTGTCGTTGCACATCAACGGTTACGTGTAGGTCCCGGACACGACGAAGGCCCCCGGGGTTCCCAAGAACCCCGGGGGCCTTCCCCCGGTGTCGCCGGTCGCGAACCCCGATCCCGCCGCGGACCGTGTTCGACGCCTTCGACGCCACCGAGCTACTTGGGCCACTCCCAGCGGATGCCGAAGACACCCGGGCCGAAGCCCAGTGCCACGGCGTGCACGCCGCCCGCGCCGTCGAGCGCGAGGTTGCGCCGCCGGGAAGGGGCCTCGTCGCCCGCCGGGACGCTGTACTGCTGACAGCGGGCCGGCAGGTACGACTGGTCGAACCGGACCTCGATCACGTACTCGCGCACCGGGAGCCGGAACTTCCGGGCGAACGTGTTGTTGCCCGCCGGGTAGTGCCCCTCGGCGAACAGCAGCTCGTACTCCATGATGATCGTCTCGCCCCTGGTCAGGGGCCGGTCGAACATCATCTCCGCGACCATGATGTTGGCGTCGGTGTCCTCCGCGACCCGCCCGAGGTGGCAGTTGCGCAGGTTGACCACCTGCGGCAGCACGTCGGACTCCTCGGTCTCGAACACCAGCGCCCACCGGTCCGGGCCGTCCTGCTCCGCGCGCAGGATCTGCCGCACCCACACGGATCGCTGCCCGCCGTCGGCGGCGATCTCGATGCGGTCGTGCTGGCTGATCCGGCCGAGCTTGACGTCCGAGGTCGTGTCGACCTTCGTGAGCAGGTTCGCGACCCGCTCGCGACGCGCCCAGAGGGCGTCGATCGGCATCATGGTGGTGGGCCGGGAACGCCTGCCGCGCGGTCGCGGTGGACCGAGCAGCGCGGACAGTCCCGCCTGCGGGACGCCGAGCACCGTTTCCAAGTGGCGCAAGGCTTCCAGCGACTCGGGCCGCTCGGGCCTGCGCCTGCCGGACTGCCAGTAGCTGAGCGTCGCCACGCTGATCGTGACCCCGCGCAGGGCGAGCCTGTGCTGGATGCGGTCAAGACTCAGCCTGCTCGCTTTGATCGCCGCCCTGAGCGCCTCGGGAAAAGGTCCCGTGGTCAGGAGCTGCGCAAGACTGCCGTGGCCCGCCGAGTCGAGTTCATCGACGGACAGGTTGGGTCGACCGGCAGCGTTGGTCATTGTGACTCCCCGCTGTCAATAGATCACGCCCCAGTGACCCTACCCGCCAACGCAGTGCGGTGGTGTCTTCCGGGTGGAGTCAATGGTTGGGCCATACGGGTTACGAGTTCACTGGGGGCGACATCGGTCTGTCAAGTGGTGAATGCCCCTGCTTCCCTCGCTGTAAACCCATCGGTAACATTGTGCACCAGGTCTGCGCCGCCGACTACCGCCCTTCGTCGCTTGTTGTCGGCCCCGTGCTGCCGTCATGCTCGCGCGCACCGCGCCGGTCGACCATGGCGTCGTGTGATCCGATGGCCCTACTGTGTCCCGGTGACCGCCGCCCACGACCTGGTGCCGCCGGAGGACCCCCTCTCCGAGTTGGCCGCCGTGGTGCTGGGCACCGGCGACTTCCAGGAGATCGACCTGCTGGACGTGGTGCGGCAGGCGGGCGTCGGCCGGGTCGACGTGATCCGCGCGGGCGACGACCTGCTTCCCCGGCTGGCGCACGAGAACGCGCTGTCCCCGGCGTTGCGGCTGGCGCGGGAAACCCTGCACCCCGGCGGTGTCCTGGTCGCCGCGGTGCCCGAGCTCGACCGGCTCAGCCGGTTGCGGCCCACCGCGCCGCCGCCCCGCGTGCTGGGTCGCGGCCCGGGCCGGCAGGTGACGGTGCAGCTGTGGGACTGGGCGCCGGACGGCGAGTCCTACGCGCTGGAGGTCGTGCGGCTGGTGCGCGGCGAGTCGACGTGGGAGGTCGCGAACGCGGTGTCCACCCGGCACCGCGTGCTGACCGCCGAGCGGATCGCCGACGAGTTGGACGCGGCCGGGTTCGTCTCGGTGCGCAGGCTCTCGCCCGCCGAGAGCGGCCACCCGCTGCCGGTGTGGGTGGCGGTGGCGCCGTCGTGACGCCCGGGTCGCGGTGAGCCGGGTCCGACCGGTGTCCGGCGGCGGCCGGTCGGTCGAGGTCGAGCCCGAGCGGATCACCGGCTGGTTCGAGCGGTTCGCCTCCCGGCACGACGGGGTGACGGGCACCTCCGTCACGGCGCGCCGGGTGCGGGTGGTCGCGACCGACGGCGCCGAGGTCGAGGCGGACGCGGTGTACGAGGACTTCGCGCCGACCGGCGAGCACGACGCCCTGGAACTCGGTCCGCTGCTGGCCTCCGCGTCCGCGCCCCGTCGGATCGGCCTGGTGCTGGTGCGGCTGGGCGGGCACAGCGTCGGAGTGGCGCAGGACGGCCGGGTCGTGCGCTCGAGCACCGACAGCCACCTGGTGCACGGTCGGAACAAGGCGGGCGGCTGGTCGCAGCAGCGGTACGCCCGCCGCCGCGACGGCCAGGCGCGTGTGGCCCTGGCGGCCGCGGCCGACGACGTGGCGCGGGTGCTGGCGCCCGAGGTCGAGGGCCTGGACGCGGTCGTGCTGGGCGGCGACCGGCACGCCCTCGACGCGCTGCGGACCGACCGCCGGCTCTCCGGTGTGTTCGCGAAGGCGGTCGACCGGGTGCTGGACGTCGGTGAACCGCGCCGCGCCGTGCTGGACGAGGCCGCCGCCCGCGCCCGCGCCGTCCTGCTGGTGGTCCGCGAGCCGGCCTGAAATCCCGGGCAACCCGCACCGCGCCCCACCGCATGGATAGGGGTGAGGGGGCACCGCCCGGAGGCGTCCCCGGCGAACCCGAGGAGAAGACAAGTGCGCAAACGACTCGTGCTGGCGGCCGGTGCCGTCCTCGTCGGCGGCGTCGCGATCGCGGTGCCCGCGCTGGCGTCCGGCACCGGCGGCACGCCGGCCACGACCACCACGTCGCCGACCACCACCACGCACCCGACCACCACGACGGTCGTGCGGGGCACGGTGATCACCTCGCCGCCGCCCGTCACCACCTCACCGATCCCGGTGACCCCGACCGCGACGCACCCGCCGACGCCCTACCCGACCACGACCGCCCCCATTCCGATCACCACCACCACCACGATCGCGCCGACCCCCACGGCCCTGCCCACCACGGCCGCGCCCACCACGACGGCTCCCACCACAACCGCGTACACCACCCCCACCACCACCATCCCCACGACGAGGCGCTGACGGCGTGGTGACGTGGGACGCGGAGTTCACCACCTACTTCGACCGGTGCGCCGACTCGATGCGCTTCACCGCGTACTTGTTGTGCGGCAACCACCACGAGGCCGAAGACGTGGTGCAGTCCGCGTTCCTCAAGCTCTACCTCGCGGGACCGCGGCTGGCGCGTCGGGAGGGGTTGGAGGGGTACCTGCGGCAGATCGTGGTCCGCACGTTCCTCGCCGAGCGCCGGCGGTTGCGGTGGCGGCGCGAGCGGTTGACCGACGAGCCGCCGGAGGTCGCCGCGGCGGACGGGTTGAGCGAGGACCGGCTCGTGCTCTGGCAGGCGCTGTCGGGGGTGCCCGCCAGGCAGCGGGCCGTGCTCGTGCTGAGGTTCTGGCACGACCTGGGCGTGGAGGAGACGGCGGCGGCGCTCGGGTGCTCCGCCGGCACGGTGAAGAGCCAGACCAACAAGGGCCTCAAGGCGCTGCGGCTGCGGCTGGGCGGCCCGGGGTCCGACGCGCTGTGGACGGAGGTGTCGAACCGTGGTTGAGGACCGGCTCCGCGAGCTGTTCGGCGAACTGAGCCGCGAGCGCGTGCCGCACGGCGCGTCCGCGGCCGACGTGCGGCGCAAGGCGCTGCGCGTCCGGGCCCGCCGCCGGGTCGTGGCCACGGCGGCCAGCGGTCTGGGCACCGTGGCGGCGGTCGTGCTGGTCGTCTCCGGCCTGGGCGGCGGTCACGCCGACCCGAACCCGCGGCCCGCGGGACCGGGCCTGTCGACGGTGGTCCGGACCACCGAACACCCGCCGACCCCCGAGCCCTCGCCGACCACGACGTCGTCCTCCACGACCCTGCCGACCACGACCACCCGACCGGAGCCGGAGGCGACGACCGGGACCGTGCCGCCCACCGCGACCACGACGCCGCCCGGCAGGACGCTCACCACGACCACCGCCCCGGTCACCACCACGACTCCCGACCGCTGACGAGGCGGTGACCGGCGAAAACAGGCTCGACAACCCGGAAGGAGCACCGGGCACCACCTATGCCGCTGCCCACAGGTGGCGAATCCACTCGCGCCGGGGCACTACACTCGGTGTCGTGGTCATCCTGATCGAGTAGGTCCGCGCGAGCGCCTTCGCCGCGACGTCGACCACCCATGACCACTTCCACCGGAGTCTGCCTTGATCACCGCGACCGATCTCGAGTTGCGCGCGGGTTCGCGCATCCTGCTGTCCGACGCCACCCTCCGCGTCCAGCCCGGCGACCGCATCGGCCTCGTCGGCCGCAACGGCGCGGGCAAGACCACGTCGCTGCGCGTCCTCGCGGGCGAGGGCCAGCCGTACGCGGGCGAGGTGCGGCGCACCGGCGAACTCGGCTACCTGCCGCAGGACCCGCGCGAGGGCGACCTGTCGGTCATCGCCAAGGACCGGGTGCTCTCCGCGCGCGGCCTCGACCAGCTGCTGCGCGACATGGAGAAGTCCCAGACCGCCATGGCCGAGCTGGTGGACGACGCCGAGCTGGCCGAGGCGGTGCGCAAGTACGGGCGGCTGGAGGAGCGGTTCTCCTCGCTCGGCGGGTACGCCGCCGAGAGCGAGGCCGCCCGGATCTGCGCGAACCTCGGCCTGGCCGACCGCGTGCTGGCGCAGCCGCTGCGCACCCTGTCCGGCGGTCAGCGCCGGCGCGTCGAGCTGGCCCGCATCCTGTTCGCCGCCTCCGAGGCGGGCGTGGGCGCGAAGTCCAGCACGATCCTGCTGATCGACGAGCCGACCAACCACCTCGACGCCGACTCGATCTCGTGGCTGCGCGGGTTCCTCAAGGCGCACGACGGCGGCCTGGTCGTGATCAGCCACGACGTCGAGCTGCTGGACGACGTGGTCAACAAGGTGTGGTTCCTCGACGCGACGCGCGGCGAGGTCGACCTCTACAACATGGGCTGGAAGAAGTACCTGGAGGCGCGCGCGGCCGACGAGAAGCGCCGTCGCCGCGAGCGCGCCAACGCGGAGAAGAAGGCCGGCGCGCTGATGGCGCAGGCGGACAAGATGCGCGCCAAGGCGACCAAGGCCGTGGCCGCGCAGAACATGGCCAAGCGCGCCGAGAAGCTGCTGTCCGGCCTGGAGGAGACCCGCCAGGCGGACAAGGTCGCCAAGATCCGCTTCCCGCAGCCCGCCGCGTGCGGCCGGACGCCGCTCACCGCCGAGAACCTCAGCAAGTCCTACGGCTCGCTCGAGGTGTTCACCGGCGTCGACCTGGCGATCGACCGCGGCTCGCGGGTGGTCATCCTCGGCCTCAACGGCGCGGGCAAGACCACCCTGCTGCGGCTCATCGGCTCGATGGAGCGCCCGGACAGCGGCGAGGTGATCCCGGGTCACGGCCTCAAGCTCGGCTACTTCGCCCAGGAGCACGAGACGCTCGACCACGAGGCCTCGGTGTGGGCGAACATCCGCCACGCCGCGCCCGACACGCCGGAGCAGCAGCTGCGCAGCCTGCTGGGCACGTTCCTGTTCAGCGGCGAGCAGCTCGACCAGCCGGCGGGCACCCTGTCCGGCGGCGAGAAGACCCGGCTCGCGCTCGCGGGCCTGGTGTCGAGCGCCGCGAACGTGCTGCTGCTGGACGAGCCGACGAACAACCTCGACCCGGCCAGCCGCGAGCAGGTGCTGGACGCGCTGCGCCGCTACGAGGGCGCGGTCGTGCTGGTCACGCACGACCCCGGCGCGGTGGAGGCGCTTGAGCCCGAGCGGGTGATCCTCCTCCCGGACGGCGCAGAGGACCACTGGTCCGCGGAGTACCTGGAGCTAGTGCAGTTGGCCTGACCCGAACGCCTTACCGCAGCTCACCGGGGACAGCCACCCAGAGTGGTCGGATGAACCGCTCGGCGATCTTTTCGCATGATCGCCTGGCGTTCTTGGTCGTCGTGTTCGATCATTGCGACGACAGGGGCTTTCGACAGCCCGACCTGCTGTCTACGGAAGGCGGGACAAGGTGGCTGACCTGAAGAAGGGCGCCCGGATAACCGGCGCCACGCGGGACAAGCTGGCCGCTGACCTGAAGAAGAAGTACGAAAAGGGCGCGAGCATCCGGGCTTTGGCGGAGTCCACCGGACGCTCCTACGGCTTCGTGCACCGGGTGCTCAGCGAGTCCGGTGTGCAGCTGCGCGGTCGCGGTGGCGCCACCCGCACGAAGAAGAAGTAGCTACCCTCCGGTAACATCGGGTGCTGAGGAGAGACAGCACCCAGCGAACCCGGAGGTTCCGCCCATGTCGGCACCGACACCCATCGACGCCGACCTGCTGGAGCGCGCAGGCGTGCGGCTCGTCCTCGACGGACCACGCGCCACGATCACGCTCGATCGACCGGACGTGCTGAACGCACAGACGCCGTCCACGTGGGCGGCGTTGCGGTCGATCGGCGCGCAGTTGAGCCCGGACGTCCGCGTGGTGGTCGTCCGGGGCTCCGGTCGCGCGTTCTCGGCGGGCCTCGACCGACGCATGTTCACCGGCGTCGACGTGGCGGGCGAACCCGGTCTCGCGGAGATCACCAGGCGCGGCCCGGAAGGCGGCGCGCAGCTGATCGCGGAGTTCCAAGAGGGCTTCCGCTGGCTACGCGACCCGTCCCGGGTCACGATCGCGGCCGTCCGCGGCCACGCCATCGGCGCGGGCTTCCAACTGGCCCTGGCGTGCGACTTCCGCGTGGCCGCGACCGACGCGCAGTTCTGCATGGCCGAAACCTCCCTCGGCCTGGTCCCCGACCTGGGCGGCACGTTGCCCCTGGTCCGCCTGGTCGGCTACTCCCGCGCGGCCGAAATCTGCCTGACCGGCCGCCGGGTGGACGCCGCCGAGGCGGAACGCATCGGCCTGGCCAACCGAGTGGTCCCCGCGGACGACCTGGACGCGGCGGTGGACGACCTGGCAACGGCGGTCCTACGCCCCATGCCGGGCGCGGTCACCGAAACCCTGGCGCTCCTGGCGGGCGCGGCGAACGGCGCGACCGAACAGGAGCAGCTGTACGCCGAACGCGCCGCCCAACTGCGCAGACTGACCGAACTGGCCGCCCTGGCAAACCCGCCCAGGTAGCCCCGAGTCGGAGGTGCTGCCCGTCCGGCGAGGACGCCCCGAGCCCGAGCCACACCCCAGAAGACGCACCCCCACCCGGGAAGCTGTGGCGAAGCAAAGGTGTTCACAGTGGAGTGGACGGTTCCTGGGGTTTGATGCGCAGTGCCATGGCGGCAGCCGACGCCCCGCAGGGGTTACGCCGAGGCACGTTCCGCCGAGTAGTGGAGTTCGCCGGCCCACACCGCCTGAAACTCGTGGTGTTCCTGGCACTCACAGTCATCTCAGCGGTACTCGCAGTCAGCACCCCGGTACTGGCGGGCCGCGTGGTGGACGCCATCGTGGCCGGCCAAAACGTATCGGTAGTCATATGGCTGGCAGTAGCCATCGCGGGAATCGCGATCGTCGACGCCGCCCTGGGCCTGGTCGAACGTTGGCAGTCGGCCAGAATCGGCGAGGGCCTGATCCACGACCTGCGCCGAGCGGTCTTCGAACACGTCCAACGCATGCCCGTCGCGTTCTTCACCCGAACCCGAACCGGCGCCCTGGTCAGCAGGCTGAACAACGACGTCATCGGCGCCCAACGGGCCTTCACCTCGACCCTGTCCGGCGTGGTCACGAACGTGATCCAGCTGGGCCTCTCCCTGGCCGTCATGTTCACCCTGTCGTGGCAGGTCACCGCACTGGCCCTCGTCCTGCTCCCCATCTTCGTGCTCCCGGCCCGCAGAATGGGCAGCCGCATGGCCGACCTCCAACGCGAAGCCTCGGGCCTCAACGCCGGCATGACCACCCAGATGACCGAACGCTTCTCCGCCCCGGGCGCCACCCTGGTCAAACTGTTCGGCCGCCCCACCGCCGAGGCCGAGGAGTTCGGCCAGAAGGCGGCGCGGGTCCGCGACATCGGCATCCGCACCGCCATGGCCACCCGCTGGTTCATGACCGGCCTGACCCTGGTGTCCGCGCTCGCCCAAGCCCTGGTCTACGGCCTGGGCGGCTATCTCGCGCTCACCGGCCACCTGGCCGCCGGCACGGTCGTCTCCCTGGCGCTGCTGCTGACCAGGCTCTACGCCCCGCTCACCGCCCTGGCCAACGCCCGGGTCGACATCATGACCGCCCTGGTCAGCTTCGAACGCGTCTTCGAGGTCCTCGACCTCACCCCCATGATCACCGAGAAGCCCACCCCCGCGACGGTCCCCGACGGCCCGGTGTCGGTCGAGTTCGACGCGGTCCGATTCGGCTACCCGGCCGCGGACAAGGTGTCCCTGGCCTCGCTGGAATCAGTGGCCACTCTGGACACCCGAGGCGGCGAGGAGGTCCTGCACGGCATCGACTTCCGCGCCGAACCGGGTCAACTGGTCGCGCTGGTCGGATCGTCCGGCGCGGGCAAGTCGACGATCGCGTCCCTCCTCCCGCGACTGTACGACGTGGACGAAGGCGCGATCCGGCTGTCCGGAGTGGACGTCCGCGACCTCTCCTTCGACTCGCTCCGCCAGGCGGTCGGCGTCGTCACCCAGGACGGTCACCTGTTCCACGACACGATCCGCGCCAACCTGGTCTACCCCCGACCGGAGTCGACCGACGACGAGATCTGGGACGCCCTGCGCCGAGCCCGCCTGGACACGCTCGTCTCGACGCTGCCCGACGGCCTGGAAACGGTGGTCGGCGAACGCGGCTACCGCCTGTCCGGCGGCGAGCGCCAACGGCTGACCATCGCCCGCCTGCTGCTCGCGCAACCCCGGGTGGTGATCCTGGACGAGGCGACCGCGCACCTGGACTCCGAGTCCGAGGCCGCCGTGCAGGCCGCGCTCACCGAGGCCCTCGACGGCCGGACCGCGCTGGTCATCGCGCACCGGCTGTCCACGATCCGGGCCGCCGACCAGATCCTGGTGGTGGAGGACGGTCGGGTCGTGGAACGCGGCACGCACGCCGAGTTGATGGACGCGGACGGGCGGTACGCCGAGCTGTACCACACGCAGTTCGACGAACCGCCCGCCGTCGCGGTCTACAAGCCGTTCAGGAAGGAGGCGGTCACCGACACGGCCGCCTTGGACGACCCGCCGAGCACCACGAGCACCGCGAACGCCACGTCGCCCTGGTAGCCGACGAACCACCCGTGCGCGGTGGTGCCGTCACCCACCTGGGCGGTGCCGGTCTTGCCGTGCACCCCGCCGTAACCGGCCAGGTCGCGGGCCGTGCCGCCGGTGACCACCTCGCCCGTCATCGAGCGCAGCGCCGCCACCACCCCGCCGGGCAGCGCGGTGGTGGCGCCGCCGGTGGTGGGGATCTCGCGGACCAGCTGCGGCACCGGGATCGAGCCGCGGGCCACGGTCGCCGCCGCGAGCGCCATGCCGAACGGCGTGACCTGCACGGTGCCCTGGCCGATGCCCGACTCGACGCGCTCGGGCACCGTGGCGGCGGCCGGTACCTTGGCCGTGTTCGTGGTCAGGCCCGCGACCTGGTAGTCCAGGCCGAGCCCGAACCGGGCGGCCGCCTCGGTCAGCGCCGAGGGCGGCAGCTCGGCGGCGAGCTTGGCGAACGTGGTGTTGCACGACGCGGCGAACGCGGTGTGCAGCGGCACGGTGCCCAGGTCGAACCGGTTCTCGTTGATGATCGTGCGGGTGCCGATCGAGGCTTCGCCCGGGCACGCGAGCGGGGTGTCGGCGGTCGCCGTGCCCGCCGTGAGCGCCGCCGTCGCGGTCACGATCTTGAACGTCGAGCCGGGCTCGAAGAAGTTCGTGGTGGCGATGGTGCCCTGAGCCGAGGCGGCCGAGTTCTGCGCCACGGCCAGCACGTCGCCGGTCGACGGCTGGATCGCGACGATCGCGGAGCCGAGCGCGACCCCGTCCACCGCGGTCTGGGCCGCCGCCTGCACCTTCGGGTCCAGCGTCACCGTGTAGGTCTTGCCGGGCTCGGCCTTCTGCTCGGCCAGCACGGTCACCGGCGCGCCCGCCGCGTCCACGACCGCCACCCGGTAGCCCGTCGTCCCGGTCGTGTCGACCGCGACCTTGGTCACCTGGGTCATGACCTGCGGCGCGAACCCGGTCGCGACCGGCGTGCCGTCCCGGCCGCGCACCGCGCCGTCGGCGGTCGTCTTCGCGTAGGTCAGGCTCTGGTTCTCGCCCAACTGCGGGTGCAGCACGGCGGGTGACCAGTGCACACGCCAGTGGTTGTCGGCCAGCCGCAGTTCCAGCTGCTCGTCGTAGGTCAGCGGCGCGCCCGACGGCAGTCGCCACGTGTAGTCGGCGGCGACCGTCGCGACGTCGTCGGACACCCGTTTCGGCGCGGCGAGCACGGAGCTGAACACCGCGCCCGCCATGCCCTTGCGCACCCCGTCGATCACCGGCTTCGCGGCCTGCGGCGCGTCGGTCGACCGGGCCGCGTCACCGCCCGCGGCCAGTGCCGCGGTGAACTCCCGCGCCACCACGTCCGGACCGGGCGGCGCGACCGTCGGCGTGCCGGTCGAGGTCGCCGCCACCCGGTCCGGTGTGCTCGGCCACACCGCGATCGCGCCCGCCACGACGACCGCGACCGCGGTGATCCCTCCGCCGAGCAGCACCCGGCGCTTCTTCCTGTTGTCCATGTGTAGCCCCCTTGTCTCGGAGGCTAACGCGAACGAGTGACGCCCTCGTGAGTGATATTGCTCAGAAGAGTGGACTTCAGCCGAGCACCGGCACCCGCGCCTGGTACTTGCGCAGCAGGTCGGCGTTGGCCGCGTCGCCGCCCTCGACGTTCGCGCTGCGCCACAGCGGCAGCTGCACGCCCGCCTCGGCCGCCTTGTCCCACAACCGGACCATGAGCAGGTTCCACAGGAACGTGGTCGCGATCGTGGACACGGCCGCGATCGCCGGGTCCTCGGTCGGGTAGGTCGCGTCGCCCGGCGGCACCAGGTTGTCCAGCACCAGCGTGGCCGTCTCGGCCAGGGTGGCGCCCGCGCGGCGCGGCGCGACCGAGCTGGACGGCACCGAGGTGACCGCCACGACCGGGCAGCCCTTCTCGGTGGCGAGCCTGGCCAGCTCGACGGGGTAGTAGTTGACGCCCGAGGTGGAGAACACGAACAGCACGTCGTGGCGCGCGAGACCGGTGTCCCGCAGCACCTCGGCGGCCAGGCCCGAGCGGCGCTCGGCGGCGGTGCTGCTCACCGCGCCGTGCATGGGCAGCAGTTCGGGGTGGTAGACCGGGCGCACGCACGCCAGTCCGCCTGCCCGGTAGAAGGTCTCCGCGACGGCGGCGAGCGAGTGGCCCGCGCCCGCCGTCAGCAGCATCCCGTCGGCCCGCACGCTCGCGAGCACCAGTTCGGCCACGTCGTCCAGCACGGTGGCGTTCTGCTGCTCCACCCTCGACAGGTGGTCGCGGACGACGTCGCCGTAGGCGCCGGTCTGGCTCATGCGGTCTACCTCCAGTGGTCTACACCAAGTAGTCCCGCCAGTCTTAGTCGATCGGCGGACCGGTGACCAGAGTCGCGTTGACCGCGAACACCGCTGCTGTTCGAATGAACAGCATGGATGTGGTCACGAGACACGAACTGATCCTGGAGAGCCTGCGCGGAGGACGGCGGGTGGCGGTCGGCGCGCTCGCCGAGCTGGTCGGCGCGTCGGAGATGACCGTCCGGCGGGACCTCGACGTGCTCGAGCGCGAGGGGTTGCTGCGCCGGGTGCGCGGCGCGGCCGTGGGCATGCTGAGCGGCGAGGAGATCCCGTTCGCGGCCCGGTCCCGGCAGCGCACGGACGCCAAGCGGCGGATCGGCGCGGCGGTCGCCGACCTGCTCGACGACGGCGAGACCGTGGTCCTCGACGGCGGCAGCACCACGCTGGAGGTCGCGCGGCGGCTGGTGGACCGGCGGCTGACCGTGCTGCCGCTGTCCCTGCACGCCGCCGACGTGCTGCGCGCCGCCGAGCAGGTGCGGCTGGTGCTGCCCGGTGGCGACGTGCGGCCCGGTGAGCTGGTGTTCGTCGGCCCGCTCACCGAGCACGCGTTCGACGTGATGCGGTTCGACACGCTGGTGCTCGGCAGCTGCGGGCTCAGCGCGCGCGACGGAGTGTCGGCGCACGACCTCGCCGAGGGCGCGGTGAAGAAGGCCGCCGTCGCGGCGTCCGCGCGGGTGGTCGCGGCGATCGACGGCGCCAAGTTCGGCCGCACCGCCTTCGGCCGGGTGTGCCCGGTCGAGGAGCTGGACGTGCTGGTCACCGACGTGGACGCGCCGGCGGACGAGGTGGCGCGGCTGCGCGAGGCCGGCGTGGAGGTGCGCCTTGTCTGACACCCTCTCCGTCCCGGTCCGCGCGCGGGTCGCGACCGGGATCGTGTTCGCCCTGCACGCCGCCATGTTCGCGTGCTGGACGCCGCACATCCCCGAGGTGAAGCACCGGCTCGGCCTGGACGACGGCACGTTGGGCTTAACCCTGCTCGGCGCGCCCGTCGGGTCGGTGGTCGCGATGCTGCTCGTCGGCAACGCGGTGGCCCGGTTCGGGTCGCGGCGAGTGGTGCCGGTGCTGCTGCTGGGCTACGGGCTGACCTCGCCGCTGCTGGGGTACGCCTGGTCGGGGTGGTCGCTGTTCCTGGCCCTGGCGCTGTGGGGCGGGTTCCAGGGCGGGCTCGACGTGGCGCAGAACTCGCAGGGCATCGCGGTCGAACGGGCGTACCGGCGGCCGATCCTGACGAGCTTCCACGCGTGGTGGAGCCTCGGGTCGTTCGTCGGCGTCGGCGTCGGCGCGGTGCTGATCGGGCTCGGCGTCGACCTGGCCGGCCAGATGATCGGGGTGGCGGTGCTGGCCGTGCTGGTGACCGTGCCGCTGACCAGGCCGCTGCTGGCGGACCGGTCGGTGGACGAGCACCGGCTGGCGGCGCCGTGGCGGGACCGGCGGGTGCTGGTGCTGGGCGCGATCATCTTCGCCGCGTTGCTGTGCGAGGGCGCGATCGGCGACTGGGCGGCGCTCTACCTGCGGGAATCGATCGGGGTGCCGGTCGAGCGGGCCGGGCTGGGCTTCGGGGTGTTCGCGGCGTTGATGGTCCTCGGCCGGGCGATGGGCGACCGGTGGGTGCTGCGGTTCGGCCCGGCCCGGGTGGTCGGCGTGCTGGCCGCGGTGGGCGCGGTCGGGTTCGGCGTGGCGCTGGTGTCCGGCGGGTTCTGGTTCGCGCTGGTCGGGTTCGGCGCGTTCGGCCTGGGGTTGTCGTGCATCGTGCCGGTGGCGTTCAGCGTGGCGGCCGAGCAGTCCGACGCGCACGCGGGACAGGCCATCGCGGGCGTGGCGACCGCCGGGTGGGCCGGGTTCCTGCTCGGACCGCCGCTGATCGGGCTGCTGGCGCACGCCTCGTCGCTGCCGGTCGCGCTCGGGCTGCTGCCGGTGCTGTGCGCGGCGGTCGTGTTCGGCGCCCGGGCACTGGGCGGTCGGACGCCGGGCGGTCGGGAATAGCGGTCGGCCCGGTGCTCGTTGTGGTGGTCGACACGAACTACGGGGGAATCCATGAGCACCGTCCTGCCCGACCCGTCGACCGAGTTCGGCGCGCGCGTGCTGCGCCGGCTGACCGAGGAGAAGATCGCCTGGATCACGTCCGTCGACCGCAACGGCACCCCGCAGCCCGCGCCGGTGTGGTTCCTGTGGGAGGACGACCGGCTGATCGTCTACACCCCGCCGACGGCCAAGCGCGTCGAGCGGCTCAAGGCCAACCCGCGCACGTCGGTCAACCTGGCCGACGAGGGCGGGCAGAACGTGGTCGTGCTGACCGGGACGCTGGCCGTGGACGAGACCGTGCCGGGCGTGCCGGACAACCCGGCGTACCTGGCGAAGTACGGGAAGTGGATCGACGACCGGTTCGAGGGCGCGGTGAAGTTCGGCGCGACCTACAGCGTGGCGGTCGTGTTCACGCCGGAGAAGGTCCGCGGTTTCTGAAGCCGCGGCCTCCGGGTCCGGTGGTCAGTGGCTGAAGGGCTCGATGCACGTGCCCTCGCCGGTGTGCCCGTCGATCGACCGGGTGAACCGCCCCGGCCACAGGTAGCCGAACACGCACGTCCGCCCGGTCGACACCGAGTAGGCCACGCCGATCTGACCGTACCGGGCGACCTCGGCCTCACCCTCGGGGTGGCCGAGGTCGGCCAGCACCTGGCGGGCGTGCGCGGGCTCGAAGTCGCCCGCGTCGCACAACGCCTTCAGCGCCGGCCCGACCACCTCGGCGAGCACCCGCCCGGCGTCGACCTCGGCGAGGCTGAGCCCCCGGCGCTGCTTCCACCGGTTGTTCTCGACCTCGTGCGGCGCGACGTCGCCGGGCGGCGTGGTGCCGGGGGTGGTCGGCGTGATCGGGGCGGGTGCCGGGGTGGCCACCTGGTAGTCGGCGGTGCAGGTCACCGCGGGCTGGAGGGGTGTCTCGGTGGTCGGGGTCGGGCTGTCGACGGTGGCGATCCCCGGGGTGAGCACCGGTTGGGCGGCCGGGGTCGCGGGTCGCCGTTGCGCGCACGCCACGACGGTCAGCAGGACCAGGACCAGCGCGCACAACCCCCGGGGCACGGACATGACCTCGACTGTGGCACGCCCCGCCCCGCCGAGTGACCCGATCGGGCGAGGATGTGCGCACCGGCACGCCCGTCCGCCCGGGCACGTCGAGCGCTCGGTCACCGCCCGGACGAGAGCGCCGGGTGGGCCGACCGACCCGGGGGAGTGCCGGACAGCGGTCGGGTGGTGGGTCCCCTGCCGTCGAGCACCGTGCCGGTCAGGACAGGTCCTCAGGGCAGGTCTTCGGGGCGGTCGACGTCGGCACCGTCGGCCACGTCCTCGCACGGCACGGTGGTCGCGCGGTGGTCGCGCAGGTAGTCGCGGGCGCCGGCGTCGCCCGTCGCGGCCTCCACGACCGCCGGCCAGTGGTCCGCGCCGAGCAGCACGGGGTGACCCGGCACGCCCGAGTACGAGGCGCGGGCCAGGGCCGTCCTGGTGGCCAGGGCGTGGAAGCGGCGCACCGCCGCCGGGGTGATGCCCGGGGTGTCCACCGGCAGCACGACCACCGCGTCCGCCCGGTCCGCGAGCGCCGAAAGGCCCACCCGCAGCGACGAGCCCATGCCCGTCTCCCACGCGGTGTTGTGCACCGTCGTGACGCCCGTCAGGGTCGCCGCGGCGCGCACCTCGGCCGCCGCGGCGCCGAGCACGACCACCACCGGGGCGCACCCCGCGTCCCGCAGCACGCCGGAGGTCGTGTCGACCCACAGCGCGCCGTCCCGCGACACCAGTGCCTTGGGCAGGCCGAACCGGCGGCCGGCGCCCGCGGCGAGCAACAACCCCGCGACCCGCATGGGCTCACGGTGTCACACGAGTGCCTGGTGTCCGCGCAGTTCGGTCCGGCTGGCGACCGCGAGCTTGCGGTACACCCTGGTCAGGTGCTGCTCCACGGTGCTCACCGTGATGTGCAGCCGCATGGCGATGGCCCGGTTGCTGTGCCCCAACGCGGCGAGGGTCGCGACCCTGCGCTCCGAATAGGTCAAGTCCGTCATACTCCGGAACACGTGCGGCACAGGGGGTGCGGTTCAACGAAATCGCCTAGTGGCCCGACAGATGCTCCAAAAGCAGGGACGTGAGGGCGTCCGGGGCATGCTCCGGGACCCAGTGCGAGACGTCCTCCAGCATCTCGAACCGGTACGGCCCGTCGACCCACGACCCGGTGTCCAGCGCGGCCGTCGAGCCGACCGCCACGTCCTCGGTGCCCCACACGTACAGCGTCGGCACGGACACCTTCGGGGCCTTGCCGCCCGGCCGCGCCGCGCGGAACCAGTCCAGGGCCGCGGTCAGCGCGCCCGGTTCGGCCATCCGGCGGACGTACTCGTCCACCCGGCTCGGCGGCACCTTCCACTCGAACATCCGGCGCAGCGCGTCCGCGCCGTCGGCGAGCATCGCCTGCTCGGTCCGGCTCGACCGCCACTCGGTCAGGTAACCCGACCGGAGGTGCTGGTCCTCGTCCGTGGTCAGCGCGTGCGCCAGCGCGGCCGGGTGCGGCGTCGACACGGCGGTCAGCGTGCGCAGCCGCTCCGGGTGCTCGGCCGCGGTCCACCACGCCACGTCGCCGCCCCGGTCGTGGCCGACGAGGTCGAACCGCGCCCAGCCGAGCGCGTCCGCGACCCCGAGCACGTCGCCGACCAGCGCGTCGATCCCGTACTCGGCGGACCGCTCCGGCCGCGCGCCGGGTGAGTAGCCGCGCTGGTCGAACGCCACCGCCCGGAACCCGCGCGCGCCCAGCACCGCCACCGGGTGCTCCCAGGCGAGCGCGGCCTGCGGGAAGCCGTGCAGGAACAGCACCGGCCGGCCGTCCTCCGGCCCCGAGGCCAGGGCGTCGAACGAGCCCTCGGCCGTCTCCACGCTGAACTGTTCGATCACTGTGATCCGGGTCCCATCGCTCAAACCGGCGGTCACCACCGGCACGAACATCCTGCCGTGGAACCCGCGATCGACGTCCTCGCGCCCTCCGGTGAGGTGCGCGCCGTGGTCCTGGTGCTGCACGGCGGACGGCAGCACGGCTACGGCCGGGTGCACCGCCGCCGGCTCGCCTACCTGCGCATGGTCCCCTACGCCCGCGCCATCAGCCGGCGCGCCGGCGACCGGGGTGTCGCCGTGTGGCTGCTGAGGCACCGCTACCGGGGCTGGAACGCGCCGCACGAGCACCCCGTCGTGGACGCCCGGTGGGCGCTGGCCAGGATCCGCGCCGAGCACCCCGGCGTGCCGATCGTCCTGGTCGGACACTCGATGGGCGGTCGCACGGCGCTGCGCGTCGGCGGCGAGCGCGGTGTGGTCGGGGTGTGCGCGCTGGCGCCGTGGGTCGAGCCCGGCGAGCCGTACCGGCAGTTGGCCGGGCAGTTCGTGCTGATCGCGCACGGCGACCGGGAGCGGATGACCGACCCCGCGCAGTCCCTCGCGTTCGCCGTCCGGGTGAAGACCGTGTCCGACCGGGTGGCGAGGTTCGCCGTGCTGGGCGACGGTCACGCCATGCTCCGACGCGCCGCGGACTGGACCCGGCTCGTCGTGGACTTCGTGACGGGCGCGCTCGAGATCGAACCGGTGGCGCCCGACATCGCGAACGCCTTGCGTGAGCCCGCACCCGGGGGCTTGGACGTCCCATTGGGAGGAGTCGCACGTGGTGGAATCCGGTGATCGGCAACGCGTCGCGGTGATCGGCAGCGGGGTGGCCGGGTTGACCGCCGCCTACCTGCTCCAGCGCCGCTACGATGTGGTCCTGTTCGAACAGGACGACCGGCTCGGCGGGCACGCGCACACCCACGAGCTGCCGACGGCGGCCGGCACGGCCCTGGTGGACAGCGGTTTCATCGTCCACAACGAGCGCACCTACCCGAACCTGATCCGGTTGTTCGCCGAGCTCGGCGTGTCCACCCAGGACTCGGAGATGTCGATGAGCGTGCGCTGCGCGGGCTGCGGCCTCGAGTACGCGGGCGCCCGCAAGCTCGCCGGCCTGTTCGCCCGGCCGCGCAACCTGACCAGCCCCGCGTACCTGCGGATGCTGGCCGAGGTCACCCGCTTCCACCGGCACGCCCGCCGGCTGCTGGCGCTGGGCGACGACCACGACACGACGCTGGGCGCGTTCCTCGCGATCGGCGGCTACTCGCGGTACTTCGTGGACCACTTCGTGCTGCCGCTGGTGTCCGCGGTGTGGTCGTCCGGTCCCGGCGTGAGCCGGCGCTACCCGGCCCGCTACCTGTTCGAGTTCCTCGCCAACCACGGGATGCTCGCCATCGGCGGCACGCCGCGGTGGAAGACCGTCGTCGGCGGGTCCCGCGCCTACGTCGAGCGCGCGGTCAAGGGGTTGACCGCGGTGCACGTGTCCACCCCGATCCGGTCGCTGCGCCGCACCGCCGACGGCGTGGAGCTGCGCGACGACGCCGACCAGCGGCACGTCGCGGACAAGGTCGTCGTGGCCACCCACCCGGACCAGGCGCTGCGGCTGCTGGCCGACCCGACCGACGCCGAGCGCGCGGTGCTGGGCGCCTTCCGCTACTCGCGCAACGAGACCTGGCTGCACCACGACACCGGCGTGCTGCCCGCGAGCGCCGGCGCGCGGGCGTCCTGGAACGTGCTCAAGCCCGCGTGCCGGGACACCGGCGAGTCGGTGCTCGTGAGCTACTACATGAACCGGCTGATGCGGCTGTCCGAACCGCTCGACTACGTGGTCACGCTCAACGCCTCCGATCGCGTCGACCAGGGTTCGGTGATCGCGCGGATGGTGTACGAACACCCCGTGTACACGCCCGAGTCGGTGGCCGCGCAACGGCTCCTGCCGTCCCTGGACGACGCGCGCACGAGCTACGCCGGCGCCTACCACGGCTGGGGCTTCCACGAGGACGGCTGCGCCTCGGGCGTGCGGTCCGCCGGTCACTTCGGCGCCACGTGGTGAGCGCGGACCTCTACGAGGTCGAGATCGGGCACACCCGGCGCGAACGCCTCGACCGGTCCTTCAGCCACCGCTCCTACCTGTGGCTGGTGGACCTGGACGACCTGCCCCGGCTGCCGCTGCCGCTGCGGCCGTTCGCCCGGTTCGAGGCGCGCGACCACGTCGGGTCACCGGACCGGACGATCCGGGAGAACCTCGACGCCTACCTGGCGGGGCAGGGGATCGACCTGCGCGGCGGCCGGGTGCTGATGCTCGCCAACGCGCGCCTGCTCGGCCACGTGTTCAACCCGCTGTCGCTGTTCTGGTGCCACGACCCGGAGGGCAACCAGGTGTGCGTGGTCGCCGAGGTGCACAACACCTACCGGCAGCGGCACGTCTACCTGCTGCGGCCCGACGAGGGCGGTCGGGCGCGGGTGGACAAGGAGTTCTACGTGTCGCCGTTCCTGGAGGTGTCCGGGCACTACGTGATGCGGGTGCCGAAGCCGGGCGCCGAGCTGTCCGTGACGATCGCCCTGAGGCAGGGCGGGAAAACGCCCTTCAGTGCCACCATGAAAGGGCGCCGGATCCCCGCCACACCGCGGGAGCTGGCGCGCCTGCTTGTCCGACGACCGCTGGCGACCCACCGGGTGTCCGGCTTGATCCGCCGTCACGGCATCGCGTTGTGGGCAAGACGCGTGCCCGTTGTGCCGAGGAGTGGTGAATGAGCACGTTGGAGCTTCCCCGTCCGAACCAGGGGATCTGGCCCGGTTTGTCCACGCCGCCGCGGTCGCCGCTGCGGGCGCGGATCGCCGAGTCGCTGTTCCGCAACGCCGTGCGGAACCTGCCCGTCCGGGTCGAGCTGCCCGGCGGCCGGAGTTGGGGCGCGGGCGGTCCGGACGCGCCGGTGATGCGCCTGCACCGGCCGGACGCGTTCTTCCACCGGCTGGGCAAGGACGCCAAGATCGGCTTCGGCGAGGCGTACATGGTGGGCGACTGGACCACCACCGCGCTCGCCGACCTGCTGACCGCGTTCGCCGCGAAGCTGACCACGCTGATCCCGCCGCGGTTGCAGACGCTGCGCCGCTGGGTGGAGCGCCGGCACCCGGAGTCCGACTCCAACGACGTGCGCAACTCGCGGCAGAACATCCACCGGCACTACGACCTGTCCAACGACCTGTTCACGGTGTTCCTGGACGAGACCATGACCTACTCGTCGGCGTGGTTCGACGGGCACGACCCGCGCGGCGCGCTGGTCGAGGGTCAGCTGCGCAAGATCGACGGCGTGCTGGACTACGCGGGCGTGCGCTCGGGCAGCCGGGTGCTGGAGATCGGCACCGGCTGGGGCGCGCTGGCCATCCGGGCCGCGCAGCGCGGCGCCTCCGTCACCTCGCTGACGCTGTCCGCCGAGCAGAAGGCGCTGGCCGAGCAGCGGGCCCGGGACGCGGGCGTGTCCGAGCGGGTCGACGTCCACCTGCGCGACTACCGCGAGGAGACCGGCCGGTACGACGCGGTGGTCAGCGTGGAGATGATCGAGGCGGTCGGCGCCGAGTACTGGGGCGAGTACTTCGCCATGGTCGACCGGTCGCTGGTGCCGGGCGGTCGGTTCGGGCTCCAGGCGATCACCATGCCGCACGACCGGATGCTCGCGAGCGCGGCCAGCTACACCTGGATCCACAAGTACATCTTCCCGGGCGGGCTGATCCCGTCGGTGCGGTCGATCGAGGAGTCCGTGCGCGAGCACACCGGGATGCGGATCGAGGCGTCCCGCGGCTTCGGCCACGACTACGCCGAGACGCTGCGGCAGTGGCGCGAGACGTTCCTGGCGCGCTGGGACGAGGTCAAGGCGCTCGGGTTCGACGAGACGTTCCGGCGGATGTGGGAGTTCTACCTCGCCTACTCCGAAGCGGGGTTCCGGGTCGACTATCTGGGCGTACGCCAGTTCGGCATGGTGAAGTAGTCACGGACCGTGTTGGGCCATCCGGCTCCACTGCCCCCTCGGACGGGTGCTGTTCCCACCATGCGGACCCAAATAGTGGTCAGCTTTGGCGAACCGGTATCAGGAGGCGGGTTGCTCGCTCCTCCTCAGTGAACCGGGAAGGGCCGGGGGGAAGACGAGCCGTGAGGAGGTCGCCGGATGGCCCACGCATCCGTGCGGACTGAGGTCGAGGTCGACGCGTTCCACGACCGGGGGCGCTCCGATCGCCCCGACGTCCGCCTGGTGCCTGGGGAGGTCCGGGACGACGCCCCGGTCAGCCGGAGCTGGCTCGCCGAGGCCGACCTGACCGCGCTCGTCGACCGGGCGCTGCTCGGCGACCCGCGCGCCATCGAGCAGCTGCTCGTCCGGATCCAGCCGCTGGTGCTGCGCTACTGCCGGGCCCGGGTCGGCTCGCGCGAGCGCACCCTGGTCTCGGCCGAGGACATCGCGCAGGAGGTCTGCCTCGCGGTGGTGTCCGCGCTCGGCAAGTACCGGTACGAGCCGGGCTCGTTCCTCGCGTTCGTCTACGGCATCGCCGCGCACAAGGTCGCCGACGCGCGAAGACGCGCCGTGCGCAGCCGGTCCGAGGTGATGCCCGAGCTGCCCGACACGCCGACGATGGAGGACGGCCCGGAGCAGCGCGCCATGAACGGCGAGATGATCGAGCACGTCACCCACCTGCTGCGCCGGCTGCCCGAGCGGCAGCGGGAGATCCTGGTGCTGCGGGTCGCGGTGGGCCTGTCCGCCGAGGAGACCGCCGCGGCCGTCGGCTCGACGCCCGGCGCGGTCCGGGTGGCCCAGCACCGCGCGCTCGCCAGGATGCGGGAGATGTTCGCCGCCGCTGTCGACGGCTGAGGTTGCCTACGCCGTTCGGGCCGGCATTGTTGGTGGATGACCACCGCCGACGAGCCCGTGTTCGACGTGTTGCTGTCCGGCACGGTGTTCCTCGACATCATCTTCACCGGCCTGCCCCGTCCGCCCGCGCCCGGCACCGAGGTGTGGGCCGAGGGGCTCGGCTCGTGCCCCGGCGGCATCGCCAACCTCGCGGTCGCGCTGCGCAGGCTCCAGTTGCGCACCGCGCTGTCCGCCGCGTTCGGCGAGGACGCCTACGGCGACTTCTGCTGGGAGGTGCTGGCCGAGCAGGAGGGTGTCGACCTCTCCTACTGCCGCCGGTTCTACGGCTGGCACTCGCCGGTGACCGTGTCCATGGCGATGGACCGCGACCGCAGCATGGTCACCCACGGCCACCGCGCGCCGGTACCCGCCGACGAGATGCTCGACCCGCCGCCGCGCGCGCGGGCCGCGTTCGTGCACATCCAGCCGGACGAGGAGCGCTGGGTGGCCGCCGCGAAGGCCGACGGCGCGCTGCTGTTCGCCGACGTGGGCTGGGACCGGACCGGGGTGTGGGGCGCGGACCTGCTGCGCCGGCTGGACGGCTACGACGTGTTCCTGCCCAACCACGAGGAGGCCATGCGCTACACCCGGCGCGATTCGGCGCTCGGCGCGGCGCGGTGCCTGGCCGAGCGGGTGCCGGTCGTGGTGGTCACGCGGGGTGGCGGCGGCGCGGTCGCGGTGGACTCCGCCACCGGCGAGACCGCCGAGGTGCCCGGGTTGAACGTGGCGGCGCTGGACCCGACCGGCGCGGGCGACGTGTTCGGGGCCGGGTTCGTGCTCGGCACGCTCGAGGGCTGGTCGCTGGAGCACCGGCTGCGGTTCGCGAACCTGTGCGCGGCGCTGTCGGTCCAGCACTTCGGCGGCTCGCTGTCCGCACCGGGGTGGGGCGACATCGCCACGTGGTGGCGCACGGTGAGCCGGCGCGCGGACGAGGACGTGCGCGGGTACGGGTTCCTGGAGGACCTGCTGCCGCACCACGCGGGCGAAGAGGTGCGCCGGGCCAGCGCCACGATCCGGCTCCGCACACCCCGCTGACCGCCGCACGGTGATCGCCGCCACACGTTCGAGTGGACTGTGGTGTCCGGCCCAATGGGGTTTCACGACCGGTGGGAACGGGCAGGAGTAACTTCGGGACCCGTCGTCGAAGATCGCTTCCGATTTCTGCCCGTCCGCGGGCAACCCGGGGCGGTTCCCGTGCGACTTATCTATGGGGACGCGTCGTTCCCTCGGGGTGTCGGGGTCGGAAGGGGTTGTTGGTTCGGTGTTCGCCGCGCGCGCGACGAGTCTGGTCAAGTTGGTGGGGCTGTGTGTCATGGCGGGGGTGCTGGTCGCCGCCGTCGTGTTCCCGGTGGTGGGCGGGCTGGGGCTCGCGTCGAACCGGGCCGCCGACACCGTCGACCAGACCTCGGGTGAGCTGACCAAGGCGGAACTGCCGCTGGTCACCACCGTCCTGGACATGAACGGCGCGCCGATCGCGTACCTGTACGACCAATATCGGATCCCGGTGGCCTCGGAGAACATCTCCGACACCATGAAGGCCGCGATCATCGCGATCGAGGACAAGCGGTTCTTCGAGCACAAGGGCGTGGACTGGCAGGGCATCGCGCGCGCCGCGGCCAAGGCCGGTGTGGACGGTGAGACCTCGCAGGGCGCGTCGACGTTGACCCAGCAGTACGTCAAGAACTACCTGGCGTTCGTGGTGGGCAAGGGTTCCGACGACGCCTACGAGAAGGCCACCGAGGCGACCCTGGGCCGCAAGATCAGCGAGGCGCGCATCGCGACCCAGCTGGAGCAGAAGCTCACCAAGGACGAGATCCTCACCGCGTACCTGAACCTGGTGCCGTTCGGCAACGGCACCTACGGCGTCGGCGCGGCGTCCCGGGCGTACTTCGACACCACGCCGGACAAGCTGACCGTGCCGCAGGCCGCGATGCTCGCGGGTCTGGTCAACGAACCGTCGCGGCTCAACCCCGGTGCCGCGCCGGAGCCCGCGATCAAGCGCCGCAACACGGTGATCGACAAGATGAAGGAGAACGGCGCGTTCGGCGACAAGGCGGACGTGGCCGAGCAGAAGGCGACCGAGTACAAGGCGGCCGAGCTGGGCGTGGTCCCGGACGTGCACCTGCTGGCCAACGGCTGCGTGGGCGCGGGCGACGGCCCGGTGTACGGCTTCTTCTGCCGCTACCTGATCGACTACCTGGAGAAGGCCGGCCTGCCGTTCGAGGAGTTGCAGCGCGGCGGCTACACGATCAAGACGACGATGGACCCGGTCGCCACCCACGCGACCAAGGAGGCCGCCGAGTCCCAGGTGCCCAAGAACGCGCCGGGCGTCGCGAACGCCATGGCCGTGGTGGAGCCGGGTCAGGACAAGCACCGGGTGCGGGCGCTGGCCGCGAACCGCGACTTCGGCAACAACGCCGACGCCGGGCAGACCGCGTTCTCCATCCCGGCCGAGGTGACCAAGTTCGGCGCCGGGTCGATCTACAAGGTGTTCACCGCGGCGTCCGCGATGGAGCAGGGGATCACCGGCATCGACAAGACGATCGACGTGCCGAACACCTACACCTCGCGGGTGTACAAGGACGGCAGCAAGGGCTACACGGTCCGGAACTCGGGCACCTACAAGGACAAGATGTCCTTGACCGAGGCGCTGGCCACCTCGCCGAACACCGGCTTCGTGATCCTCGAGGAGAAGGCCGGGCTGAACAAGGTCGTGGACATGGCCTACCGGCTCGGGCTGCGGCAGTCGATGCAGGGCGTGAACATCGCGGGCGACGACCTGAAGGCGGACGGGTCCAACGGGCCGTCGCAGGGCGAGCAGTACAAGCAGGACAACAGCGGCTCGTTCACCCTGGGCGCCGGCCCGACGAGCATCCTGGAGCTGGCGAACGTGTCGGCGACGCTGGTCAGCGGCGGCAAGTGGTGCCCGCCGACGCCGGTCGAGTCGATCACCGACCGCAACGGCAACCCGGTGGCGATCAAGGAGGACCCCTGCGACCAGGCGGTGGCGCCGGAGTTGGCGAACACGCTGGTCAACGGGATGAGCCAGGACGTCCGGTCCGGCACGGCGGCGCAGGCGGCCAACAACGCGACCTGGACGCGGCCGATGCTCGGCAAGACCGGCACCACCGAGGACCACTGGTCGGTGGCGTTCATCGGGGCCACCCCGCAGTACGCGGGCGCGGTCATGACGTTCACCGACGGCGTGGCGCCGCAGGTGATCTGCGCGGGCAACCCGCCGAGGCTCTGCGGCACGAACGACGCGGGCGGTGTTTTCGGTGGTCAGGTGGCCGCGCCGACGTGGTTCAAGGCCATGCAGGTGATCCACGCGCCGTTGCCGGTCGCGGCCCTGCCGCCGATCGACCAGAAGTACCGGTGACCTGGGGTTTTGTAACGGTCCACAGAGGAACTGAAGGGTCTCTGAACACGTAGCGTTACGGCTCGTGGGTTATCTCACTAAGTTGCCGCACTTCGCACGGACGTGGTTGCGTTCTTTCATCACATCGGGTTACGGTCTCGGCCGCATGTCACGGTTCGGTCACCAACGGGACACGGCGTCGCTCCCCGAAAGCGGCGCCACCTGGATCCCCCGCCAGGGTCCCTCGGCCGGATTCCCCGATGCAGGAAGGCAACGACGTTGGCACGCCACACGAAGGCCCCTGGCCGAAGCACGTTCGCGGCGCCCCCGAAAGCCGCCGGACGCCGCCGCTCGCACCGAGTGGAGGGCGACAGACACCCGCTGACCGGCAAGGTCGCCGCCGCGGTCATCGCGGCGGGCGCCATCGCCACCACGGCGGGAGCGGCGCACGGGTTCAGCGGCACGCAGGGCATGCCGCTGGCCGGAGGGGCCGACCTGGCCTTCGTCGTGTCGCCGGCCTCGTCCACGCCCACCCCGACCACGTCGGCCGCCGTCGAGACCGTCCACGACGTCTCCCCGGGTCTCGAAGCGGCCAAGCTGATGCGGTCCGAGGGCCTCATCGCCCGGCAGCACGTGGACGAGGCGTTGCAGCACGCGGCGACCGGGTACACCGACCGCCAGGCCGAGTTGCAGAAGCAGAAGGACGCGGAGGAGGCCGAGAAGGCCCGCGTCGCGGCCGAGGAGGCCGCCAAGGCGCCGAAGGCCGTCGTGCCCGCCGTGGGCATTTTCACCTCCGGCTTCGGCGGCCGCTGGGGCACCACGCACTACGGCGTGGACATCGCCAACGCCATCGGCACCCCGATCGTCTCCGTCATGGAGGGCACGATCGTGGAGGCGGGCCCGGCCTCCGGGTTCGGCCTGTGGGTCCGCGTGCAGCACGCCGACGGCACGATCACCGTCTACGGGCACATGAACGAGATCCTGGTGACCCAGGGTCAGCACGTCGCGGCGGGCCAGCAGATCGCGACCATCGGCAACCGCGGCCAGTCCACCGGGCCGCACCTGCACTTCGAGGTGTGGATCGGCGGCTCGCAGAAGATCGACCCGCTGCCCTGGCTCGCCGAGCGCGGCATCAACCTCTGACCCACGGGTACCCACTCGCCGGCTCGCCCAACCCCGCCGTGTCCCGCCGACTGGCATACTGACCGGTCGGTAACCCTTGGTGGCGGGAGGCGTTGTGGGGCGTTGGGGTGTGACGGTGCCGCTGACCGGCGTTCCGGTGGTCGAGCACCGGGACCTGGTCGCCGAGCTGACCGATCTCGGCTACACGGACGTCTGGTCGTCCGAGACGAACGGGACCGACGCGTTCACGCCGTTGGCGCTGGCCGCCCAGTGGTCGCCCGGGATCAGGCTCGGCACCGCCATCGCGCCCGTGTACACGCGGGGACCGGCGCTGCTCGCGCAGAGCGCCGCGACGCTGGCCGAGGTGTCCGGCGGCCGGTTCGTGCTCGGCGTCGGCACGTCGTCGCCCGCGATCGTGGCGAACTGGAACGGCGTCGCGTTCGAGGAGCCGTTCCGGCGGACGCGGGATGTGCTGCGGTTCCTGAAAGCCGCGTTGGCGGGGGAGAAGGTCACCGCCGACTACGACACGTTCTCGGTGCGCGGGTTCCGGCTCGAGCGACCGCCCGCCGAGCGGGTGCCGATCATGCTCGCCGCGCTGCGGCCCGGGATGCTGCGGCTGGCCGCGCGCGAGGCCGACGGCGCGATCACCAACTGGCTCGGCGCGGACGACGTGCCTGCCGTGCGGGCCGAACTCGGGGACGCCGAGTTGGCCGCACGGATCTTCGTGTGTCCGACCCGGGACGCTTCGGCGGCCCGCGCCCTCGGCCGGGTGTTGATCTCCACCTACCTGACCGTGCCCGCGTACGCGGCGTTCCACGAGTGGCTGGGTCGCGGCGAGGCGCTGCGACCGATGTGGGACGCGTGGGCGGCCGGCGACCGGCGTGGCGCGGGCGCGCTGCTGCCCGACTCCGTGGTGGACGAGCTGGTCGTGCACGGCTCGGTCGGCGCGTGCCGGGAACAGCTCGCCCGCTACGTCGACGCCGGTGTCGACACGCCGATCATCGCCGTGCTGCCGACCGGCGAACCGCAGGTCGACCTGGTCCGGAAGCTGGCGCCCGGGCGGTAGTCAGGCCTTGGGCGTCCGCTCGCGCAGCGCGACCAGGGCCTTGTCGGCGTGCGTGTTCATCGAGAACTCGCTCTTCACCACGTCGATCACGGTGCGGTCGGTGTCGATCACGAAGGTGTGCCGCTTCACCGGCAGCGGGCCGAACCGGCGCTTCACGCCGAACTGCTCGGCGACCTCGCCCGACCCGTCGGACAGCAGGGGGTAGTCGAAGTCGTTCAGCGTGGCGAACTGCTTCTGCCTGGAAACCGAGTCGGTGCTGATGCCGACCCGCTGCGCGCCCGCCTCGGCGAACTCCCGGCGCAGGTCGCGGAAGTGGCAGCTCTCGGCCGTGCAGCCGCCGGTCATCGCGGCCGGGTAGAAGAACAGCACCACCGGGCCGTCCGCGAGCAGCGCGCTCAGCGTGCGCTCCACCCCGTCCTGGTCGGGCAGGGTGAAGTCCGGTGCCTGGTCGCCAGCCCTCATGGTCGTCCCTCCGGTTCCGCCGTGTCGTCGACACGTGTCGGACGGTGTTCGGTTCGGGGCCACCGTACGGTTCTCGCTAGGCTCGTACCAGGCCGGGAGGTGTGGGTTGACCAGCATGTCCGACGTGGCGCGGGCCGCCGGTGTGTCCGCCGCCACGGTGTCGCGCGCGCTGCGCGGCGAGCCCGGCGTGTCCGAGGCGACCCGGCGGTACGTCACCGAGGTCGCGAAGCGGATGCGGTACGCGATCGCCCGGGACGCCTCCAGCCTCGCGGGCGGGAGGCGGTACGCGGTCGCGGTGCTCGCCGCCGACGTCGGGCGGGGCGACCTGCTCGCGGGCGCCGAGGGCGCGCTGCGCGGCGCCGGGTACGACGTGCTGCTGTACGTGCTGCGCGACGCGGACGCGCGGGCCCGGTTCTTCGAGGAGTTGCCGCTGGGTCGGCGGGTGGACGGCGTGCTCGCGCTCGCGCCCGACCTGGCGGACGCCGAGGTGGCCGCCCTCGCGAGCCTGGAGGTGCCGGTGGCGCGGGTGCGCGAGGACGACCTGCGCGCGTCGGTGCGGACGGCCGTCGACCACCTCGTCGGGCTCGGGCACCGGGACGTCGCGCTCGTGCTGGCCGACGACGAGTCCTACGACGACGTGCTGGTCGCCGCGGGGCTCGAGGTCCGTCCGGAGTGGACCGTGTGGTCCTCGCCGACGGTCGCGGGCGGCGAGCAGGCGGTGGACGCGCTGTTGGACGGCGAACGGCCGCCGACCGCGGTCGTGGCGGTGGGCGGCGAGGTCGCGCTGGGGTTGCTGCTGCGGTTGCGCCGGGACGGCCGGGAGGTGCCGCGCGACGTGTCGCTGGTCGCGCTGGACGGCGGCGACCTGGTCCGCGCGGTGGGGGTCACGGCGGTCGAGGTCGCGTGGCGGGAACGCGGCGAGCACGCGGTGTCGGCCCTGCTGGCCGGGTTGCGCGGCGAGGAGGCGGAGTCCGAACCACCCGCGCCGCGCCTCGTCGTGCGGGACTCGACCGGTCCGGTCGGCTGAGCGGGCTCGCGCCGGGTCCCGAGCGGCCGGCGGGTGTCGGCCCGGTCCGGTTGCTGGCGTGCCGGCTCTGGCGGTGGCGGTGTGCCGCGGTGTCACGGTTCGTGGGTGTCGGCCGGTCCGGTGGTGGCTCGCCGGTGTCGGTTCGCGGGTTCGCCGCCCCCGGGGTCGGTGGCGTGCCGGGTCCGGTCGGGCGGGTGGACGGCTGTTCCGGCCGGGGGCCGGTCGGGTCGGTGGCGGGTGGTTCGCGCGGTGTTCCGTCCCGTGGTGCGGAACGTCACGGGACCGGTTGTTTGAGCGGCGGCCGACCGGGTCATCAAGTGGCGGTGAACCTCCTGCAACCTTCGGGTGACCACCGCGGGCTCCCCTTGGTCCGGCATGTCGACTGAGACGAAGCTGTCCCACGTGGACGACGATCTAGCCGCTTTGGCCGCCCTGCACGGAGTGGCCACCCACTACGAGGACGCCGGCCGGCGGCGTGTCGAGGTCGACGCGGACGTGGTGATCGCGATCCTCGCCGAACTCGACGTGGACGCCGCGACCCCGGAGGCCGTCCGCCGCGCGCTCGCCGACCCGGCCGTGCCCACCCGGCCGCTGGTGGTGCGCGAGGGGGAGGTGCCGGACTTCGCGGGCACCGTCCTGCTGGAGCACGGCGGCGAGGTCGAGCTGCCCGCCCACCTGCCGCTGGGCTACCACCGGCTGCGCGCACCGGACGGCGGCGCGGGCTACCGCGGCCGGCTGGTGATCGTCGCGCCGCGCGCGATCCCGCCGGTGCCGCGGGCCTGGGGCTGGATGGTGCAGCTGTACGCGATGCGGTCGCGCGAGTCGTGGGGGATGGGCGATTTCGGCGACCTCGGCACGCTCGCCCGGCGCAGCGCGGGCGAGTTGGGCGCGGGGGTGCTGCTGGTGAACCCGGTGCAGGCGATCAGCCCGACGCACCCGGTCGAGCGGTCGCCGTACTCGCCGTCGAGCAGGCGCTTCGCCAACCCGCTCTACCTGCGGATCACCGACGTGCCGGCGTTCACCGCGGCGGACGCCGCGACCCGGGCCCGGGTGCTCGCGCTCGCGCCGCCGGCCGACACCGAGCTGATCGACTACGACGCGGTGTGGACGGCGAAGAAAGCCGCGCTGGAACTGCTGTGGGCGGTGACCGAGGACCGGCCGCGGCCCGAGGGCGAGCTGCTCGGGTTCGCCCGGTTCTGCGCGCTGGCCGAGGTGCACGGTCCGGACTGGCGGACCTGGCCCGAGGTCGAGCGCGACCCGGCGACCGCGAGCGCCGACCCCGACCGGGTCGCGTTCCACGCCTGGTTGCAGGAGTTGTGCGAGCGGCAGCTGGCGGACGCGCGGATCTCGGCGCGGGAGGCCGGGTTGACCGTCGGCATCGTGCACGACCTGCCCGTCGGGGTGCACCCCGGTGGCGCGGACACCTGGGCGGTGCGGGACGCGTTCGCCGCGGACGTCCGGGTCGGCGCGCCGCCGGACGCGTTCAGCCAACTGGGGCAGGACTGGAACCTGCCGCCGTGGCGGCCGGACCGGTTGGCGAGCCAGGACTACGAGCCGTTCCGGGCGGTGCTGCGCGGTGTCCTCAAGCACGCCGACGGCATCCGCATCGACCACGTCGCCGCGCTGTGGCGGTTGTGGTGGATCCCGCCGGGCCGGCCCGCGACGCGCGGCACGTACGTCCACTACGACGCGGACGCGATGCTCGCCGTGCTGACGCTGGAGGCGCACCGGGCGGGCGCGGTGGTGGTGGGCGAGGACCTCGGCACGGTCGAGAAGAAGGTGACCGAGGGGCTGCACGAGCACGGCATGCTCAGCTCGGCGGTGCTCTGGTTCCAGCGCGAGTACGACCGGCCGGGTCACCCGCTGGTGCGGCCGGAGGAGTGGACTCGGCTCGCCATGGCGAGCATCTCCACGCACGACCTGCCGACCGTGGCCGGTTTCCTGTCGGGTGAACACGTTCGGGTGCGAGCCGACCTGGGTTTGTTTGAGGGTGACGTCGACCGGGAACTCGAAGCCGCCGCCGTCGAACGCGGTGAACTCGAAGCACTGATCGCGCAGGAGGGTGTCCCCGCCGATGACCTCGTCACCGCTTTCCACGCGCTGCTAGCGCGGGCTCCGTCGTTGTTGCTGCTCACGTCCCCTCAGGACGCGCTGGGCGACCTCCGCCAGCCGAACCTGCCGGGCACCGTGGACCAGTACCCGAACTGGCGGATCCCGTTGTCCGCGCCCCTGGAGGAGCTGTTCACCGCCACCCGGGTGAGGGACATCGCGAAGGCGTTCTCGGAGGGTCGTGGGCGATGAGCGGCGGAGCAGGCGTCACCGCGGGCCGCGGCCGTGCGGAGTATCGTCTGACAGTCACCCGCGCCATGGTTGGAGGTGGCATTCTCCCGTGAACACCGAACTGGTCTCGCGTGCCGAGATGGTGCCCGAGCAGGTCGTACCCGCGAGCACCGACCCCGCCGACGCGCTGGCGATCGCCGTCGACCGGGCGCTCGCCACCGTCGGACCGGCCGACGCCGACGCGTCGGCGAGTCTGCACGCGGCCGAGGACACCCTCCTCGACGCGTTGCGCCGCACCGATCCCGGCTCCGACGACGCGCTCGCCCAAGCCGTGGCGTGCGCCGAGGCGGCGGCCGAGCACCTGAGGTACGGCGAACTCCAGGAGGCGAGGCTGCTGCTGGTCGCCTCGCGCGGCCGGCTCGTCGGGTCGCACTCCCGGAGATCGTGAACTAAAAGGGTGTCGAAAACCAAGGACTGCTTCTAAGGAGCACTGTGCGGCCCTGGCCAGGAACGCCCTACCCGCTCGGCGCCACCTACGACGGCGTCGGCACCAATTTCGCCCTGTTCTCCGAGGTCGCCGAGTTCGTCGAGCTGTGCCTGTTCGACGACGACGGGACCGAGAAGCGCGTGCGGCTGCCCGAGGTGGACGGTTTCGTGCACCACGGGTACCTGCTCGGCATCGGACCCGGTCAGAAGTACGGCTACCGCGTGCACGGTCCGCACGCGCCGGAGCACGGTTTCCGCTGCAACCCGAACAAGTTGCTGATCGACCCGTACGCCAAGGCGATCACCGGCGAGGTCGACTGGGACGAGTCGCTGTTCGGCTACCCGTTCGGCGACCCCGACGGCCGCAACGACCAGGACTCGGCGGGGCACGTGCCGCTGTCGCTGGTGGTCAGCCCGTTCTTCGACTGGGCCAACGACCGGCAGCCGCGCACCCCGTACAACGAGTCGGTGATCTACGAGACCCACGTGCGCGGGCTCACGATGCTGCACCCCGAGGTGCCGGACAAGCTGCGCGGCACCTACGCGGGCCTCGCGCACCCGGCGGTCATCGACCACTTCAAGGCGCTCGGCGTGACGGCTATCGAGCTGATGCCCGTGCACCAGTTCGTCACCGACCACGGGTTGCAGGAGAAGGGGCTGCGCAACTACTGGGGTTACAACACGGTCGGGTTCTTCGCGCCGCACGAGGGTTACGCCGCGTTGCCGGAGCAGGCCAACCAGGTGCAGGAGTTCAAGGGCATGGTCCGCGCCCTGCACGAGGCGAACATCGAGGTGATCCTCGACGTGGTCTACAACCACACCGCCGAGGGCAACCACCTCGGGCCGACGTTGTCCATGCGGGGCATCGACAACCAGGCGTACTACCGGCTGGTCGAGGACGACGCCAAGCACTACATGGACTACACGGGCACCGGGAACTCGCTGAACGTGCGCAGCCCGCACACCCTTCAGCTGATCATGGACTCGTTGCGCTACTGGGTGACGGAGATGCGCGTCGACGGGTTCCGGTTCGACCTGGCCGCGACGCTGGCCCGCGAGTTCTACGACGTGGACCGGCTGTCCACGTTCTTCGACCTGGTGCAGCAGGACCCGGTGGTGAGCCAGGTGAAGCTGATCGCCGAGCCGTGGGACGTCGGGCCCGGCGGTTACCAGGTCGGCAACTTCCCGCCGCTGTGGACCGAGTGGAACGGCAAGTACCGGGACACCGTGCGCGACTTCTGGCGCGGCGAGCCCGCGACGCTGGGCGAGTTCGCCTCGCGCATCACCGGGTCGTCGGACCTGTACCAGAACGACGGCCGGCGGCCGTTCGCGTCGGTCAACTTCGTCACCGCGCACGACGGGTTCACGCTCAACGACCTGGTGTCCTACAACGACAAGCACAACCAGGCCAACGGCGAGGACGGCCGGGACGGCGCGGACGACAACCGGTCGTGGAACTGCGGTGTCGAGGGTCCGACCGACGACCCCGAGGTCAACGCGCTGCGCGCCCGTCAGCAGCGCAACCTGCTGGCCACGCTGCTGCTCTCGCAGGGCGTGCCGATGCTGCTGCACGGCGACGAGCTCGGCCGCACCCAGCAGGGCAACAACAACGCCTACTGCCAGGACACCGAGCTGTCCTGGGTGGACTGGTCGCTCGCGGAGAAGAACCACGACCTGATGGCGTTCACCGGCGCGCTGACCGCGTTCCGGGCCAAGCACCCGGTGCTGCGCCGGCGGCGGTTCTTCCAGGGCAAGCCGATCCGCAAGGGCGACGAGCTGCGCGACATCGCGTGGTTCACCCCGTCGGGCGAGGAGATGACCGAGCAGAACTGGGGCGACGGCTTCGGGCGCTGCGTGGTCGTGTTCCTCAACGGCGAGGGCATCCCGGACCTGGACCAGCGGGGCATGCGGGTGCTGGACGACTCGTTCCTGGTGGCGTTCAACGCGCACCACGAGGACATCGAGGTCACGCTGCCCGAACCCGACTACGGTCCGCAGTGGACGGTCGTCATCGACACCGTGACGGGCGAGGTCAAGGCGCCCGAACTGGGCGAGCCGATCGCGGCCGGTGGCACCATCACGCTGTGCGCGCGGTCGTTGGTCGTGCTCCAGCGGACGGGTGTCGAGTGACCGCCCCGGCCTCGACCTACCGGATCCAGTTCACCCCCACGTTCACCTTCGCCGACGCCGAGGCGCTGGTGGACTACCTGGACGCGCTGGGCGTCGGCGCGCTGTACGCGTCGCCGCTGCTGGAGGCGGTGCCGGGGTCCACGCACGGGTACGACGTGGTGGACCCGGCGAAGGCGCGCGAGGAGTTCGGCGGCGAGGCGGGTCGGGTCGCGCTGGCCAAGGCGGTGCGGCAGGCCGGGCTCGGCTTCGTGGTGGACATCGTGCCCAACCACATGGCCGTCGACGCGGTGACGCCCAACCGGTGGTGGACCGACGTGCTCGAACACGGTCAGGAGTCGCGGTACGCCCAGTACTTCGACATCGACTGGTCGGCGGGCGCGCTGCTGCTGCCGTTCGCGGGTGACCCGTCGGGCGAGCAGGACCACGGGCACTACCGGCTGATCGACTGGCGGCGCGGCAACGCGGAGCTGAACTACCGGCGGTTCTTCGACATCACCACGCTGGCCGCGGTGCGCGTCGAGGACCCCGAGGTGTTCGACGCCACCCACGACGAGGTGCTGCGGTGGGTGCGCGAGGGCGAGGTCACCGGCCTGCGGGTGGACCACCCGGACGGGCTGGCCGATCCCGGCGGGTACGCGCGGCGGCTCGCCGAGCGGTCCGGCGCGTGGGTCGTGGTGGAGAAGATCCTCGGCCCGGACGAGCGGCTGCCCGCGAGCTGGCCGGTGGCCGGCACCACCGGGTACGACGCGCTGCGCGAGGTGTGCGGGCTGTTCGTGGACCCGGCGGGCGAAGCCGGGTTCACCGCGCTGGCCGAGGAGTTCGGCGTGCCGACGGACTTCGCGGCGGTCGAGCACGAGGCGCGCGAGCTGGTGGCGCGGACGATCCTGCGCGCCGAGGTGCGGCGGATCGCGGCGCTGGTGGACCACCCGGACGCGGACGCCGCGCGGGACGCGGTCGCCGAGGTGATGGTGCGGTTCCCGGTGTACCGGTCGTACCTGCCCGAGGGCGAGGACGCGTGGGCGGCGGCGGTCGCGGCGACGTCGGGTGGCCCCGCGGTGCGGGCGCTGGACGAGCAGGTGCGCGCCGACCCGGGCGGTGAGCTCGCGACCCGGATCCAGCAGACCTCCGGCATGGTCGTGGCGAAGGGCACCGAGGACACCGCGTTCTACCGGTACACCCGGTTCGTGGCGCTCAACGAGGTCGGCGGCGCGCCGGACCGGTTCGGGATGGGCGCCGAGGAGTTCCACCGCCGGGCGGCCGAGCGGGAGGCCGGGTCGCCGGTCGCGATGACCGCGCTGTCCACGCACGACACCAAGCGGTCCGAGGACGTGCGGGCACGGCTCGCGGTGCTCTCCGAGGTGCCCGGCGAGTTCGCCGACGCGGTGCGCCGGTGGAGCGCGGAGCACCCGATCGACGAGCCGGCGCTGAACCTGCTGGCGTGGCAGTCGCTGGTGGGCGCGTGGCCGATCACCGCCGACCGGATGGCCGCGTACCTGGACAAGGCGGCCAAGGAGTCCAAGATCAGGACCACCTGGGTCGACCACGACGAGGAGTTCGAGGCGGCCGTCGCGGCGTGGCCGGCGCAGGTGCTCGACGGTCCGGTCGCGGGCGAGGTGGCCGCGTTCGTGGACCGGGTCGTGGCGCACGGCTGGTCCAACGCGCTGGGGCAGAAGCTGGTGCAGCTGACCGCGCCCGGCGTGCCGGACGTCTACCAGGGCACCGAGCTGTGGGACCTGTCGTTGGTCGACCCGGACAACCGGCGGCCGGTGGACTACGCGGTGCGCCGGTCGCTGCTGGCCCGGCTGGACGAGGGCTGGCTGCCGCCGGTGGACGACTCGGGCGCGGCCAAGCTGCTGGTGGTGCGCACGGCGTTGCGGCTGCGCCGGGAGCGGCCCGAGCTGTTCCGGGGTTACCGGCCGCTGCCCGCGTCCGGTCCGGCCGCGGGGCACGTGGTGGCGTTCGAGCGGTCCGGTCTGGTGGCCGTGGCGACGCGGCTGCCGGTGGGTCTGGCGGAGGAGGGCGGCTGGCGGGACACCGTGCTGCCGCTGCCGCCCGGCGAGTGGACCGACGCGCTGACCCGGCGGCCCGCGGCGGCGGACCTGGCTTCGTTGCTGGACACCTACCCGGTGGCCCTGCTGGTGCGAGGAGAACGGTGAGCTTCTCGGTGTGGGCGCCCGCGCGCGACGGCGTGCTGGTGCGGGTCGACGGCGTGGACCACGAGATGACCGCCGGCGCCGACGGCTGGTGGCACGCGGACGTCGTCGGCACGGACTACGCGTTCGTGCTCGACGGCGACGCGCTGCCCGACCCGCGCTCGCGGTGGCAGCCGGACGGGGTGCACGGGCCGTCCCGGGTGTACGACCACGCGGCGTTCGGCTGGACCGACGCCGGCTGGACCGGGCGCGCGCTGCCCGGCGCGGTGCTCTACGAGTTGCACATCGGCACGTTCACCCCGGAGGGCACGTTCGACGGCGCGATCGGGCGGCTGGACCACCTGGTGGCGCTCGGCGTCACGCACGTCGAGGTGCTGCCGGTGAACGCGTTCGACGGCACCGCCGGCTGGGGTTACGACGGGGTGCTGTGGGGCGCGGTGCACGAGCCGTACGGCGGTCCGGACGGGTTCAAGCGGTTCGTGGACGCGGCGCACGCGCGCGGGTTGGCCGTGCTGCTGGACGTGGTCTACAACCACCTCGGCCCCTCGGGCGCGTACCTCGACCGGTTCGGGCCGTACTTCGCGGGCCGCAACGACTGGGGTCCCGGGCTCAACCTGGACGGTCCGGACTCCGACGAGGTGCGCCGGTACGTCGTGGACAACGCGCTGTCGTGGTTGCGGGACTTCCACGTGGACGGACTGCGGCTGGACGCCGTGCACGCGCTGGTGGACCGGGGCGCGACGCACGTGCTGGAGCAACTGGCGGTGGAGGTCGACGCGCTGTCGGCCGGCGTCGGCAGGCCGTTGACGCTGATCGCCGAGTCCGACCTGAACGACGCGAGGCTGGTGACCGCGCGCGAGGCCGGCGGGTACGCGTTGCACGCGCAGTGGGACGACGACCTGCACCACGCGCTGCACGTGGCGCTGACGGGGGAGACCTCGGGCTACTACCCGGACTTCGTCGGCGCGCTGCCGCGGACGTTGCGCGAGGTGTTCTTCCACGCGGGCACCTGGTCGTCGTTCCGCGGCCGCCGGCACGGCCGTCCGGTCGACACCCGGCGGCTGCCCGGGTACCGGTTCCTGGCCTATCTCCAGAACCACGACCAGATCGGCAACCGCGCCACCGGCGACCGGTTGTCGGCCACGATCTCGCCCGCTCGGCAACTGGTGGGCGCGGCGATCGTGCTGACGTCGCCGTACACGCCGATGCTGTTCATGGGCGAGGAGTGGGCCGCGGGCACGCCGTGGCAGTTCTTCGCGTCCTTCCCGGACCCGGAGTTGGCCGAGGCGGTGCGGACGGGGCGGCGGCGGGAGTTCGGCCGGCACGGGTGGGACGAGCAGGACGTGCCGGACCCGATGGACCCGGAGACCGCGCGCCGGTCGACGCTGCGGTGGGCCGAGCTGGAGGAGCCCGCGCACCGCGCGGTGCTGGAGACCTACCGGGCGCTGATCGCGCTGCGCCGGTCGCGGCCGGAACTCGCCGACCCTCGGGTCGACGCCTACGAGGTCCGCCTGGACGGTGACGTGCTGGTGGCGCACCGGGGCGGACTGGTGGTGCTCGCGAATCTCGGTGGTGACGCGGAGGTCGGGCTCTCTGCTGAACCCGACGAGGCGCTGCTCGCGTCTGGTGGTGTCGTGATCGTCGGTCAGGCGGTCCGCCTGCCCGCCGAGTCGTTCGCGGTCGTTCAGCTGTCGGTCAGCCAGCCGACCTCGGTCAGGCGCTCGGCGAGCAGTTGACCCGCGAGGGTCACCTGGTCCGCCAGGCGTCTTCGTTCTTCGGTCGTGCCCACCGTCTCCTGCGCGGCGTCGTAGGCCGCGACCAGCAGGCGCGCGGCGTGGACGACGTCCACCCCGGGCCAGTCGGGCGCGGTCGGGTTTCCGTTGGGCTCGGTGGAGAAGTGGACCGCGCGCACAGCCTGGCGCGGTCCCAGTTCAGCCGACAGGTCGATCACCTTGACGGCGATCGTGTGCAGCTTCACGTTGTGGTGCTGCGACATGCGCACCAGCAGTTGGAAACCCTCCTGCGGTGAACACCCCTGCACGGCCGCGATCAGGCCCGTCGCCTGACCGATCACGGTGCGGGTCTGCACGGCGTTGCGCAGTCCCATCACCTCGGCCTCAAGGCTGGCGATACGCGCGGTCAGCGAATCGTCCAGGCCGTCATCCCCGACCACGGTCGGGCTCCCTTCGCACGTCGTTACCGGTCCGCCAGGCCAGCAGTGCGAGAGACGAGGACGCGCGGGACCAGCATCCGGCAAGCCCTCAGCTCTCGCTGACCCTGGTGCCCTGTCGGGCGCCGGGTGGCTTGCGGCTGGCTTTTCAACCGCGTAGACGATCACCGTAGTAGAGGAGGGCCGACGAGTCGAAACCGGACGGCTTTCGGGCGTGGCGTTCCGGCCCGGTGTTTCCCGCCGGGATGCACGGGTATCCCCCGAACAGACCTGCCGTCAACGGAAAGGATCTGCCATGGGCGCCGATGACAAGGTGGAGAACAAGGCCGAGGAGCTGAAGGGCCGCGCGAAGGAAGCGGTCGGTGACGCCACCGGCAACGAGCAGTGGCAGGCCGAGGGGCGGGCCGAGCAGACCAAGGGCTCGCTCAAGCAGGCGGCCGAGAAGGTGAAGGACGCCTTCAAGCCCCACAGCTGAATCTCGTAGCACCCACACGACGCCGTCGACGTCGCGCCACTCCAGGCGTGACCCGGCGGCGTCGAGGTGTGTCCGCGCCGTGCCGGGCCGTCGTGCCGGGGAGACCGTTCTACCGGGGAAATGGAGCGGCCCCCGAACCGCTTCCCGCTGATCGCGGGCCGAGCTGGACACGGCTCGGGGTTTCGGGGGCCGGGTGGCTGCCTGGGATTCGCCCAGACCACACCTGGAAAGGTCCGGTCCTAGCGGACAGCCACCTCACGTCGAGTCCTGTAGCTATTCAACTGCGGACCACCTCCTCTCTCGTGTACCTCGAAATTAGGCCGGCCGACGGGGTGGTCGCAACGGAAATCCCGCCGGGGGGATCGGTGTTCGCGCTGGTCACGGGGTTGCGTCAAAGTTTGTGACGCAGGGCACATTCGGTGGCGGAGATCGTCGCGTCCGATAGCCGCCGGACTTGCGCCGACCGGTCCAGCAGGGTTGCCGGCATGGGAATCGAGGGCAAGGTCGCGCTGGTCACGGGCGGCAGCAGGGGTATCGGCGCGGCCGTCGCGGTGGCGTTGGCCGAGCGCGGCGCGGACATCGGGTTGACCTACGTGACCAACGCGGACGAGGTGGTGGCGCGGATCCGGGGGCTCGGCCGGGAGGTGCTGGCCGTGCGGGCGGACAGCGGTGACGTCGAGGCGGTGGAGACGGCGGTCGCGAAGGTGGCGGCCGAGTTCGGCGGGATCGACGTGCTGGTCAACAACGCGGGCGAGTTCAGGATCGGCCCGGTGGAGGAGTTGACGGCCGCGGACTTCGACCGGTTGTTCGCGGTGAACGTGCGCGCGCCGTTCGTGGCGGTGCGCGCGGCGCTGCCGTGGCTGCTCGACGGCGGCCGGGTGGTGACGATCGGCAGCAACGTGGCGTCCCGGGCCGCGTTCCCCGGGTTCTCGCTGTACTCGGCGAGCAAGGCGGCGTTGCTGGGCATGACGAAGGCGCTCGGCCGGGAGCTCGGACCGCGCGGCGTCACGGTGAACCTGGTGAGCCCCGGTCCGACCGACACCGACCTGAGTCCCGACGACGACGGTCCGAACGCGAGGCACATCAAGTCGTTCACCGCGCTCGGCCGCTACGCGCGACCGTCCGAGGTGGCCGCCGCCGTCGTCTTCCTGGTGTCCGAAGGCGACTACGTCACCGGCGCGGAGTTGCTGGTGGACGGCGGTTTCACCGCGTGAGGCCGGCGCGGGGCCGTCCCGGGTGGGACGACCCCGCGCCGTCGCGTCAGCTGATGTTGACGTCGATGCAGGCGTAGAAGGCGTTGGACGTGTCGCTGATGTTCCAGATCGCCAGGACCTTCTGCCGGCCGCTGGCGTTGAGGTTCACCGTGTGCGAGATCGTCGAGCCCGGCTGCTGGCCGTTGCCCGCGAAGTACCCGACGCGCGTGCCACCGATGTAGTACTCGTAGCTCGCGGTCGCGTGCCGGGCGGTGAAGACCCAGTTGAACGTCGTGGTGCGGCTGACGTTCGTGACCTTCCAGCCCTTGTTGTCGTCGTTCAGGTCGGCGAAACCGGAGTTGCCGCCGCTACAGCTGCGCAGCCCCTTCGGGCCCTCGACGCTCTGCGGTTCGTACTTGATGGAGCCGCAGGAGACCTGACCCTTGGCGCACTGGGCCTGGCGACTCGGGGGCGACGAGACGTACCCGTGCGCGGACGCCTGCCCGGTGGGCAGGACGGCCATGACCAGCGGTGCGGCGAGCACGCCTGCCGCGGCTGCGGCGATCCTTCGACGGAGCATCTGTGCTTCCTCTCGGGTGGGCGGAATCGCTTGCCGGCGAACGCTTTTCCCGAGCAGCACACGGCTCGGGCAAGACGTTCACCCATCGCGGCGGCAGGTCTAGACCATACTCTGTGTGATTGCCTGGTGACAACCTTCGCGGGCGGTTTGCCGGAACTTTTCCGTCTCCTATCCGACGCGGTGCGGTCGTCGGCGCCCGGTTCGGGCCGGGCGTCCACCCGTCGCGGCCGGCTAGACTGGGGTGGGTGTCCGAACAAAGGATCTTCCACGACCACGCCGAGCGGTACGTGGTCACCTCGGAGCAAAGCCTCCCGAACGTCGTCTACGACCGCCCCGCGATCCTGCGCCTGGCCGGTGACGTGCGAGGTCGGCGCGTGCTGGAACTGGGCTGCGCCGGCGGTGTGCTCACCGCGCAGCTCGCCGAGCGCGGCGCCGACGTGCTGGCCGTCGACCGGGAGCCGCGCATGGTGGAGCTGGCCCGCCGGAGGCTGGGCGACCGCGCCCGGGTCGAGGTGGCCGACCTGGAGCAGCCACTCGACCTGGTGCCGACCGGGAGCGTCGACGTGGTGGTGGCCTCGCTCGTCCTGCACTACCTGGCGGACTGGTCGCTCGTCCTCTCCGAACTCCACCGCTGCCTGGTGCCCGGCGGCGCGCTGGTGTTCTCGATCCACCACCCCTACACCGGTTGGTGGCTGTCCGACGGCACGGACTACCACCGCACCGAACTGGTCGGCGAAACCGGGACGTGGGACGGGGAGGAGGTGACCTACGAGATGTTCCGGCGGCCGCTGTCGGCGATCTTCGGCCCGCTGCGGCGGGCCGGGTTCGCGATCGACGTCGTGGACGAGCCGAAGCCCGCGCCCGACGCCGAGGGCGACGCCGCCGTGCTGGAGATCCTCAACACCAAGACGGTGTTCCTGTACATCCGCGCGCTGCGCGAGTAGCGCCCGACCCCGGTGTCCGGTCGGCACGCACAATGGACCTCGTCGTGTCCGGTGGTGGGTGCTGGGGGTGTCGCGTGTTGACCGTTCCGCCGAGGTTCGCGGAGGCCACGATCAGCCGGGAGGGCGAGGCCGGCAGGCAGTGGGTCGACGCGCTGCCCGCGCTGGCCGAGGAGTTCCTGGAGCGGTGGTCGTGCCGCGCGACCGGGCCGGTGCTGCACGGTTTCGTCGGCGTGGTCGTCCCGGCCGTGCGCGCGGACGGGGCGCGGGTCGTGGTGAAGCTCGGATTCCCCTTGTCCGCCAACGCCGCCGAGCCGATCGCGTTGGCGGCGTGGAACGGCGTCGGCGCGGTGCGCCTGCTGGAGCGCGACGACCGCCGGTTCGCCCTGCTGCTGGAACGCCTGCGGCCCTTGGCGGAGCCGGAGCCGGCGCCGTTCACCGCGATCGGCCGGTTGGCCCGCCGGCTGGCCGTGCCCGCGCCGCCCGGCGTGTCCTCGTTGGCGGACAAGGCACTCGGGTGGGCGGAGGACGTGCCGCCGCACGCGGCGCGGCTGGGGTCGCCGTTGCCGGCGAGGGTGGTCGACGCCGCGGTGGCCAACGCGCGGGAGTTGGCCGCCGACCAGCCCGCCACCCTGGTGCACGGCGATCTGCACCTCGGCAACGTCATGACCGGGCGCGGCGAACTGCTGGCCGTCGACCCGACCGGCCTGGTGGGCGACCCGGCCTTCGAACTGCTCCCGCTGCTGCGCGGCGACTGGCCCGCGATCGCGGCCGAACCCCACCCGGGCCGGGCCGTCGACCGCCGGATCGCCGAGTTCGCGGACGCCGCAGAGACCGACCGCGACCGAGTCCGCCGCTGGACGCAGGCCAGGGCGGCCGAGTCGGCCCTGTGGTCGCGCCGCCTCCGCGAACCCGCGCACGTCACCGCGGTCGTGGACACCGTGGCGTCCCTGCTGGCCTGACGCGCGCCATCCCGCCGGACCGGGACGGCGCACCGGAAACCTGCCGCCCCGACGCACGCGGGACAGCCCGTCCAAGACCTGCCGTCACCGGACCTGCCGTCACCGAACCTCGACGCCGCCGCACACGGGCAATTCACTTGCTTGCGTCGCGCAAATAGTTCTACGGCCCTCATGAGGCCGAGCAGCGAGGACCTGGAGCGGATCGTCTACCCGCTCACCCGGATCGCCGAGGCGATGCGGCGGGCACAGGCCCGTGACGTCGACCCGACCCGGATCGCGATCCTGCGCGAGGCGGGCACGAAGGGGCGGGTGCGGCCGTCGGAGATCGCCGCCGACCTCGGGCTGCACCAATCGTCGATCGCCCGGTCCACCCGCGTGCCGGAGGACGCGGGTCACGTCCGGGTCGACCCCGATCCCGACGACCGGCGCCCGTGCCTGATCTCGCTGACCGACGCGGGCTGGGACGAGGTGCGCCGGTTGACCGCGCTCGGCCTCGACCGGTTCGCGGACTTCCTGGAGTCGTGGGACGTCGAGGACGTCCACCGGTTCGGGGAGCTGCTGACGAAGTTCGAGGAGTCCGTCGCCGAGGTGAAGGCCCGCGAGGCGAGCCCGGGCGGACGGCGCCGGCAGAAGAAGGGCAACCCATGAGTCCACACCGAACGGGCGCGACCGACCGCGGGTCGTTACCCGGCGGCACGTCGGCGCGCCGCCGGGCGCGCACCGCGCTGCCCCTGCTGCTCGACCTGGTGCTGCCGATCGGCGGCTACTCCCTGCTGCACAAGGGTTTCGGGGTCGCCGAGGGGTGGGCGCTCGTGCTCTCCGGCGCGGCCACCGGTGTCGCCACGACCGTCAACTCCCTGCGAGCGCGCCGGATCGACGGCTTCGGCCTGCTGATCCTTGCTGGAACTGGCGCTCTCGCTCGCACTGCTGCTCGTCACCGAGGACTCGCGGGTGCTGCTGCTCAAGCCCGCGTTCCTGGTCGGCGTCGCCGGGATCTCCGCGCTGGTGACGTGCTTCGCGGGCCGGCCGCTGGTGTTCGAGTCCGGGAAGTTGTTCGCCACCAGGGGTGATCCCGAGCTGCTCACCGGCTACGAGCGGGCGGGGGAGCGCTCGGCGCGGTTCCGGGCGACGACCCGGTCGGTGACCGCGGTGTGGGCGGCGGCGTTCCTCGCCGACGCCGTGCTCCGCGTGGTCGTCGTCTACGCCTACAGCGCCCAGGAGATCGACCGGTCGTTCCTGCTGTCGCAGGCGCCGCTGCTCGTGCTCCTGGTGCTCGCGATCGGCTGCACCCGCCTCCGGATGCGCCCGCCGCGCCCGATCGTCACGGCCCAACCGGCGCACCCGGGCTGACCGGCGCACCGGGTCCGGTCGCCCCGCGGCGACGACCGGACCCGGCGTCCGCCGGGCGCTACAGCTCCAGGCCGGTCAGCACCAGCACGTGCTCCTCGGTCAGGTCGTCCATGGCCGAGCGCACGCCCTCGCGACCGATGCCCGACTCCTTCACGCCGCCGTACGGCATCTGGTCGGCGCGGAAGCTCGGCACGTCGCCCACGATCAGGCCGCCGACCTTCAGCCGCGCCGAAGCCCGGAACGCGAGCTTGACGTCGTTGGTGAACAAGCCCGCCTGGAGGCCGAACCGGGAGCTGTTGACCTTGGCGAACGCCTCGTCCACCGTCGAGAACGGGGTCAGCACGACGACCGGGCCGAACACCTCCTCGGCCACGACCTTGCAGTCCTCCGGCACGTTCGCCAGCACGGTCGGCGCGACGACCGCGCCGTCCCGGGTGCCGCCGGTGAGCAGCGTCGCGCCCGCGGACACGGCCTCGTTGACCCAGTTCTCCACCCGGACCGCCGCCGCCTCGTTGATCAGCGGGCCGACGTCGGTCGCCTCGTCGGTCGGCACGCCGGTGTTCAGCTTGCGCACGTGGGCCACGACCGCGTCCGCCACCGCGTCGAACACGTCCTCGTGCACGTACACCCGCTGCACCGAGATGCAGGACTGACCCGCCTGGTACATGGAGAACGTGGCGATCCGCTGCGCGGCCCAGTCCAGGTCCGTCCAATCAGGACAGACGACGGCCGCCGCGTTGCCGCCGAGCTCCAGCGTCACGTGCTTGCGCGGCACGCGGTCCAGGATGCCGTAGCCGACCGGGCCCGAGCCGGTGAACGACACGACCGGCAGGCGCGGGTCGGCCACGAGCTCCGAGGCGACCTCGTTCGGCACCGGCAGCACCGACCAGGCACCCGCCGGCAGGTCCGTCTCGGCCAGCAGTTCGCCCAGCAGCAACGCGACCAGCGGGGTGGCGGGCGCGGGCTTGAGGATGATCGGCGTGCCGACCGCGACGGCCGGCGCGACCTTGTGCGCCACCAGGTTCAGCGGGAAGTTGAACGGCGCGATGCCCAGCACGGGACCGCGCGGCACCCGGCGGACCAGGGCGAGCCTGCCGTTGGCCGTCGGGTCGGTGTCCAGGCGCTGGAGGTCGCCGGAGAAGCGCCGCGACTCCTCGGCCGCCCAGCGGAACGTCGACACCGCGCGGTTCACCTCGGCCCGCGCCCACTTCAGCGGCTTGCCCGCCTCGGCGGTGATCAGCGCGGCCACCTCGTCGGCGCGTTCCGCGAGCCGGCGCGACACGTGGTCCAGCGCGGCGGCGCGGACGTGCGCGGGCAGGACGGCGTACTCGTCGGCGACCGCCTCGGCGGCGGCGACGGCGGCCTCGACGTCCGCGGCCATGGCCTGGGAGGTGGTGCCGGCCAGTGAGCCGTCGAACGGGCTCCGGACCTCCACCACGTCCGCGCTGCTCGACGGCCGGCCGGCGACCCAGTAGGGCGTGCTCATCGGGTGACTCCTTCTTCGATCGCGTGCTCCAGCACGGCGAGTCCTTCGTCCAGCAGGGTTTCGGGGATGACCAGCGGCGGCAGCAACCGGATCACGTTGCCGTGCGAGCCGCAGGTCAGCACGACCACGCCCGCGCGGTGGCACGCGGCCGCGACGCGCGAGGCGAGGTCGGGGGAGCGGTCGGCGAACTCCACGGCGAGCATCGCGCCCCGTCCGCGCGCCTCGCCGTGCCCGCCGACGGCCGCGCGCAACCGGGGGAGCGCGACCTCCTCGATCCGCCGGGCCGCCGCGTTCAGGTCGAGCGCCCGCATGGTCTCCAGCGCGCCCAGCGCCGCCGCGCACGACACCGGGTTGCCGCCGAACGTGCCGCCGAGCCCGCCCGCGTGCACCGCGTCCATCACCTCGGCCCGCCCGGTCACCGCGCCCAGCGGCAACCCGCCCGCGACGCCCTTGGCGGTGGTCACCAGATCCGGCTCGACGCCCTCGTGCTCGCACGCGAACCACGCGCCGGTGCGGCAGAACCCGGTTTGCACCTCGTCGGCGACCAGCAGCACCCCGTGCCGCGCGCACCACCGCGCGAGTTCCGCGAGGTAACCGGGCGCCGGCACGAGGAACCCGCCCTCGCCCGGTATCGGCTCGACCACCAGGCACGCCACCTCGGCCGGGTCGACGTCGGCGACGGTCCGCGCGGCGGCGTCCACCCCGGACAGCCCGTCCCGGTACGGGTAGGACCCGGGCACCCGCCGCACGCCGGGCGTGAACGGCCCGAAGCCGTGCCGGTAGGGCATCTCCTTCGAGGTCAGCGCCATGGTCAGGTTGGTGCGCCCGTGGTAGGCGTGGTCGAGCACGACGACACCCGGCCGCCCGGTGACCCGCCTGGCGATCTTGACCGCGTTCTCGACCGCCTCGGCGCCCGAGTTGACCAGCACGGACCGCTTCTCGAACGACCCGGGCGCCAGCTCGTTCAGCCGCTCGCACACCTCGACGTAACCGGCGTAGGGCGTGACCATGAAACACGTGTGGGTGAATCGATCCACCTGTTCGTGAACCCCGCTCGCCACCCGAGGCGCGGGGTTGCCCACCCCGGTCACCGCGATGCCGGACGCGAGGTCGATCAACCGGTTCCCGTCCACGTCGACCAGCAGGCCGTTCTCGGCGCGCTCGACGTACACCGGCAGCGCGGAACCGACCCCGGCGGCCACGGCCGCGACCCGTCGCGCCTGCAACTCCCGGGACCGGGGTCCGGGTATCGCGGTGCGCAGACGGGGCATGCCCACAGCATCGGCGCTCGAAGCAGTTCTCGCACAGTGTTCGAAATGGCCATCACCCACCCGCATGTTGTACACAGTGGACATGCCACTGACAGTCGGCGGGCTGGCGGACGAGGTCGGCCTGCCCGTGCACGTCCGCACCGGTCTGGACCGCGTGGTGTCGTGGGTCCACAGCACCGAGCTGGCCGACCCCACCCCGTTCCTGGAGGGCGGCGAGCTGCTCCTCACCACGGGGCTCGCGCTCGGCCCGCACGACGCCTACGTCGACCGCCTGGTGCGGGCGGGCGCGACGGGCCTCGGCTTCGGCACCGGCCTGAGCCACGACCACGTCCCCACCACGCTGGTCGACGCCGCCCGCGCCCGCGACTTCCCGCTGGTGGAGGTGCCCCGGGCGATCCCGTTCATCGCCATCACCAAGGCCGTCTCCCGCGCCGTGGCCGCCGACGAGTACGCGAACCTCACCCGGACGAGCGAAGCCCAGCACGCCCTCACCCGTGCCGCCGTGAGCCCGAAGGGCACCGCCGCGGTGATCACCGGCCTGGCCGGCCTCCTCGACGGCTCGGCGGCGCTCCTGGACGACACCGGCGCGGTGGTGCACGCGACCGGCACGTTCCCGGACCTGACCGAGGAGGTCCGCCGCCTGGGCGCCGGCCCCGCCGCGTCCACGTGGCGCGACGACAACCGCCACCTGGAGATCCAGGCCCTGGGCCGCCGGGGTTTCCTCGCCGTCGCGGCCACCACGCTCGACCCGGCCGACCGCAACGTCGTCAACACCGCCGCCTCCCTGCTGACCCTGGCCTTGACCAGGTCGGACGAGGTGGACGCGGTCCGCGGGGAACTCCACTCGACCCGGTTCGCCCTGCTGCTCCGGGGCGTCCCGGTCCCCGGCACCCCCACCGCCCCGTTCCGGGTGCACATCCTCCGCCACCAGGACGCCGAAACCCCGGGCTTCCGCGCCCTCCACGACGGCCGCACCGTCGTCCTGGCCGCGCACGTCGACGTCCCCGCCGCCTCGTCCACCGAGGTCGACGCCACGTCGGTCGCGAGGGGCTACCGCGAGGCCCTGCGGGCGTGGCAGGAGGGCGTGGACACGTTCGAGGAGGTCGAGGGCTCCGGCCTCCTGTCCACCGACGCCGCCGCCTTCGCCGAGGACCTCCTGGCCCCGTTGGACGACACCCTCCGCGACACCCTGCGCGTCTGGCTGAGCTGCCACGGCCAGTGGGACCCGGCCTCGGCCAGACTCCGCGTACACCGCCACACCACCCGCAACCGCGTCCGAAAGGCCGAGGAACTCCTGGGACGATCGCTCGATTCCGCGAAGCTGCGGGCCGAACTCTGGTTCGCGCTGCACGCACCCCGGTAACGTCGACCAGGCCGCCGCACCCGTACTCATTCGAGGGGGACCCCTTGGCGCGCCTGCGTTTGTTGACGTACTCGGCCGCGGTGACCGCGGTGGTCGGCGGCCTGATGACCGCGGTCCTGGCCGGCGAGGCCAGCGCGTGCAGCCCGGTGCCGGGCGACACGGAAGCCCAGCGCTACCAACGCGCGACGTTCGTCTTCGAGGGCAAGATCCTGAGCGAGACCTTCGACCCGGGCACCTCCCCGGACCAGTACGACGACAAGTACCGCTACGCGGTGAAGGTCGGCAAGGAGTGGAAGGGCGACGTCCCCCGAAGGGTGGACGTCTCGACGTCGATCAGCGGCGCCCAATGCGGAATCCGCCTCACGAAGGGCACCACCTACCTGATCTTCGCGTTCGGCGACGCCACCGACCACCAGGTGGAAACCCACCTGTTCAGCGGCACCAGGCCCGCAGCCTCAGGCCCACCCACCACCACCCTCCCACCCCAAACCACCACCCCCCGTCCCCCCACCACAACCCCGACGCCGTAACACCACACGCCACGCAACCCGGAACACACAGGCTCCAGCCCACAGGCCAAGCCTGGCGTGCTCTCCCCGTATGGCCTGGGCGCAGCCCAACCGCATGTGTCAAGGGGGCTCTTACACGCACGACCGTCAGCCAAAGACGTGACTGCCCCCTTGACGCATGTGGTTGCCTCAGGCAGGCCATACGGGGAGAGCACGCAACCGCCCTTCCTCCCCGGAGGCGCTGCCCGTCCGGCGAGGACGCTTTTCCGCCCGAATCCCAAGCCACACCCGAATCAACCGCACCCCTCGCCCGCACCCCTCGCCCGCACCCCTCGCCCGCACCCCTCGCCCGCACCCTCGGCCACACCCCCACCACCTACATCAGCCGAAAATGTGTACGGGAGATGGACTCGATCCTGCATACCCGGTAGCTCGACTGCGGTGAGTGACGGTAGGTTCCGCCATCGGAGCGACCATGGAGGCTAGTCGCAACGGAGGTCGGCCGATGTGGGACGGGGACCTGTCCGGTGAGGTAGTGGACGAGCGCTACGAACTGGGAGACCTGTACGGATCCGGAGGCATGGCCGAGGTCTACCGCGCCCTGGACACCAGACTCGAGCGCAAGGTGGCGATCAAGCTCTTCCTCGGCACCGCGACCCCGGAGGACCAGATCCGCCTGGCCAGGGAAGCCCAGATGCTGGCCGCTTTACGCTGCCCCGGAGTGGTGACCGTCTACGACACGGGCTCCCACCGAGGCCGTCCCTTCTACGTCATGCAACCCATCGAAGGCGGCACGCTGCGCCGCCGGATGCGCGAACCGCTCGCCCCCGAGGTCGTCGCGAGAATCGGCTCCCAGATCGCCGAGATCCTCTCCCACGTGCACGCCCACGACGTGGTCCACCGCGACGTCAAACCCTCGAACATCCTCCTCGAACCCGGCGAACGCCGCGCCTACCTGGCGGACTTCGGTCTCGCCCTCCAGGCGCAGGTCACCCGGGTCACCCGCTCCGGCATCCTGGTCGGCACCGCCGGCTACCTCGCGCCCGAACAGGTCCGGGGGAGCGACGTCACCCCGGCGTCCGACGTCTACGCCCTGGGCCTGGTCCTCCTCGAATGCCTGACCGGCCGCCCCGAGTACCCCGGCGGCGACACCGAGGCGGCCCTGGCGCGGCTGCACCGGGAACCGCGGATCCCGGCCGACCTGCCCGCGCCGTGGGCCAAGGTGCTGACCGCGATGACCGCCACGTCCCCGACGAAACGGCCCTCCGCGCAAGCCTGCGCCCACCTCCTGGCCGAGGCCGAGCGCACGAGCCAGGGCGTCCGCCCGCTGTCCACGATCCGCGTCGCGGACCGCCCGACCCCGCGAACACGAACACCCACCGGCCGCACCCTGAGCGTGGTGGCCGCGATGGCGGCCGCGATCACCCTGCTGGCCGTGGTCTTCCTGAAGGAACCACCCGAGCCGGCCCTGAACCGCGACGCGGTCGGCACGATCGACACCCCGAAGTCCACCGAAACGCCCAGCACCCCGAGCACCGCGCCCGCGCCGGAACCGCAGTCGCCGGTCACGACGCTCCCGCCGTCGATCATCACCGTGGTCGAAGAGGTCCCCGCCGCGACACCGGATCCCACCACCGAGGCCGGCACACCGGACCCCACGACGGCGGAACCGGCGTCCCCCACCGTGAAGACGAAGAAGAACGGCACCACCAAAACCAAGAAGAACCCGGTCGACGAGAACCAGCCCGACGCCGAGGGCTAGCCCAGGGCCGGCAACAACTCCGCAGCGGCCCAGTCCAGGAACGCCTCCTGGTGCCCGCCACCCACCTGCACCAGCGCGAGGTCGGTGAACCCGGCCTCCCGGAACGCCGCCACCGCCTCCACCACCGCGCCGACGTCGGCCCCGCACGGGATCCGGGCCGCCACGTCCTCCGGCCGCACGAACCGCGTGGCCGCCGCGAACCCGGCCGTGCCCGGCAACTCCGCGTTGACCTTCCACCCGCCCGCGAACCACCGGAACTGCTCGTGCGCCCGCACCGCGGCCTCTTCCGCCGACGGGTCGAAGCACACCGGCAACTGCCCGATCTTGCGCGCGTTCGCGCCCTGGAACAGGTCCCACGCCTTGCCGAGCTCGGCGTCCGGCTCGACGGCCACCATCGCGTCGGCCAGCGGCGCGAACGCGTTCACCGACTGCGACCCGGACACCGCGACGGCGATCGGCACCCGCCGCTCGGGCAGGTCCCAGAGCTTCGCCGAATCCACCCGGAAGTGGTCGCCCGCGTAGTTCACGTACCCGCCGTCGAACAGCTGGGAGATGATCTCCACCGCCTCGCGCAGCATCTCGTGCCGCACGTTCACCGACGGCCAGCCGCGCCCGACGACGTGCTCGTTGAGGTTCTCCCCGGCGCCCAGACCCAGGATGAACCGCCCGTCCGACAGCAGCTGCACCGTCGCGGCCTTCTGCGCCACCACCGCCGGGTGGTACCGCACGGTCGGGCACGTCACGTAGGTCATCAGCTCGACCCGGTCGGTCACCTGGCTGACCGCGCCCAGCACGCTCCACGCGTACGGCGCGTGCCCCTGCTCGTCCAGCCAGGGGAAGTAGTGGTCGCTGATCACCTCGAACGCGAACCCGACCTCCTCGGCCCGCGCCGCGTGCCGGACCAGCTCCCGCGGCCCGGCCTGCTCGGTCATGAGCGTGTACCCGATGCGCACGGCACCCTCCCGACTCTCCCCGCCCACGCGGACTACGCGAACTCCACCGACACGGCCGCGAACGGCAGGTCGACGAGATCCGCCCGCAACCGGTCCAGGTCGTAGTACACCGCCGACGCGCCGTGCGCGCGCAACTCGTCCTCGCCGAACCCGCCGGTCCGCAAGCCCACCGCGGGCAACCCGGCCCGCCGCGCCGCCTCGCAGTCCCACACCGAGTCGCCGACCACGACCGCCCGCCCGGCGCCGACCCGTTCCAGCGCGACGGTGATCAGGTCGGGCGCGGGCTTGGAGCTGTCGACGTCGTCCGCGGAGGTGGACGGCACGTCCGGCACGTCGAGCAGCGCCAGGTACCGGTCGACGTGCGCCCGCGGTCCGGAACTGGCCAGCACCACGGCGAACTCCTGCTCCAGCGCGGAGGTCACCAGCCGGTGCGCGCCCTCGAGCGGCCGCACCTCGGCGAGCATCGGCTCGAACTCCTCGGCCCACGCGGCCCGGATGTCGTCGCCGCGCTCGTCCTCGACGTGCCGACCGGCGACCTCGGCGACGAGCCGGTCACCGCCCATCCCGATGGCCCGGTGCAGGCGCCAGGTGGGCACGGTCAGGTCGTGGCGGCGGAAGGCGCGGAACCAGGCGACCGCGTGGTGGTAGTTGGTGTCCACGAGGGTGCCGTCCACGTCCAGGACGAGCGTGTTGGTCATGGCCGTGGTTAACCCCGCCGACGCCGCGACAAACGCACGCGTACCCCGCGCCCCGACGCGCACCCCGCCAACCGACAGGAGCCCTTGCCGACCGACAGGATCCTCACGCACCGACGCGCACCCCGCGCCCGACGAGCACCCGCCGACCGGCGGGACCCCGCGACCCGACGCGCACCCCGCGCCCCTGGCCCGGGTCCCGCGCCGGGCGCGAGGTTCGAGCACCCGGCCCGAAAATTCCACCGGGGCGGGGAAAACCCGGCTCAGCCCAGGAAGTCCTCGATCAACCGCAACCACTCCGCGGGCGCCTCCAACGCGGGCGCGTGGCCGCTGTCCAGCTCGGCCCACCGCGCGCCGGGGATCGAGTCGGCCAACTCCCGGGTCAGCGCGGGCGTGATCAACCGGTCGTGCTTGGTGCCGATGACGAGCGTGGGCACCGCCACCCGGCCCACGTCGTCGCGCAGGTCCGTGCCGCGCACCAACTCCACCTGCTCCTCGGTGCCCGGCGGCACGGTGAGCGCGATCAGCTCGAGGAACCCCTCGACGTGGTCGGGCGGCATCGCGCGGCGGAAGGGTTCGCCCAGCACCACGGACATGATCCAGCGCGCCATGGCGTCCCGGTCGCCGCCGAGCAGTTCGCCCCACCGCGCCATCCGCGCCCGGGTCTCGTCGTCCACGCGCACGAACCCGGAGGTGAGCACGAGTTTCCGCACCCGGTCCGGGTACCGGGTCGCGGCGCGCACGGCGACCGCGCACCCCAGCGAGTACCCGACGATCTCGACCTCGGCCGCGTCGGTGGTGGCCAGCAACCGGTCGGCCAGGTCGTCCAGGGAGAGCGGTCCGGTGGCACGGGGAGTCGAGCCGGAGCCGGGGAAGTCCGGTGCGAACACCGGGCGGGTGCGGGAGAGCCGGGGGATTAGCGGGTTGAAGTTCGCGCGGGCGGAGCCGCCGGCGCCGTGGGCGAGCAGGAGTGCGGGACTCATTCCACCGATTGTGCCGGTGCCGGGCCGCGCGCGAGCACCACTTCCGCGCGCAACGCCGTGCGGGATAACGGGAATCAGCCATCCAGGGAGGCACACCGGCCGCCTGCCCGAGGCACACCACCGAAAACGGCTTCGGCCCCGCACAAGTGGAATACCGGCCGGCGCACCACACCGCACGCGCCCCACACACGAACCACACGACCGAAAGCGCCTCGCGCGAGCCGCAGCCGGGGACCGCTCACCCGAGGTGGACGCGCACCGCCGTGCCGCCGGCGTGGGTGTGCACGCGCACGAGGTCGCACACCAGGTGCACCAGCACCACGCCGAAACCGCCGCGCGACGTGGCGTCCGGGCGTCGACGGCCGACCATCGGACCGGTCCGGCCGCCCTCGTCGCGCACCTCGCACACCACCACCGCGCCCTCGCGCCACAGCAGCACCGTGCCCGCGCCCGCGGCGTGCAGGACGCTGTTGGTGGTCAACTCGTTCACCGCGAGCACCAGGTCCTCCACCCGGTCCGCGGCCAACCCGACGGCGAAGTCCGCGACCAGCGCCCGAACCCGGTCCAGCCGGCCGAGGTCGAACACCGCGACGACCGCGTCGGGCGGTGGCGGCGGCAGCGGGACGTTGAACTCCTCGGCCACCGCGAACGGCTCGCCGTAGTCCGGGTTCGGCTCGCGGTGCACGACGGGGTGGGTGCGCTCGGCGTCCCGGACCTGCCCGGCGGTCAGCCGCGTCGCGTCGTACGGGCACAGCAGCCAGGCCCGGCGGTCGGTGAGCGCGGTGTTGACCAGCGCCTCGTGCTGCACGCACGCCGGGTACTCCAACGCGCTGCGCCCCGGCCACACCTGCTCCTCGACCACCCGGACCCGGTCCGCGCGGGCGTTGCGGGCGTCGTCGCAGAACGGGGTCAGCACGCCGGGCAGGATGCGGCCGGGGTTGCGGCCGACGCGGGTGATGTCCACGAACTCGACCTCGGCGGCGTGCGGACCCAGCGCCGGGCGCAGCAACTCGGCGCGTTGTGGCGGAACGGCGACGAGCACCGGCTCGCCGTTGTCGAGCCCTTCGCGCACGAACGGCACCGTGCCGGCGACGAACTCGGCGTCGTCCCGGTAGAGCAGTGCCTCGTGCACGAAATCGACCACGGGCTGACCTCCGAACGGGGGCGGGCTGTTCGGGTCTACCCGTTCGTCCCCCGGTTCACACGCCCCTGCGCAGCACCTCGCGCGCGTCGGGGTCGAGTCCCCGCGCCGTTTCGGCCGCCACGATCTCCGCCAGGCCGGGGGACAGCGCGGTCACCGGGGCGAAACCGAGCCTGCGGTAGTACGGGCCGTTCCACGGCACGTCCCGGAACGTGGTCAGGGTCAACCCGGCGAGACCCCGTTCCGCCGCCCACGCGGCGACGTGGTCCAGCAGCGCCGCGCCGATGCCCCGGCGCGCGTGGTCGGGGTGCACGCTGAGTTGCTCGACGTGCGCCTGGCCGTCGACCTCCAGCGCCGCGACCCAGGCGACCGGGCCGGCCTCGTCGGCGACCCACACGTGCGCGTGGCGCATCGCCTCGAGCGGCATCGGGTCGTCGTCGGCGATCTCGGGCATGCCGATGGTGCGGAACACCTCGCCCGAGGCGTCCTCGACGGCCTGGAGGAGGGTGAACTCGGAGGGGTGGGCGGCGCGGATGGGCATGGGGTCATCTCAACCCGGCGCGAACGTCCGCTCAACTTCTTTTGCCAGCGCCTCCAGCAGGGTGGCGGCGAGGTCGTCCGGGCCGGTCATCTCGAGGATCGCGACGCTGCCGGCGGCGCCGACCAGCGCCACCTCCAGCGAGCCCCGGCAGCGCTCGTCGGCGAGCGCGTGCCAGTCCAGGCGCAGCCGGTCGAGGTCGGCGGTGACCCGGATCTGGTGCGGCTCGTCGTGCCACCGCAGGATCAGCACGTCGTCGTTGAGCCCGACCAGGGTCAGCGGTTCGGGCAGCCACTCCGCCAGCCGCGCCGGTTCGGCGGCCGTGGCGAAGACCAGGTCGGGCAGGGCGGGGATGTCTCGGCGTACCTGAATGGTGCTCACGACCCGGGGCTACCCGTTTCGCGCCGCGGCTCACTCCGGGTGCGCTGCGCGGGCAGCGCCGGACGGCCCGACGTCGCCGCGGCCACGTCCGCGAACTCCGGGAACAACCGGTCCAGGTCCGTCTTCTGGAACACCCGGCGCACGTGCGGCGGCACGTTGGCCAGCCGCAGCCAGCCGCCCGCGCGCTGGGCGCGTGCCCTGGTGCGGACCAGCGCGCTCATCGCCTGCGCGCCGCAGAACGCCACGCCGGACATGTCCAGCACGATCCGGTCCCGGCCCTCGGTGACCAGGCGGTCCAGCTTCTCCAGCACGCGGCGGGCGCCCGCGAGATCCAGTTCCCCGGTCGCCACCACGACGGCGGCACCCGTCCGGTGGGACTCGACCGACAACGCCAGCATCCTCGCTCCTCACGCAACCCGGCAGAACTCGTCGCCGCGCTCGGCCTTGCGCTGGAGGTCCAGCAGCAGGCCTTCCTTGGTGGACCACGGGCAGATCTCCACGACGTCGCGTCCGCTCGCGCTCATCAGCGTTTCCACGACCAGTGCGCCGGCCAGGGACTGGCGGGCGCGGTGCTTGCTGATGCCCGGCAGCCGCGACCGCTCGTCGGCGGACATGGCGGCCAGGCGGGGTATCCACTCCCTGAGGTCGGCCAGGTGCAGGTGTCTTCGCAGGTGGGGGCCTTCGCGCTGGGGTCGGGCGCCGGCCAGCCTCGCCAGCTGCTGGAAGACCTTGGAGCAGCCGACGACGCGGTGGTCGGTGCGGGGGAGGCGTTCCAGGCGGGTGCGGAGTTCGGTGGGGTCGAACTCGCCCCGGCGGGTGACGGTGCGCGCGCCGTGGGGCAGCGAGAGGGTCAGCGCGGGCTCGGCGTCCTCGCCCGCCGCGATCTCCACCGTGCCGCCGCCGACGTCGAGGACCAGCAGGGGGCCCGCGGTCCAGCCGAACCACGCCCTGGCGGCGGTGTAGGCGAGGCGGGCCTCCTGCTCGCCGGTCATGACGTGCAGGACCGCGCCGGTGCGTCGGCGCACCTCGGCCAGGACGTCCTCGGCGTTGCGGGCATCGCGGATGACGGAGGTGGCGAAGGCGGTGAACCCGGTGACGTCGGTCCGGTCGAGCACGTGCGCGGCGTTCCTGATCGCTCCCACGACTTGATTGACGCCGTCCGGGCGCAATCGGTTGTCAGGGGTGAGGGCCGCGTCGAGGTGCAGTCGGGTCTTGTGGGTGACGACCGGACGGAGGATCGACTGGTCGACCACGACCAGACTGGCGCTGTAGCAACCGACGTCGAGTACACCCACCCGTTCGCGTCCACCCGGCATCCGCGCACCACCAACCGCTACTTAGTTATCGGTACGGCAGGGTGCCCATTCACCAGCGGGTTAAACCAGATCGGGTGAGAAACTGACGCGCTTCTCACCTGTTGTGGCGGCGACCAGCAAGGTGATGCTTCATCAGTTTCGCCGGATCGTTCAACAACCCCACAATCCCACCTCTCAACAACCCCACCGCTCACCACGCCCTCCGAACCACCCGAACGCCCCGACCCCCACCTACCGAACGGCCGCTCCGCCTACAGCCCCCGCCGGCGGGTCGCCGAGACGAACGCAGCCGCCTGCCTGCGCCATCCGCCCGCGGTCGCTGCTCGCGCCCACGTTCCGTCTGCGCTGCCCGTCTGCGCTGCCTGCCTGGGCCGTCTGCCCTGCGCCGTCTGTCCGCGCCAGGCGCCAGGCGGCCCGCCTATGTCGCCGCCCCTGCGCAACACGCCACCCCCGTCCGCCCGCGCCGCGGCCCGCCGACGCACTGTGCCCACACCGTCCGCCCCCGTCTCGAGCCGGTAGCCACCGCGCCACCGCGCCACCGCGCCACCGCGCCACCGCGCCACCGCGCCACCGCGCCACCGCGCCACCGCGCCACCGCGCCACCGCGCCACCGCGCCACCG
>NZ_JBFAEO010000046.1:63752-69427 GCF_040642015.1 Actinosynnema sp. NPDC020468
CGTTTGAGGGTATTGTTCAACAATCCTATTGTTCTAGGATTCTTTCTGTCAACAATCTTGCGGCGGCTCCGTCGGGGCGAGGCCACCACCGACTCGGTCACGGCATCTTTAGTTTGCGTAGCCCTACGTATCGGTATCCGGATTGTTCGGTGGCGGCCGTCACCCGATGGTGGTTCCAGGTGGCCGCCCGTTCTCCTCCTCCTGCACGGCGGCCCAGGTGAACGGAGTGCTGCCGATGCGACCGGATCGCTCGACCCGGAGCCGGGTTGTCGTCCTCGGGGTCGACACCAACGCCACGATGTCGCTCGGTGTCGGGTACGGATACGGGTTCACGGCGGCGGTCGCCGCGCCGGCGGCCCCCTGATCGACCCGGTCGGCCCGGGCACGGCGGTGACCCCGTCGCGCCTCGACGCCCGCCGGGTGCCCTCCGGGCACCTGCCGCTGCTCGGAAGGGTTGCACCACAAGGGTTCCACACGATCTCGCACCCGCGGCGCGGTTGTCGTCTCCCCCGCGCCGCGGGTGCGTCCACCCCTGCGTTCGTGGAGGAATACGAATGGGCACCACATTCCGGGTCGGGGCGGTTGTCGCCGCCCTGGCCGCACTGGGCGTCGCGCCACCCGCGTCCGCCCAGCAGGCGGAGGCCGACTACGTGAAGGCCTCCCACCCCGTTGCCGGCAGCTTCCTGGTGTCGTTGAAGGACACCGGGGGCTCCCAGATCGCCACCACGTCGGGCGGTCTGGTCGGCAAGTACGGGGGCAGGCTCAAGACCGTGTTCACCGCGGCGATGCACGGGTTCCTGGTGAAGGACCTGTCGGACGTCCAGGCCCGTCGGTTGGCCGCCGACCCGGCGGTCCGGACGGTCTTCCAGGACGGCACGGCGCGTGCCGCCGACACCCAGACCGGGGCGACCTGGGGCATCGACCGGGTGGACCAGAAGAGCCTGCCGCTGGACCAGAAGTACACCTACAACACGACGGCGTCGACCGTGACGACCTACGTGCTCGACTCGGGCATCCGCAAGACCCACGCGGAGTTCGAGGGCCGCGCCTCCGACGGGTACGACTTCGTCGACGAGGACGGCACCGCGCAGGACTGCTTCGGCCACGGCACCCACGTGTCCGGCACGATCGGCGGCAAGACCTACGGTGTCGCCAAGAAGACCAAGCTGGTCGCCGTGCGCATCCTCGGCTGCGACGGCACCGCGCCCGACTCCGACGGCGTCGAGGGCATCGAGTGGATCGCCAAGAACGCGGTGAAACCCGCCGTCGTCAACGGCAGCTTCACCTTCGACACCGCCGGGATCGGGGACGAGGCGATCGGCCGGCTGAACCAGGCGGGCGTGACGTTCGTGGTGGCGGCGGGCAACAGCTCCGCCGACGCCTGCAACACCGGTCCGGCCCGCAACACCACCGTGATCGCGGTCGGCGCCACGGACAACCAGGACAACCGGGCCTCGTTCTCCAACTACGGCTCGTGCGTGGACATCTTCGCGCCGGGCAACAACGTCGTGTCGGCGGGCATCTCCGGCGACACGGCGAACGCCACCATGAGCGGGACGTCCATGGCGTCACCGCACGTGGCGGGCGGCGCCGCGCTGTACCTGGCGGGGAACCCGTCGGCGACACCGGCGCAGGTGCTCAAGGCGTTGACCGACGCGTCGACGCCGAACGTGGTCAAGAACCCGGGGTCGGGCTCGCCGAACAAGCTGCTGTACACGGCGTCGTTCGGCGGCGGCGACCCCAACCCGCCGACGTGCTCGGGCGGGACGAACGGCGACGACGTGGCGATCCCGGACGCGGGCGCGGCGGTCGGGACCTCCGTCGTCGTCGCGAACTGCCCGGGCAACGGCACGTCCTCGACACCGGTGAAGGTGGACGTCGTCCACGGCTACACCGGTGACCTCCAGATCGACCTGGTCGCGCCGAGCGGAGCGGTGATCCCGCTGCGCAAGGCGGGCGGGGTCGGCTCGGCGGCGGGCGTGCACGAGACCTTCACCGCGAACACCGCGGGGGAAACCCGCAACGGCACGTGGAGGTTGCAGGTGAAGGACGTCTACGCGTTCGACACCGGCACCCTCGACACCTGGGGGATCTCCTTCTAGGACCGACCGGCGGACGAGGGTGGCGACGGGCGGGACCTCCACACGGTCCCGCCCGTCGCTCTGCCCCGCGAGGTCGGCGGTCAGTCGGTCCAGCGCAGCCGGGCGTTGCTCGCCACGCCGACGACCAGCCCGGTGATCGCGAGCCCGATCAGCGCGTTGAGGATCGCGGTGAACACCCGGCTCTCCACCTCGACGGTCAGGCTCAGCGGCAGCACGACCGCGATCGCGGTCAGCAGCACCATGATCCAGGTGAAGAACCGCGTCGCGTTGGGCGTCGTCGCGAGCAGCAACTGCACCAGCCCGGTCGCCGCCAGCGCGCACGCGGCGGTCACCAGCGCGTAGGTGAGCGTGTTCGCGTTGCCCCACGCGCCCTCGCCCTTGGGCGCCAGCACGGCGATGCCGAGCAGCCCGCGCGCGAACAGGATGCCGACCACGGCGACCAGCCCGGCCACCAACGCCGTCGCCGCGCCACCGGCCCACAACTTGGCCGTGTCGTACCGCCGCTCGGGCCGCACCCGCCGGGGTTGCGGCTCCCACTCGCCCTGCTGCGGCAGCACCGAGGTCTCCTCCGGCGTCTCGTCGCGGCGAGACCGGTAGTCGGCCATGACTTCTCCTTGGTCCCGGGAACGCACTCCACCCCCAGGGATACCCGCTCCGCGCCGTTTCCCACCTGCAACCCGCCGCGAGTCCGCGCGCCCCACCCGTTCGGCGGTCACCCGACGGCCGATCAAGCCCCGTGAACCCCGACGGCCGGCCGAACCGGGGAGGCGCTTCGCCGGGGGAGTGCGCCACTCGGACCGGGCGGATCGTCCGGTCGGACACCGGGTTCGCCGCGTTCGCCGGTGCCGGCAATTTTGAGGTACCCCTACGGATCCCGACCCTGATTGATCCCCGACGGGCCCGCCTCGACAGTGGGCTTCGCCGCTCGACCCTGCAAGAGCGGCTTTCGCCTGGAAGGGAAGCAATCGTGACACGACCACGTCCCCAAGGCCTTCTCCCGCTCGTCGCCGCGGCGGTGCTCCTGCCGCTCCTGCCGCTGACGAGCGCGACCGCCGAACCCGCCGCCGTCGGGAACGCACCCGCGGCCAACTACGAGGGCGACACCGTTCCCGCGCCCTCGGGTCCGTCGGCCTCGTTCCACAACGGTCAGGACGCGACGGTTGACGAGTTCCCCGCGATCATCGCGGGCCTGCGCGCCGGTGGGACCCGGCCGCAGGGTCAAACCTGCACCGGCACGGTCGTCGCGCCGCGCAAGATCCTCATCGCCGCGCACTGCGCCGACGCCGCCGGCGACAAGAGCTTCGTGTACGGCCTGGACGACCTGAACTCGCCCGGCGGGTTCAAGACGAACGTGGTGACGTACAAGAAGCACCCGAAGTACGTCAACTTCGACCAGGGCTACGACGTGGCCGTGGTGACCGTCGCCGACGACATCCCGGTGCGCGGCGGCAAGTACGCGCAGTTCGCCACGTCCGCGGACTCCGGCCTCGCGGTGCCCGGCAAGAACGGCCTCGGCTTCGGGTACGGCAAGAAGGACTTCGACGACAACCTGAAGGACGTCACCCTCGACAAGGCGACCCTGCCGATCGTGGACGGCGACAAGGTCTGCCAGGGCGTCGGCGCGGGGTTCAAGTCCGCCACCATGATCTGCGCCGGCTACTCCGACGGCCGCACCACCATCCTGCCCGGCGACAGCGGCGGTCCGCTGATCGTGGAGGGCAAGGTCGTCGGCGTCGCGTCCTGGAGCCGCAGCGACTTCAAGTGGTACAGCGTGTACGGCCGGTTGACCAACGACATGGGCGACTGGGTCAAGCAGGAGGTGGGCGGCACCGTGCCCGCGCCGGACTTCACCCTCGGCGCGTCGCCCGCGAGCCTGAAGGTCACCGCCGGCAAGTACGCGTCCACCACGATCACCACGGTCGCGGGCTCCACCGGCGCGGAGAACGTGACGCTGTCCGCGTCGGGGCTGCCGACCGGCGCGAAGGCGACGTTCCAGCCGACGAGCGTGCAGACGGGCTCGAACGCCAAGCTGACGATCGAGGCGGCGGCGAGCACCGCCAACGGCACGTACACCGTGACCGTGACGGGCACCAACGCGGCCGGGAAGTCCGCGACCACCGCGGTGTCGCTGACCGTCGAGGACGGCGGGCAGAACCCGCCGGGCGGTGACGTGAAGGTGACCGCCAACCCGTCCTCGGGCAGCGTGCGACCGGGTCTCTTCGCCCAGTTCTCGGTGTCCGCCACCGGTGGCACGGGCGCCTTGACGCTGACCGCGTCGGGTGTGCCGGCCGGCGGCTCGGTCCAGTTCAACCCGGCGAGCATCGCCCAGGGCGGCAGCAGTTCCGTGCTGGTGTGGACGGCGTTCTCCACGCCGGCGGGCAGCTACCCGGTGACGATCAAGGCCACCTCGGCCGACGGCAAGAGCGGCACCACCACGTTCACCCTCTCGGTGACGCGGTTCGGTGTCTCCGGGGCATACACGGACTAGCACCGACTAGCACCGTCCAGCGCGGATTAGCACCGCGCGCGTCTTCTCCACGACAGCGGGGCCCGGAAGCAGTCGGGCCTCGCTGTCGCGCGTTCGTCCTCAGGACAGCTCGGCCCACACGGACTTGCCGGTGTCGGTCGGCGTGGCGCCCCAGGCCCGGCTCAACGCGGCCACGATCACGAGCCCGCGCCCGCGCACCGACTCCACCTGGACCGGTTGGGGCTTGGGCAGTTCGGGCGACCGGTCGGCCACCTCGATCCGCAGGCCGGCCTCGGTGCGCGCCACCGTCAGCTCCAACGGCCCGGTCGCGTGGTCGACCCCGTTGGACACCAGCTCGGTGACGACCAACTCGGCGTCCTCCACCAGTTCCTCGCCCAACCCCCACGCCGCCGCGGCCTCCCGCACGACCTGCCGCGCCCGTGCCGACGAGCCGCCCGTTGCGGGCAGCGTGGCCGCCACCGGCGTCGCTGGCTCGTTGCGCACAATCCGCTCCCGTTGATCGGCAGACACCCGCATCGTCGCACATCCGCCACTTCAACCACCCAGTGGTCGCGCCCGGAGGCGTCGTGCTGCACGATCGGTAGCGACACGAGGCCACTCGTGGGAAGGCGCGGGCTCCATGGACTTGCAGGTGCGCAGTGAGGTCCGGGGCGACTGGACGGTCGTCGCGGTGTCGGGAGAACTGGACGCGGACACCGTGCCAGTCCTGTCCGACCACCTCGAGGACACCCCGGGCACCCACGTGGTGGTAGACCTGAGCGGCGTCCCGTTCATGGACACCACCGGCCTCTCCCTGATGCTGGACTGGCACCGAAGGCTCAACGACGGTTTCCGAATGGCCGCCCTCCAACCGTCGGTGCACAAACTCTTCAGGCTGACGGAACTGACCGAGGTAATGCACATCCACCCGTCGGTAACCGACGCCACCACCTAACCTCACCACCTACCCCCCGCCACCCCCACCAACCCCAGCCGCCCCCCACCACCCCAGCCTTAAGCGCCGAAGGCGCGCTTGCCTTAACGCCGGGGCCTCGTGTTCTCCCCGTATGGCCTGGGCGAAGCCCAACCGCATTTGGCACGGGGGC
>NZ_JBFAEO010000047.1:0-68623 GCF_040642015.1 Actinosynnema sp. NPDC020468
GGTGCCGCTGGGGCGGCGGACCCCCCCCCCCCCGACCCCCCCCCGCCGCTGCGGCGTGGCCCCCGCCACTTCGCGGGGGCGCCGGCCCCCGGGGGGGGGCCCCCCCCCCGTCCGATCACCTCGGCCCGATCACCTCAGCGCGGCCTCGACCACGTCCGCCGCGGCACGGGTACCGCCCGCCGCCCGGATGTCGGCCCGCAGCGCGGCGAGCCGGGCCGCGACGTCGCGGTCGGCCGCCAGTTCCAGCACGGCCTCCCGCAACCCGGCGGCGGTCACCCGGTCGTGCGGCAGGTGCCTGCCGACGCCCAGTTCCACCAGCCGTTCGGCGTTCATCACCTGCTCGCCGAGCGTGGGCACGCCGATCATCGGCACGCCGTGGTGCAGGCCCTCCATGGTCCCGCCCATGCCGCAGTGCGTGACGAACACGGTGGCGTGCGCCAGGATCGCCAACTGCGGCACCCACGCGCGCAGCTCCACGTTCGGCGGAACGTCGCCCAGGTCCTCTTCGGACACGTGCCTGCCGATCGCGATCACCACGTGCCAGTCCAGCCCGCGCGCCGCCTCCAGGCACCGCCGGTAGAACTCGGGCCGGTCGGTGTAGGCCGAACCCAGCGACACCAGCAGCACCGGCCGGTCGTCCGGCGGCGCCCACCCGCCCTGGTGCGACCGGTCGTCCAGGCACGGCCCGACGAAGGTGTACTTCGGGTGCACCCGGTCGCCGCGGAACTGGAACGCGCGCGGGATCGACACGACCGCCGAGTCCGGATCGCTGACGAACGCCGGCGCCGGCACCTCGACGTCCTGCTCCCGCAACCACTCCGCCAGTTCGGCGTAGAAGGCGGCGATGGCGGGCTCGTCCGGGTTCACGCCCATGTCCTCCTCCCAGCCCTCGTACGCGACGTGGGTGGGCGAGAACTGGATCGCGGGCACGCCCCAGCGGCGGGCGAGCACCCGCGCGGTCCACGCGCCGATGTCGTAGACCACCAGGTCCGGCTGGTCGTCCACATAGGACTGCGCGAGCTGGGGCAGCACCTGGCGCGCCTCGGCCAGGAACAGCCCCATGGCGCCCGCCGCGTCCATCGGCCAGTCGCCCTCCTCGGCGGGCAGCACCGTGCGGTAGGCGACGGGTTCGGCGCCGGCGTGCGCGACCTGCGGTGCGAACCCCGCCGGCACGGCGTAGGTCACCCGGTGGCCGCGCGCGACCAGCTCGGCGACCACGGGCAGCGTCGGGTTGACGTGGCCGTGGCCGGGGATGTTGAGAAAAGCGATGTGCGACAAGGGTTTCTCCCTGTTCTACGACACGGTCGGATGGCCCCTCGCGCGTGGCGCGGGGGCGGACGGCGTGTCGCGAATCAGAGGTAGAACACCACGTAGGCCCACATGCGTCCGAGGTTAACCGGGCGCGCCAGTGGTTTTCCGGCGCGCCCGGTCACCCGCCGAGCACGCCGCGCAGCGCGGACCGGATCGCGCGGGTCAGGTCGGCCAGGTTCTCCGGCGTCCCGGGTTCGGGCGCGGTGGCCGCGCCCGCGCCGACCAGCCGGTCGAACAGCAGACCGTCCAGGAAGGCCACGAGGTCGCGCCCGGCGGCACGGGGATCGGCCGCGCCCGCCGCGGCCAGCACGGCGGTCGCCTGCGCGCGGTGCGCCGCGCCGTGCGCCAGGACGCCGCGCAGCTCCGGGTGGTGGGTCGCCTCCAGCAGGCACGCGTACCGGGCCAGCGTGCGCTCGCGGTCCGGGCCGGACCAGCGGTCGAGGAGCCGGGCGAGCCGGGCGACGGCGTCGTCGAGGTCGATCGGCGGTGCGGTCGAGTGCGGTTCGGCGGGGTCCGGTTCGGCGGGACCCAGCTCGGCGAGGCTCAGCGCGGCCAGCCGCCGCACCACACCCTCGACCAGCGCCTTGCGGGTGCGGAAGTACGCGGACGTGGACCCGGGCGGCACGCCGGCCTCCGCGTCGACGGCGCGGTGGGTCAGCCCGCGCATGCCCTTCGCGGCCACCAGTCGGATGGCGGCGTCGGCCAACCGGGCCATGCGCTCCGTCACGTTCCGCACCTCCGTTCTACAGCTGTAGAGTAGCGGCTCTCTACAGGTGTAGAAGCGGAGGGTGTCGTGCGCGGAACGGCGGTGGTGGTCGGTGGCGGGCTCGGCGGGGTCGCCGCCGCGGTGGCGTTGCGGAAGGTCGGCTGGGAGGTCCGGGTGCTGGAGCGCGCGCCGGCGGTCGGCGAGGTGGGCGCGGGTGTCGGCGTGCTGCCCAACGCGCTGCGGGCGCTGGAGGCGCTCGGCCTGGCCGACGAGGTGCGCCGGATCGGCACGCCGCGGGTGCCCGGCCTGCTGCGGGACCCGGCCGGCCGCACGCTGACCCGGGTGGACCCTGCCGCCGAGCGGGTGATCGCGGTGCACCGGGCCGACCTGCACCGCGTGCTGCGGTCCGCGCTGCCGGAGCGCTGCCTGGCGACCGACCACGAGGTGACCGCCTCGGCCGACCTCGACGCGGACCTGGTCGTCGCGGCGGACGGGGTGGGCAGCAGGCTTCGGGCCGAGCTGTTCCCGACCGCGCCGCCGCCCGTGCACACCGGGGTCACCGCGTGGCGCGGCGTGACCGCCCCGGACTTCCCGCCGGACGAGCCGATCGGCCAGACCCTGGGCCCCGGCGTGGAGTTCGGCGTGCTGCCGCTGGCCGACAGGCGGGTCTGCTGGTTCGCCGCGACCGAGGCCGAACCCGGCGGCGCCGCGCCCGACGAGCACGCCGCGGTCCGCGCGCTGGTCGACGGCTGGCACGACCCGATCCCGGCCGTCCTCGCCGCGACCCCGCCGGCCGCCGTGCTGCGCAACGACATCCGGGAACTGGCCGCGGACCTGCCGTCGTTCGTCGGCGGCCGGGTGGCGCTGCTGGGCGACGCGGCGCACGCGATGACCCCGTACCTCGGCCAGGGCGCGTGTCTCGCGTTCGAGGACGCGGTCGTGCTCGCGCACGAGTGCGGAAATGCGCGGAACGTGAGCGAGGCGCTATTCCGGTACGACGCCGCACGACGGCGGAGAACGCAGGCCGTGGCACGGGCCTCGCGGCGCGCGGGCGCGCTCGGGCACCGGCTGCGCAATCCTCTCGGCGTCGCGGTCAGAAACGCCGTGGTGCGCGCGCTGCCGCCCGCGGCGGTCGGGCGCGGAATGTCCCGGCTGACCGCGTGGACACCGCCCTCACTCGATAGGTGACAAATGGATCGTGATGTAAATCACTGATCACTGCCGGGAATCAGCCTGATAACGATACGGAATCACTCGTTTTCCCAGCATTCGTCACCCTTTTGCCGGATCAAGCACTCACTGTGCGGCAGGTAGTTCCCCCTACGTTCACACTGCGGTGCCCGACACGGCGGTTCACCTTGCGCGAAAGTGCAACTACGGTGTCCCGCCATGGCCCCCGTCCCCCTGTGTCCGGCTGAAGCCATCCCGACCCGCACCGCCGCGGTCGACCTGTCGGAGGCCGACGAATTCCTCCGCCTGCACCACGGCGAACACCCCGAGACGGGGCCGGTCGAACACCGCCTCGCGGAGGTGCACGCCGAGGTCGCCGCGACCGGCACCTACCGGCACACACCCGCCGAACTGGCCTTCGGCGCCCGGGTGGCCTGGCGCAACAGCGCCCGCTGCATCGGCAGGCTCTACTGGCGCAGCCTCAAGGTCCGCGACCTGAGGGACCTGCGGGACCCCAAGGAGGTCGCCGACGAGTGCGTCGAGCACCTCCGGCTCGCCACCAACGGCGGCCGCGTCCGCCCGGTCGTGACGATCTTCGCGCCGGACGACCCGGACCAGCCCGGTCCGCGGATCAGGAATGAGCAACTGATCCGGTACGCGGGTTACGCCGGGAAGGACGGCGGCGTGCTCGGCGACCGCCGCAACCGCGGGCTGACCGACCGCGCGGTGGAACTCGGCTGGCGCCCGCCGAAACGCCGCGGCCCATTCGACGTGCTGCCGCTGGTGGTCGAAGGGCACGACGGCGAGTCCGCGATGGTGGAACTGCCGGCCGACGCGGTGCTGGAGGTGGACATCGTGCACCCCGAGTTCTCCTGGGCCGACCTCGGCCTGAAGTGGCACGCGGTGCCGGTCATCAGCAACATGCGACTGAGAATCGGCGGAATCGACTACCCGGCCGCGCCCTTCAACGGCTGGTACATGGGCACCGAAATCGGCGCGCGCAACTTCGCCGACACCGATCGCTACGACCTGCTGCCGTACCTGGGCAAGCGGATGGGGTTCGACGTCAAGGACGTCCGCAGCCTGTGGAAAGACCGCGTCCTGGTCGAGCTGAACCGCGCGGTGCTGCACTCGTTCGACCAGGCGGGCGCGACGATCACCGACCACCACACCGAGTCCGACCGCTTCCTCACCCACGTCGCCCGGGAGGAGGCCGCGGGCCGCAGCTGCCCGACGGACTGGAGCTGGATCGTGCCGCCGATCTCGGGCGGCGCGACGAGCGTGTTCCACCGCTACTACGACCGCGAGGAGCTCGTGCCGAACTTCTTCGCGGCCGACACCGAGGGCGTGTGCCCGGTGATCCACTAGTCGGCGGTCAAGACGCTGTCCGGTGCCGCGACTTCACGGTGAACGGCCAAATGTGGTGTGGATCACCTTTGATCGTCTAGGGTGACTCTCCGTGAGAGCCGGGATCCCCGCAGAGTCGCGACCCGCCGAACGCCGTGTGGCGGGTGTGCCGGACACCGTCACGACCCTCGTCGCGGCCGGCCTCGCGGTCGACGTGCAGGCCGGGGCGGGCGCGCACGCGCACGCCACCGACGAGGCCTACCGCGCGGCGGGCGCGGAGGTCACCGCCGACCACCCCGCCGGACGCGCCGAGGTCGTCCTGTCCGTGCAGCCGACCGAGCACGTCGACCGGCTGCGCGAGGGCGACGTCACGATCAGCTTCCTGCAACCCTCGACCGAACTCGACCACGTGCGGGCGCTGCGGGACCGCGGCGTCACCGCCTTCAGCCTCGACCTGCTGCCCCGGGTGACCCGGGCCCAGACCGCCGACGCGCTGTCGTCCCAGGCGCTCGTCGCGGGCTACCGGGCGGTGCTCACCGCGGCCGAGCGGCTGCCCCGGTTCCTGCCGATGTTCACCACCGCCGCCGGCACCGTGCCGCCCGCCAAGGTGCTCGTGCTGGGTGCGGGCGTGGCCGGGTTGCAGGCGATCGCCACCGCGCGCCGGCTCGGCGCCGTCGTGGAGGCCTACGACGTGCGCAAGGCCGCCGCCGAGGAGGTCCGCAGCCTGGGCGCCCGGTTCCTCGAGCTGGACCTGGAGACGCAGACCGGCGTCTACGCGAGCCAGCAGTCCGAGGACACCCTGGCCCGGCAGCGCGAGCTGATCGCCGACCGGGTCGCGGCCAGCGACGTGGTGATCTCCACCGCCGCGATACCCGGCCGCAAGGCGCCCGTGCTCGTCACCACGGACATGCTCAAGGCGATGCCCGCCGGCTCCGTCGTGGTCGACCTCGCGGCCGAGTCCGGCGGCAACGTCACCGGCTCGGTGCCCGGCGAGGAGATCCGGGTGGGCGACGTGCTGCTCTACGGCGCGAAGAACATGCCGAGCACCATGCCCGCGCACGCCAGCAGGCTCTACGCCCGCAACGTGGCGAACCTGCTGCTGCTGATGACCCGCGACGGCGAGGTCCGACCCGACCTCTCCGACGAGGTGCTCGACGGCTGCTGCCTGACCCACCAAGGCGAAGTGCGCCACGCCCCGACCAGGGAGCTGTTGTGACCGACCTGCTGACGATCTTCATCCTGGCCGTCTTCGTGGGCTTCGAGGTCGTCTCGAAGGTGTCCACGATCCTGCACACGCCCCTGATGTCGGGCGCGAACGCGATCCACGGCGTGATCCTGGTGGGCGCGATCCTCATCACCGGTCAGGCCGAGCGACCGCTGCAACTCGTCCTCGGGCTGGTCGCGGTCTTCCTCGCCACGGTCAACGTCGTGGGCGGCTTCGTGGTCACCGACCGGATGCTGGAGATGTTCAAGGGGCACCGCAAATGACGCCGACCTGGGTCCAGCTCGCCTACCTCGCCGCCGCGCTGTGCTTCGTGCTCGCCCTCAAGGGCCTGAGCACGCCGCGCTACGCCCGCGCGGGCAACCTCGTCGGCGCGGCCGGGATGGCGCTGGCCGTCGTCGTCGCCTACGTGCACGGCGTGCAGCACAACGGGATCCTCATCGCGCTCATGATCGTGCTGGGCGCGGCGGTCGGCGTGCCCGCGGCGAGGTCGGTGCGGATGACCGCGGTGCCGCAGATGGTCGCGCTGTTCAACGGCGTCGGCGGCGCGGCGGCGGCCCTCGTGGCGCTCACCGAGTACGGCGAGTCCACCGACACCGGTGTGTTCTTCGCCGTCGCGACCGTGCTCACCGTGCTGATCGGCGCGGTCAGCTTCTCCGGCAGCGTGGTCACGTTCCTCAAGCTCCAGGAGATCATGACCACCCGGCCGGTGCTGCTGCCCGGCGGCCGGTACGTCGGCATCGGCACGGCCGTGCTCGCGCTGGCCCTCGCGGTCGCCGTGCTCGCCACCGGCAGCGGCACGCTCCTGGTCCTGGTCGCGCTCGCCGGCCTCGCGCTGGGCGTGCTGTTCGTGCTCCCGGTGGGCGGCGCGGACGTGCCGATCGCGATCTCGCTGCTCAACGCGTTCACCGGGCTGGCCGTCGCGGCGTCCGGCTACGTGCTGGCGAACACGCTGCTGATCGTCGCCGGCACGCTCGTCGGCGCGTCCGGCACCATCCTGACCCGGCTCATGGCCCAGGCGATGGGCCGCTCGCTCGCCAACATCCTGTTCGGCGCGTTCACCCCGCGCGCCGCCGCCGTGCAGTCCGACGTGGACCGCACCGTCCGCTCCGGCACCGTCGAGGACGTCGCGATCCTGCTCGGCTACGCCCACTCGGTGCTCGTCGTGCCCGGCTACGGCCTGGCCGTCGCGCAGGCCCAGCACGCCGCGCGGGAACTGGCCCAGCTGCTGGAGAGCCGGGGCATCGCGGTGTCCTACGGCATCCACCCCGTCGCGGGTCGCATGCCCGGCCACATGAACGTGCTGCTGGCCGAGGCCGACGTGCCCTACGAGCACCTCAAGGAGCTCGACGACGTCAACCCGGGCATCGGCAGCGTCGACGTGGTCCTCGTGGTCGGCGCCAACGACGTGGTCAACCCCGGCGCGCGCGACGAGCCCAGCAGCCCCATCTACGGCATGCCTATCTTCGACGTGGACCGGGCCAAGGCCGTGGTGTTCATGAAGCGCAGCATGCGCCCCGGCTTCGCGGGCGTGGACAACACGTTGCTGTACAACGCCAAGACCACGATGCTGTTCGGCGACGCCAAGGACTCGCTGACCAAGCTGCTCGCCGCGGTCAAGCAGGTCTAGAGCTCGTAGTCCGGGATCGGGTCGCCGAAGTACGGGCCGAACGCGCAGCTCGCGCCGACCTCGGTCCACCAGCGCACCTGGTCGGCGTCCACCACGCCGGGCACCGACACGGACACCCCGGAGTCCCGGATCACCTGCGTCATCATCGCCATCGCGCGGTGCAGCAACGACTCCTCGACCTCCCGGAGCCTGCGCACCACCGCCGGGTCGACCAGCAGCGCGCCCACCGGCAGCTCGGCCAGCAGCGCGAGTTCCGCCTGGCCGCCGTTGAACCGGGTCAACCCGGTGACGATCCCGTTGTCCCGCAACACCTGCGCGTTGTCGTCGCCGGAACCGTCCAGCATCGCCCTGGTGTCGAGCAGGATCCGCAGCGCCGACGCGTCGAGCCCGGTGGTGTCCAGCGTCCGCCTCACCGCGCCCACCAGGTCCGCGTCGCGCGACTGCATCGGCGACAGCTCGACGAACAGCAGCCCGTGCGACCACGACGCCGCGATCCCGGCCGCCTCGCGCAACGCCCACTGGCCGAGCGGCAGCGCCAACCCGTTGGCCTCGGCCGACTCCGCGCACTCCTCGTGCCCGAGGTCGTGCCACCGCAGCCGCGAGATGTGCCCGACCACGTGCTCGTCGGCGAGGTCCACCACCGGCTGGTACTCCACGTCGATCCAGCCGGCGGCCAGCGCGCCGGGCATCCGCGCGGCCCGGTCCAGCCGGTCGCGGCTGCGCGCGTCCTCGTGCCTGTCGTAGGTCAACCACTGCCTCTTTCCCCGTGCCTTCGCCTGGCGCAGCGTGGTGTTCGCCGCGCGCAGCAACTCCTCTGCCGCCCAGTCCGGACCCGGCAGGTCCACCACGCCGACGCCCGCGGACAGCGCCACGCCCGAGGGCAGCGGCCGTTCCAGCGCCTCGTTGATCCGGTCGATCATGGCGGGCACCCGCGGCGTGTCCGCCGAGCGCTCGACCACGATCGCGAACTCGTCGCCCGCCACCCGCGCCACGCACGCCCGTTCGGCCTCCACCACCGCGCTCAACCGCCGGCCGACCTCCTGGAGCAGCCGGTCGCCCGCCCCGTGCCCGATGCCGTTGTTCACCACGGCGAACGCGTCGAGGTCCAGGTGGTAGAGCGTGATCCCGCCGCCCGCCGCGGCGTGCATCGCCTCCAGCCTGGTCACGAAGTGCTGCCGGTTCGACAGACCGGTCAACGAGTCGTGCAGCAGCTGGTGGTCCAGGTTCTTCTGGAGCAGGTGCAGCTCGGTGACGTCCTCGACCATCGTCACGAAGTACGCGGGCTCGCCGTCCGCGTCCCGCAGCAGCGACACGGCCAGGTGCACCCACATCGGCTCGCCGTCGGCGCGGACCAGCCTGCGCTGCTCGCGGAACCGGTCTAGCCGGCCCGCGCCCGCCGCCCGGTACGCCGCCGTCAGCACCTCGACGTCGTCGGGGTGGAACAGCGCGATCAGCCGCCGCCCGACCAGGTCCTCCCGCCGGCCGCCGACCATCTGCGCCAGCGCGTCGTTCGCCTCCACGCACGCGCCGCGCAGGTCGGTGATCGCGATGCCGAACGCGGACGAGTCGAACACCTCGCGGAACCGGGCCTCGCTCACCTCGAGCACCCGCTCGACGCGCTGCTTCGCCGTCAGCAGCGCGGTCTTGATCTCCTCCTGCTGCTCGAACACGTCCAGCCGCATCGCGTTGGCGTACCCGGCGCTCACCGAGCCCAGCACCGCCACCACCCGCTCGGCGAGGTCGGGCAGGTCGGCGAACTCGGCCGCGTCGAGCAGCCCGCAGCCGAGCACCTCCACCGTGCGCCGCAACGAGTCCGCGCCGGTGAACCGCTCGCGCACCAGCCGTTCGCCGACACCCGTCACGGTCTCCCCGGAGCGCACCGCGGCCGCGACCTCGTCCACCAGACCGCACAGCAGGACCGCCATCTCGGCGGGCGAGAGCGGCACGTACGCGGTCGGGTACACCGCCCGCAGCCAGGTGTGGGCGATCGCCTGGCGCTCGGCACTAGCGTCGGACGTCACGGCTCACCGCTTGCGGCCCACTCCGGCGAGGATCCCCGCTGTGTTCGGGTCCTCGACCGCGGCCCCGGGTTCCGGCTGCCACAGCGGCAGCGGCACGACGCCCGGCTCGACCAGCTCGAAACCGTCGAACAGGGCGGTGATCTCCGCGTGCGAGCGGGGGAACATCGGGTTCGCGCTCCTCTTCATCACCTCGACCACCCCGGCCATCTCCGCGGGTTGGAGGTCCGCGGTGAACTGGGAGAACGCGAGGTGGCTGCCGGGCGCGAGCGCGTCCCGGTACGCCGCGACCAGACCCGCCGGGTCCGCCTCGGGCGGCACGAAGTGGAAGACGCCGACCGCGAGCAGCCCCACCGGTTCGGCGAAGTCGACCAGCCCGGTCCCCCTGGCCGCCTCGAGCACCGAGGTCGGGTCCGTCATGTCCCGCTGGAGGATCGTGGCCCGCTCGTCGTCGCGCAGCATCAACCTGCTGTGCGCGACCGCGACGTCCTCGTAGTCCACGTAGACCACCCGCGAGTCGGGCGCGGCGCGCTGCGCGATCTCGTGCACGTTGCCCACCGTGGGTATGCCCGAGCCGAGGTCGACGAACTGCCGGATGCCCCGTGCCGCCAGGAAGAGCACGGCCCGGCGCAGGAACGACCGGTTGAGCCGGGCGATCGTCCGCGCGTTGGGCTGGGCCGCCACGAACTTCTCGGCGAGCGCCCGGTCCGCGGCGAAGTTGTGCCCGCCGCCCAACAGGTAGTCGTAGAGCCGCGCGGCGCTCGGCAGACCGGTGTCGATGCCGTCGGGAACCCAGCTCGACCGCTCAGTCACGCCACACCTCATCCGCGTCGCCCGACCCCCGCGCGCTGGAGGTTACGCAGCTGTGCCCTTTCGGGAGTAGGGGACGGACGTCCTTGTCCCCATTTGGCCTAGCGCGGCGAGCAGCGCCACGACGGCCAACGCCCAGAAGGCCGCGCCCGGCCCGTGCCGGTGGGTGAGCAGCAGCGGCAGCGCGACGCCGAACGCCGTGCCGAGGCCGCGCGCGAGGTTGACGAGCCCGCCGCCCGCGCCCGCGTCCGACCGCGGCACGGCCGCCAGCAGCCGGGCGTTGTTGGCCGGGACGAACAGGCCGAGCCCCAACCCCAGCACGCCGAGCGTGACCGCGTCGACCACGCCGAGCGCCAGCACCGCGCAGTCCACTGTGGACACGAGGATGCCGAGCAGCCCGGAGCCGCGCCAGCGCGCGGTGGCGGTGAGCGCGAACCCGGCGGGCAGCGCGGTCAGCAGCAGGCCGGTCTCCACCGGGCCGCGATCGGTGGTGAACGGCACCACGACCAGCGGCCCGAACAGCGCGAGGTACCCGCAGAACGCGCCGAACAGCCCGAGACCGACCTTGCGCAGCAACGGTTCCCGCGCCACGTACCAGACCGCGGCCGGCACCACGACGGCGAGCAGGTAGAGCGCGTCCACACCGGACAGCAGCAGCAACGCGCCGGTGGTGGCGGTCGCGAGCAGCAGCACGTTCAGCGGCCGCACCGGCGCGCCGGCGCCGCGGTCGTGGGTGCGCGGCAGCAGGTAGTGGCCCGCGACCAGGGCCAGCAGCCCGATCGGCACGTTGACCGCGAACACCCAGCGCCAGCCCACCGTGCCGACGAACAGCCCGCCGACCGTCGGCCCGAGCGCGAGCCCCACGGCCTGCGCCGCCGCCTGCACGCCCAGCGCCCGGTGCAGCTTGACCTTCGGCACCGAAGCGATCACGAGCGCGACGCTGTTCGCCTGGAGCATCGCCGCGCCGACCGCCTGGACCACCCGGAACGCGACCAGGCTCGGCAGGTCCCAGGCGAACGCGCACGCCGCCGACGCCGCGGTGAAGACCGTGAAGCCGTAGAGGTAGACGAGCTTGCGACCTGCGACGTCGGAGAGCCGGCCCACCGGCGCGACCAGTGCCACGAGCGCCAGCAGGTAGCCCAGGGACACCCATTCGGGTGACTTCCCGAATTCTTCCTGAATGGCGGGAAGGGCGAGTGTGACGACGCTCGCGTCGAACTGGCCGAGGAAGGCGCCCAGACACACCGTCACGACGGCGAGCCAGGGCGCCCCGGCCCAGGTGGCGACCTGTCGTGGTCGGGGTGACTCGGAGGTGAACCAGCGCGTCGACAGATGCATCGTAGTCAGATTATATCGGGAACAGAGTTAACGCGACCCAGTACTATCTGCGCATGTCAGATGAGGCGCGCACGCTCACCGACGTGGTCACCCGCCTGCGGCGTGCCCTGCGCACGAGCATCCGCTCGGAGTGGCCGTGGGACTCCCTGCCGATGGCGCAGATCGAGCTGCTGCAAACGCTTGCGGAACGCCCTCCGATGCGCGTCGGAGACCTCGCCGCCGAACTCCGCCTGGCCCCGAACACGGTCAGCGGCCTGGTGGGCCAGCTGATCGAGGCCGGCCTGGTGGCCCGCGGCGGAGACCCCACCGACCGCCGGGTGGCCCGCCTCTCGGTGACCCCGCAGGGCCACGAGCAGCTCGCCGTCTGGCAGAGCGCCCACGAGAAGCGCATCGGCGGCGCCCTGGACCGGCTGGAGCCGGGCGAACGGGCCGACGTGGTCCGGGCCCTCTCCGCCCTGGACCACCTGGTCGACCACCTGCGGGCCACCTGACCCGGCACGGCACCGCGAGTCCTCCGGTCCCACGCCTCCCGCACGGCGGACGCGGCCCACCGACGGCCCGTCACGCGGAGACGGGCCGTCGGCACACCCCGTCAGGCCCGGGTGAGGCCGTCCAGCACCGCGGGCAACCCGCCCGTGTGCACGACACCCAACCGCTGCGTGGCGCGGGTCAGGGCGACGTAGAGGTCGCTCGCGCCCTTCGGCGACTCGGCCAGGATCGCGGCCGGCTCCACCACCAGCACCGCGTCGAACTCCAGGCCCTTGGCGTCGGTCACGCCCAGCACCACCACCTGCGCGTCCAGGTCGTCCGCGCCCTCGGGCACCGCCACCCGCAGCCCGTCGACCTCCGCCGCCGGCACGATCACCGCGAGCTTCCCGTCCCCGATCGCCGCCACCTCGGCCGCCACCAGGCCGGGCAGCGCGGCCGCGACCGAGTCCACCCGCCGCGCCCACGGCGCGAAACCGCTGTCCCGCACCGAGGTCGGCGGCACGAGGTCCGGGTCGACCGACGCCAGCACGTCCGCCGCCACGGCCATGATCTCCGACGGCGTGCGGTAGTTGACGGTGAGCTCGGTCAGCTTCCACCGGTCCATCACGTACGGCGACAGCACGTCCGCCCACGACGACGCGCCGCCGATGTCGCCGGTCTGCGCGATGTCGCCCACGACCGTCATGGACTTGCTGGGGCAGCGCCGCATCAGCGTCCGCCACGCCATCGCGGACAGCTCCTGCGCCTCGTCCACGATCACGTGCCCGAACGTCCACGTCCGGTCCGCCGCCGCGCGCTCCGCCGCCGTCTCGTAGCGCTCCGCGCCGTGCCGCTCGGCCAGCCGGTAGGCGTCCACCAGGTCGCCCGCCATCAACAGGTCCGGGTCGGCGTCGTCCTCCAGGTCGAGGATGTCCAGCACGCCCTGCGCGTAGTCGATCGCCTGCCGCCGCTGCCGCTCGGCGCGCGCCTTGGCCTCGGTGTCGTCCTCGCCGAGCAACTCGGCCGCCTCGTCCAGCAGCGGCACGTCGGCGGGCGTCCACGCCGCGCCGCGCGGGCGGACCAGCAGCGCCCGCTCCTCGGCGGTCAGCTTCGGCGCCGCCTTGGCGATCCGCTTCGGCGAGGAGAACAGGTCCTCCAGCAACCGCTCCGGGGTCAGCACGGGCCACAGCCGCTCGACCACCTCGCGCACCGCCTCGTCCTCGCGCAGCTCGCGCCGGATGTCGTCGATGTCCGCCGCGTCCACCAGGTGCCTGCCCAGCCGGGCCACCACCTGGCCCGCCAGCGTCGAGACGATCTCCCGCTGGAACGTCCGCCGCGCCTCGTTGTGCGGTCGCCGGGTCCGTCTCGCCCGGCCGCGCGCCGCCGAGATCGCCCGCCGGTCGAGCTTCAGCACGTCCTGCTCGAACGGCACCTCCACCAGCGCCGGCGCCTCCTGCCGGTCCTTGACCGCGTGCGCCACCACGTCCGCCATCCCGATCCGGCCCTTGACCGCCGCCGCGTCCGCCGACTCCCGACCGGTCGCGACCAGACCCGGGAACAGCTCGCCCACGGTCGACAGCAGCACGCCCGTCTCGCCCAGCGACGGCAGCACCTGCCCGATGTAGCGCAGGAACGTGGTGTTCGGCCCCACCACGAGCACGCCGCGCTTGGCCAGCTGACGGCGGTGCGTGTACAGCAGGTACGCGGCCCGGTGCAGCGCCACGGCCGTCTTGCCGGTGCCCGGACCGCCCTGCACGACCACCACGCCGTTCAGCTCGGTGCGGATGATCCGGTCCTGCTCGGCCTGGATGGTCGCGACGATGTCGCCCATCTGCCCGGTGCGGCTCGCGTTCACCGCGGCCAGCAGCGTCGCCTCGCCGGTCAGGCCCTCCGAGCGCCGCGACGGGTCGACCGAGTTGATGTCGAGCACCTCGTCGTCGAACCCGACCACCTTGCGCTGCTTGGTGCGCAGGTGCCGGCGCCGCCGCACGCCCTCCGGCGCGGCGGCGGTCGCGAGGTAGAACGGGCGGGCCGCGGGCGCGCGCCAGTCCATCAGCAGCGGCTCGTACTCACGGTCCTCGTCGAACAGCCCGATTCGACCGATGTAGAACCGGTCGTCGGTGTGGAAGTCCAACCGGCCGAAGCACAACCCGTTCTCGACCGCGCTGTACTGCGCCAACTGGTCCGAGTACATCGCGACCGACGTGTCCCGCTCGGACCGCATCTGGTGGGTGCCGCCCGTCTGCCGCAACGCGCCCGCCAGCCGCTTCGAGCTCTGCTCGCGGAGGTCGTCCAGCCTGCCGTACAGCATCGACACGTATTCCTGCTCCGACTCGGTTTCGGCGAGCCGGGTGTCAGCGGAGGGGCTTGACAACGTGCCTCTTTTCTCGTTACCGTGTTTTATCAGGCTGTTCCCATTTCGCCTGATCTCCTTGTGCGCCTCGGGTCGCGCACGCAGAACGTCTAATCTACACCGTCGGCACCCCCTTGAGACAGCGTCGGGTGGGCCGATCTCGTGGCGCGGCCCACCTCCGCGGTGCTCCGCCGCACGTCACCCCGGCCGCGCCGGTCCGCCGCCCTTCTCCGCAGTTCTGCGGAAGTCCTCGCGCGGCGGGTGAACGTGAACCCGCCCGAAGAGGCGCACTTGGCCGGCGCGCGGGTGAAACCGGTCGAAAACGACGCGGCTCCGCCCCACGCTGGGCGGGTGATGGAACATCGTCGCGAACTCGCCCGGCTGTGCCGGTGCGCGGCCGACCGACCCCGCCGGCAGCTCGTGCTCGCGGTGCTGGTGTCGGTCTGGTCGCTGTCCTGGGTCCTCGGTCAGGCGTACGGCTCGCCGAGCCCGGTCGACGTGGTGCGCGCGCCGGTGGCGTGGGCCGGCCTGCCCACGGGGTGGCTGGAGGCGGCGAGCGGGTGGCTCGAGGGCCGCAGCGGCTTCCTGGCGATCACCGCGGGCCTGCTGTGGGCGATGACCACGACCCGGCGCCAGGGCAGCGCGCTGCTCGGCTGGCTCGCCGTGATGCTGGCCGCCGAGTCGGTCGGCTACGGCGCGGTGCACCGGGCGCTGCTCACCCTCGGCGTGTTCCTCGGCGCGGTCGTGCTGGCGTCGCTGCTCGGCCGGCGCGCGTTCGTCGTCGACCGGATCGCGCTCGTCCCGAAGGACGTCCTGCGCGCCGCCGCGACCGCCGTGGCCCTGTCCGCCGTGGTGCCGCTCGTCGCGCCCGGTCTCGCGGTCGCCGGACTGCTCCGTCCGTACGTCACCCGACCGCCCGTCCGGCGGGTCGTGGAGGTGAACATCCGGACGCGAAACGGTGTCGGAAACATCGCGGAACGATCTCCGGTGCCGGTTCCGCGAAGTTCGGAATAACCTATCGCCGGGGCAATCGTTTTCGTTGCAGGAGAATCAGGTCCGGTGCCAAACCGAGCAAACCTCAGGTGGTTGATCTCGAAGTCGTGGCCCTAGTGTTGCCATTCCGTAGTTTGGGCTTACCGGTCCGTATCCATCAAGATGTCGGGGTGCCTGAAAATCCCGCCGAAAACCGCTTAGCCAAGGTGATGCGCCGTCAGCCGGTCCAGCAGCGCGGTGCCGCCACGGTGACCGCCATTGTCGATGCCTGCGCCACACTGCTGAACGACCACGACTACGACGACATCACCACAGCCCGGATCGTCGAGCTCGCCGGTGTGCCAATTGGATCGTTCTACCAATACTTCCCGGACAAGCGTTCCGTCGTGCACGCGCTGGCGTTGCGCGGCATGGAGGAGTACCTGGGCCGGGTCGAAAGCATGTTCACCGCGGGCGGGGCGGGGGCGGACTGGCGGGAAGCCGCGCGCCAGGTCGTCGCCATGTACCTGCGGATGGTCGTGGAAATGCCCGGATTCGGCCGCGTGCGGTTCAGCGACCTGCTCGACGGGCACCACCTCGACTCCAGCGTCGACCAGTACGAACTGATGGCGGAACGGCTGCGCGAGCTGTTCACCGAGCGGTACGCCGTCCGGGGTCGCGCGCCCGTGATGCTCACGTTCCGGATGGCCGCGCAGACCGCGGACGCCCTGTTCAAACTCGCGGAACGGGTCGAGCCCGCCGAACGGGCCCAGGTGCTCGACACCGCCGACGGTGTGATCATCGGAATGCTGGCCGGGGTGTTCGACCCGGTGTGACTTGCCCGGCCGTCCGCCCTGGTGTGGGGTGGAGCGGTGACCGACTTCGACGTGATCGTGATCGGCGGCGGCCCGGTGGGCGAGAACGCCGCCGCCCGGACCGCTGCCGGCGGACTCCGCACCGCCCTGGTGGAGGCCGAACGGGTCGGCGGCGAGTGCTCGTACTGGGCGTGCATGCCGAGCAAGGCATTGCTGCGTCCCGGTCACGCGCTCGCCGCCGCCCGGCGCGTGCCCGGCGTCCCGGTGGGGGAGCACCTGGACGTCGCGGCCGTGCTGGCGCGTCGCGACTCGTTCACCGCGCACTGGGACGACTCCGGCCAGGTCGAGTGGGCGGAGGGCGCCGGGCTCACCGTCGTGCGCGGTCGGGGCAGGCTCACCGGCGACCGGGAGGTGACGGTCGACGGCCGGGTGCTGACCGCGTCCCGCGCGGTCGTCGTGTGCACCGGCAGCGTGCCGCGGATCCCGCCCGTCCAGGGCTTGTCCGAGGTGCCCTACTGGACTTCCCGCGACGCCACCTCCGCGCAGTCCGTGCCGGAGGCGCTGGTCGTGCTCGGCGGCGGCGTGGTCGGCGTCGAGATGGCGCAGGCCTGGGCGCGGCTGGGCTCGCGGGTCACCCTCGTGCTGTCCGGCGACCGACCGCTGCCCGCGTTCGAGCCGTTCGCGGGCGACCTGGTCGCCGACGGCCTGCGCGAGGACGGCGTCACCGTCGTCACCGGCGGCCGGGCCACCGCGGTGTCCGGTGTGGACGGTGCCGGCGGCGTGACGCTCACGCTCGCCGACGGTCGCGCGATCACCGGCTCGCACCTGCTCGTCGCGACCGGCCGCAAGCCCTCCACCGAAGACCTCGGCGTGGAGGCGTTCGGCTTCGAGCCGGGCAAGGCGCTCCCGGTGGACGACACCGGCCGGGTGTCCGGAGTGGACTGGCTCTACGCGGCGGGCGACGTCACCGGCCGCGCGCCGCTGACCCACCAGGGCAAGTACGCGGCCCGCGCCGTCGGCACCGCCATCGTCACCGGCGCGACCGACCCGCGACCGTGGACCGCCGCGGTCGCCACCGCCGACCACACCGCCGTGCCGCAGGTCGTGTTCACCGATCCCGAAGTCGCGTCGGTCGGCCGCACCGAGACGCAGGCCCGCGAGGCGGGACTGGACATCCGGGTGGTGGACCTGGACATCGCGGTCGCCGGGTCGTCCCTGCACGCCGACGGGTACCGGGGCAAGGCCCGGATGGTCGTCGACGAGTCGCGGCGGACCCTCGTCGGCGTCACGTTCGCCGGCCCCGACGTCGCCGAGCTCGTCCACGCGGCGACGGTCGCGATCGTCGGCGAGGTCACCGTCGACCGGCTGTGGCACGCCGTCCCGTCCTACCCGACCATCTCCGAGGTGTGGCTGCGGCTGCTGGAGGCGTACGGACTGTGACCGGCAGGGGAGCCCGCTGACCCGACTGCCGTACGAATCGCGCCGCCATCGGTTGGCATTACCGAATTCTGCGGCCCTGTCTCATTAGACTGCACGAGTGACCCGAGGAACCGTCTTCGTCGCGAGCGCCGCGGTCCTCTGGTGCGCCTTCGTCATCGCGATGAACTTCGTGCCGGGCGCGCCGAGGTTCGGGCCGATCGCCGTGTACCTGCCGGGTTTCCTGGTGCTGCCGGTCGTCGCGCACACCCTGCTGCGGGCCCGGACCAACGCGCTGTTCTGCCTGGCCCACGTGCCGAAAGTGGTGCTGGGCCTGGGTTTCTCGATCGCGGTGGCGGGCTGGCTGTTCTCCTGGGGCGCGCTGGAGGGTTTGCCGGGCACCGAGTCGGTCTGCGCGGTCGCGGGCCTGGTGATCGTGCTGCACGTGGCGTTCGGCCTGATCGCCGTCGGCCTGGTGCGCACCGGCGACTAGCCGGCGGGCAGCCGGAGCGCCTGCTCGGCCAACGCCGCCAGGGTCGCGTCGGTCGGCGCGGACTCGCCCTCGCTCCACACCGCCTGCGCGACGCGGACCGCACCCCCGGTCGCGGTCACCCGGATCGCGGACCGGTCGAACGACGCGGGCCCACCCGACCAGCCCCTGCCCTCCTTGACCAGCGCGGTGATCCCGCCCGCGCCCGCCGCCGAGGCCACGGCCCGCAACTCCTCGGCCCGACCTCCGTCGGCCACCGCCAGCTCGGCCACCGCGACGGCCGCCTTCCGCCCGTCCGCGGTGGTCTCGTACTGGGCCCGGTCCAGCCGGGAGCACGGGTTGGCCGCGAGCCACGCCCGCACGTCGCCGAACGCGTGCGCGCCGCAGTCGCCGGTCCGGTCCGCGCCGTGCGGGGTGAATCCGCGGCCGTCCACCACGACCGTCGTCGGCAGCGTCGACGTGCCCGCGGTCGGCGCGGCCTGCGAGCCGCCGCCCGAGGACACCGCGACCACCACGGCGGCGACCACCGCGAGCGCGACGCCGACCGCCGCGTAGGGCAGCCACGCCGGCCTCGACCGGCGAGGCGCGGCGGTCACCCGGGGCAGCAGCATCGTGCTCTCGTCGGCGACCGCGGTCGGGAAGCCCTCGGCCCGGAGGTCCTGCGCCGAGGGCGGCGTTCCGGTCGCGGCCAGCACGGCGATCAGCTTGGCCGCGTGGTCCACCGAGCACGGCCGCTCGGCGGTGGCGAGCTCACGGGCCGCCGCGAGCAGCGTGGTCGGCTTCGGGTGCAGCACCCGCACGCCCCGGTTCAGGTCCGCCGTCGGCTGCACGACGTGGCCCACGTACGGGCCGACCGCGACGACCGTGGTCACCGGCAGCGGCTCGCCCCGCATGTCCTGGATGCGCCGGGCCACCGCCTTGGTGGCCTCCAGCGCCTCGGCCGCCGGGCTCGTCGCCCCGTCGCCGCGCACCAGCGGCCAGCCGTCGATCCGCCACTGGCCGCCCAGCGGCGCCTCCAGCCGCTTGGCCGGGTCCGGCAGGTCGACGCCGACCACGACCAGGACGCCGCGCCCGAGCACGATCACGGCGTCCAGCGGCATCGGGCAGTCCGGCGGCTGGACGCCCAGCAGCGCCACCCCGCCGAGCACCGCGTCGCCGACGCCCCACGTGCTCAACGCGGCGCGCACGTCCGCGCCGACCGCGGAGGGGGCCGCACCGAGTCTGATCAGCCGCACGGTCGGACACGGTAGCGGCTCGAGGGCGCCGTCCCGCCGCGTGGATCGGGGTCCGCGCGAACCCGTGAGACCTGTCACCGGAACGCCGAGGTCTGCTGATCGTTTACCGGAGCCGCGGAGCGGGTACCGGTCGAGCACTGATCACGCCACCGTGTCGGAGTGATCTCGGAAAGTGATCTCCGTGCCCACATACGCCGACGTGAGGAACACATTTAGGGTCCAAAGTCCTGTATCCGACACGCTCGGGTGACGAAGCTGCTGGTTCTTCTGGCGGACCCGGTCGGGAGCGGGCAGAATGACCAAGTCGGGAATTCACCAGATCATCCGCGAGCCTCGACAGGCCGTAGGGGAAGACGTCCCTCGTCGAGTAGCGGAGGTCAGCTGTGAGCACCCGTGGCAGCACCAGTGGCGTGGTCTACGTCCACTCGTCGCCGTCTGCGGTCTGTCCGCACGTCGAGTGGGCTATCTCGGGCACCCTCGGTGAGCGAGCGGACCTCAAGTGGGCGGCACAGCCCGCGGCGCCAGGGCAGTTGCGCGCCGAATGCGCCTGGACCGGCGACGCCGGGACGGGAGCCAGACTCGCGTCCGCGCTTCGCGCGTGGCCGATGCTCCGGTTCGAGGTGACGGAGGATCCGAGTCCTGGAGTGGACGGCGTGCGGTACTGCTTCGCACCCGTGCTGGGCCTCTGGCACGCACGCACGAGTGCGAACGGCGACATCGTCGTCTCGGAGGACCAGTTGCGCGCCCTCGCGGCGCGCAGCAGGGGAGGGGAATCGTTCGCGCACGGCGTGGACGAGATCTTGGGCGCCGCGTGGGACGACGCCTTGGAACCCTTCCGGAGGGCGGGGGACGGCGCGCCCGTCACCTGGCTCCACCGCGTGGGTTGACTCGCGGAGCGGCACGGAACTCCACCGTGCCGCCCGTGCACGTGCATCTGCACGACTTTTCGCCCAGGCTCTTCGACACGGCTTCCGCGCGCTCCGGCACCGGCCGGTGGACCGCTGCGGTACCCGCACGGACGCACCCGGCGGTGTGGCAGGCTCGACGTGTGTCGGTGCGTGTCGTGGTGGGCGTGGTGGCGGCGGTCGTGGCCGCGACCGCGGCGGTCGGGGTGGTGGCTCGGGACGTCTACCAGCGGCCCTCGTCGGCCGCCCAGGACCAGATCGCCCTGCCGTCCGGGTCGTCCGTACCGCCGTCCGAGCAGCCCGGCGGCCCCGGCGTGCAGCTCAGCATCGACGCCGCCTCGCACCCCGACGGGACGCGGGTGCGCGACCTGCTCCAGCGGCACTTCGACTCGATCAACGCGCGCAACTACGGGGACTGGGTCGCCACCGTCACCGCGGAACGGGCCGACACCACGCCCGAGGGCGACTGGCTGGCCGACTACGAAACCACGCGGGACGGGTCGATCCTGGTCCAGCGCGTCGAGTCCGCCTCGCCGACCCGGCTGCGCGTGATGATGGTGTTCACCAGCACCCAGGACGTCACCAAGGCGCCGCGCGGGCTCCAGGCCGACTGCATCCGCTGGCGGGTCGTCTACCCGCTCCAGGAGGAGGGCGGCACGCTCCGGGTCGACTCCAGCCCCGGCGGGTCCTCCTCGCAGTACGAACCCTGCGCCTGACCCGGGGGGCGCCCCGACCGGGTCCCGACCACGTCCGGCCCGGTCGCGAAGACCTTGCCGGACGGGGCCATGACCACCGTGCCGCCGTCTGGTGGCGGCACGGTGCCCGATCGCCGGGTGGACGCGGTCGTTCGCGGGTGGTGCGGGTCAGGCCTGGGTGAAGACCAGCGAGACGTTGTGCCCGCCGAAGCCGAACGAGTTGTTCACCGCGGCGACCAGATCGATCTTGCGCGGCTCGCCGGTGACCACCTCGAGCTGCACCCTCGGGTCCTGGTCCTCCAGGTTGAGGGTCGGCGGCACGACGCCGTCGCGCACCGACAGCAGGGTGGTGATCGCCTCCACGGCGCCCGACGCGCCGAGCAGGTGACCGTGGTTGCCCTTCGGCGCGGTCAGCACCGGGTGGTCGCCGATCGCCCTCTTGACGGCCAGCGGCTCGATCACGTCGCCGACCTGGGTGGAGGTGGCGTGGCAGTTCACGTGGCCGACGTCGGAGGCGCTGACACCGGCGTTGCGCAGCGCGGTCGCGATCGCCCGCGACTGCCCGATGCCCTCGGGGTCGGCCGCCGTGATGTGGTGGCCGTCCGAGCTGGTGCCGATGCCCGCGAGCTTGCCGTAGATCCGCGCGCCGCGGGCCCGGGCGAACTCCTCGCGCTCCAGCACCAGGATCCCGGCGCCCTCGCCGAGCACGAACCCGTCCCGGTTGACGTCGAACGGCCGCGAGGCGCGTTCCGGGTCGTCGTTGCGGGTGCTCATGGTCCGGGCCTGGATGAAGCCCGCCATGGTGATCGTGGTGATGCACGCCTCCGCGCCGCCCGCCACGACCACGTCGGCCTCGCCCGCGCGCAGCATCCGCCACGCCCACGCCAGGGCCTCCGCGCCCGAGGCGCACGCCGACACCGGCGCGTGCACGCCCGCGCGGGCCTTCAGGTCCAGGCCGACGTGCGCGGCCGGGCCGTTGGGCATGAGCATCGGCACGGTCAGCGGCGACACCTTGCGCAGTCCGGACTGCTCGATCAGGTCGTCCTGGTCCAGCAGCGTCATCGCGCCGCCGATGCCGGTGCCGACGACCACGCCGAGGCGTTCGAGGTCGACGCCGTCGTCACCCAAACCCGAGTCCGCCCACGCCTGGCGGGCGGCGACCACCGCTACCTGCTCGCAGCGGTCCAGCCGACGGGCCTCGACCCGCGGCAGCACCTCGGTGGGCTCGACGGCGAGCCGTGCGGCGATCCGCACGGGCAGTTCGTACTTCTCCGCGAACCCGCCGACGAGCGGCGTCACACCGCTGCGGCCGGCCAGCAGAGCTTCCCAGGTGGAGGCGGCGTCGCCACCGAGCGGGGTGGTGGCACCCAGCCCGGTGACGACGACGTCGTTGCCAGTGGTCATGCGTTGCTGGCGATGTAGTTCACCGCATCGCCCACGGTCTTGAGGTTGGCCAGCTGGTCGTCCGGGATCTTCACGCCGAACTTGTCCTCGGCCTGCACGGCGATCTCCACCATGGACAGCGAGTCGATGTCCAGGTCGTCCACAAAGGACTTGTCGACCGTCACGTCCGCCGCCTCGACGCCGGCGACCTCTTCGACGATCTCGGCGAGCCCCTTCTGGATGTCCTCGTTGCTCACTGCGGTTCCCTTCCTTCTTCTCGCGTGCGCCGGACGGGAAGTCCCGCCGGAGTCTGGGTTGAGGTCACGGACAACGGACGACCTGTCCCGCGTAGGACAGCCCCGCTCCGAAGCCGACGAGCAGCGCCACGTCCCCGGAGGCGATCTCGCCCGCCTGGCGCAGGTGGTCCAGCGCCAGGGGGATGGATGCCGAGGAGGTGTTGCCGGAGTCCACGATGTCACGTGCGATCTTCAGGTCGTCACGCGCACCCTTGGCCTTGAGCCGCTTGGCGATCGCCTCGATGATCCGCAGGTTCGCCTGGTGCGGCACGAAGACGTCCACATCGGACAGCTCGATGCCCGCGCGCTCCACCGCGTCGATCGCGATGGGCGCGATCTGCGTGGTGGCCCACCGGAAGACCGACTGGCCCTCCTGGAAGATGAACGAGTCGCGGTCCTCGACCGCGATCATCCCCGACAGGTCGCCCGCGCTGCCCCAGGACACCGGCCCGATGGCGGCCTCCTCGGACGGTCCGACCACGGCCGCGCCGGCGCCGTCCGCGAAGATGATCGCGGTCGACCGGTCGGTCGGGTTGACCCAGTCGGTCAGCTTCTCCGCGCCGATGACCAGCACGTACCGCGCGCTGCCCGCGCGGACCAGGTCCGAGCCGGTCGCCAGCGCGTAGCAGAACCCGGCGCACGCGGCGTTCAGGTCGAACGCCGGCGCGGCCAGGACGCCGATGCGGTGGGCCACCTGCGCGGCGGCGTTGGGGATCTGCGACGGCATGGTGCAGGTCGCGACCAGCACCGCCTCGATGTCGGTCGGGGCGAGGCCCGCGTCGGCGATCGCCTTCGCGCCCGCCTCGACGGCCATGTCCACGAGCAGTTCCTCGGGCTTGGCCACGCGGCGGTTCACGATGCCGACCCGCTCGCGGATCCACTCGTCCGAGGTGTCCATGATCTTGGCCAGGTCGTGGTTGCTGACCACCGTGTCGGGCTGGAAGCTGCCCAACCCGACGATGCGCGAGCCGGGCGAGCCGGGCCGTGCGGCGAAGGAGGTCACTGGGTGGCCCCCTGGATCAGCTCGGCGACCTGGTCCAACTGGTCGGGTGTTTTCAACGCCAACGTGGGGGTGCCCTTCAGCTCGCGCTTGGCCAGGCCGGTCAGCGCGCCCGCCGGTGGCAGTTCCACCACCGCGGTCACGCCCTGGCCGGCCAGGGTTGCCTGGCAGGCGTCCCACCGGACGGGGCGGGTCACCTGGGAGATCAAGCGGCGCAGCACCTCGTCGCCCGAGCCGACCACGGCGCCGTCCGCGTTGGACAGCAGCGGCAGGACCGGGTCGGCCACCGCGATGCCCGCCGCGCGGTGGCGCAGGGCGTCCTCGGCCGGTGACATGTGGGAGGTGTGAAAAGCGCCGGCCACCTGGAGCGCGCGGATCTTCGCCCGACCGGGTGGTTCTGCGACGAGCTTGTCCAGCGCGTCGAGCGGACCGGCGGCCACGATCTGGCCCGCGCCGTTCCGGTTCGCGCCGACCAGCCCGAGTTCGTCGAGGCGGGCGAGGACCTCGTCCTCCTCACCGCCGAGCACCGCGGCCATGCCGGTGGGCGTCGTGGCGCAGGCGGCGGCCATCTCGGCGCCGCGCACGGCGGCGAGCGCCACCGCGTCGTCGCTGCTCAGCACGCCCGCGATCGCGGCGGCGGCCAGTTCGCCGACCGAGTGGCCCGCCACGGTGGTGTCCGCCGGCAGCTCGACCCGGCGGCGCAGCTCGGCGAACGCCAGCAGCGCCAGCGCCACGACCAGCGGCTGCGTGACGGCGGTGTCCCTGATCTCCTCGGCGTCCGCCTCGGTGCCCAGTCTGCGCAGGTCGAGCCCGGTGGCGTCGGACCACGCGGCCACGCGCTCACCGGCACCGTCGAGCTCGAGCCACGGGGTGAGCATTCCGGGTGTCTGGGACCCCTGTCCGGGGGCGAGGAGCGCGATCACCCGCTCACTGAACACGGTCGCGGCTCGTTCACAGAATGCCGGAACAGACGAAACGCGAGGACTTCGTTTGTAGGGTTCCTACAAATGTGACTCGTAGATGAACGTCGATCGACGTCGCGTGTTGTGGGACGCCGCCCATACCGCCTCAAAAGGTGTGTGCGGTCTTGATCACACTCCGGCGGGTGTCACCAGAGTCCGCGAGCGCGGGCGAGCCGCCCTACCGAGAGTGCCACCCTGAGCACGAGGGCGTCCCGCGGATCGGCCGGGTTCCGCCCCGTCAGCTCGGTGGCCCGCTTCAACCGGTAGCGCACCGTGTTCGGGTGCACGAACAGCTTCCGCGCGCACGCCTCCAGCACACCGCCCACCTCGAGGAACACGTCCACGGTCTCCATCAGCGCGCCGCCGGAGTCCTCCAGCGGCCGGGCGACCCGGTCGACCAGCTGCCACTCGGCCTCGGGATCACCCGCCAGCGCCCGTTCCGGCAGCAGGTCGAGCGAGCGCACCGGGCGGGGCGCGCCCGGCCACCCGACCACCGCGCGCAGCCCGGAGAGCGCGTCGCCCGCGCTGCGGTGGGCGTCGGCCAGGCTGCCGACGGTCGGACCGGCCACCACCGGCCCGTCGCCGAACGCGTCCGCGATCCGGGTCAGCACAGACTCGTCGTCGGTTTCACCGCCCAGCACCACGACCAGTCGCGAACCCTGCACGCTCAGCAGCACCGGGCGGCCGAGCCGGGCGGCCCGGCTGCGCACCTCGAACACCACGGCGGGCGGGTCGTCCGAGGACGGGTTGCCGACCAGCACGGTCGCCTCGGCGGCCGGGTCCCAGCCGAGCGCGGTGGCCCGGGACAGCAGCGACTCCTCGGCGTCACCGCGCACGATGCCGTCCACCACCAGCGCCTCCAACCGCGCGTCCCACGCGCCGCGCGCCTCGGCGGCGGCCGCGTAGGAGGTGGCGGCGGAGAAGGCGATCTCCCGGCCGTACCGCAGCACGCCCTCGGTCAGCACGGCCCGCTCGGCGTCGTCCGCGGCGAGCCCGGGCAGCTGCTGCTCGAACAGCTCCAGCGCGATCCGCACCAGTTCCACGGTCTGCCGCAGGCTGACCCAGCGCGCGATGTCCTTGGGCGCGGACCGGAACGCCTCGGCGGTGAGCCGGATCGCCTGCTGCGGGTCGCTCAACCAGGACACGAACCCGGCGACACCGCTCTGGATCAGCAGCAGCACACTCGCCCGCTGGTCGGCGGGCATCCGCCGGAACCACGGCAGCCGCGCCTCCATCTCGGCCACGCTGGCCGCCGCGAGGTCGCCGGAGGCGCGCTGGAGGTCGCGCAATGTGGCGCGGGACAGGGGAGCCAAACCCTCGTCGGCACGGGTGGAACCGGTCACCGCACCACCATCGCACGCCGATGGGACCCGCGACGCACCCGAGGGAGCAGGCCCACGTCGCGCGGTGGGCGGGCGTGGGAAGCCGCACGTCGCGCGAGCCCGGCGCGAGTCGGGACTTCGGGCGAGCGCGCCCGCCGGACCGCGCCACCGCCGTGGAGAAGCCGAACGTGGGTCGGCGCGCCCGGCCGGTTTCCCGCCGTTCGCGGCGGGCTGTCGCGGGAAGCCGGACGCGGTGTGGGGGGAGTACGGCGTCCGGACGCCGTCGTCGGGCGCGGGTGACGCGCCACGACGCACTGCCGTCGGGGTTCCGGGGCCGGGCGGCGCGAAACGCCTCGGAAAGCCGGAAACGCCCGACGCGAGTGCGCGTCGGGCGTTTCCCTCTCCCCGGTCCCCACCGGTGCCTCCACTCTGGACTGTCCTCGGGTGAAGTGCCACGTCAGTCACCCTTTCGTGCCACGACTTCAGGTTGCCGGGTGATGCGGGCCGACTGAAGATCACGGTGCACACATCACGTGACTGCGAGGAGGGGCGTCGTGGGCTCCCAGATCACCGATGGACTCGGCCAGGCGTGGGCGATGATCGCCACGTTCGTGCCCAAGCTCCTCGGCTTCCTGCTGGTGCTGCTGGTCGGGTGGCTGGTCGCCAAGGCGCTCGCGAAGGCGGTCGGGTTCCTGTTGGGCCGCCTCGGTTTCGAGCGGTTGGTGGAGCGCTCGGGCCTGCGCGGCGCGCTGGCGCAGTCACCGGTCACCGCGTCCGGGTTGATCGTCAAGCTCGTCTACTACTTCGTGCTGCTGATCGCGCTCCAGTTGGCGTTCGGCGTGTTCGGCGCCGGCAACGCGGTCAGCGCGCTGCTCAACGACGTCATCGCCTACCTGCCCCGGATCGTGGTGGCGCTGGTGCTGGTGCTCGTCGCGGCGGCCATCGGGCGCGCGGTGCGCGGACTCGTCGCGGGCGCCCTGGGCAACCGCTCGTACACCCGGCTGCTCGGCGGCCTCGCGCAGGGCTTCATCCTCGCGCTCGGCGTGATCGCGGCGCTGAACCAGCTCGGCATCGCGGTGTCGGTGACGACGCCGCTGCTCATCACCGTCCTCGCCACGATCGCCGGCGTGGTGGTCATCGGCGTCGGCGGCGGGCTGGTGCGGCCCATGCAGCAGCGCTGGGAGGGCTGGCTCGACCGGTTCCAGGAGGAGGCGCGCAGCGCGCCCGAGCCGCGGCGGTCGCAGGAGCCGGTGAGCGCGGGCCACCGCCGGCCGCCGGCCCAGAACCAGGCCCAGAACCAGGCGCAGAACCAGGCCCAGAACCAGGCGCAGAACCAGGCCCGGAACCAGAACCCGGCCGCGGACCAGGTCCAGGCCGACGCGCCGACGCCGCCCAGCGGTCTGCCGAGGCCGACCGCGCAGTGAACCCGGGACGACCGCGGGTGGAGGACCCGCGGTGACACTTCCGGCCGGGAGGACCGCGAGCCCCCCGGCCGGAAGGCTGTCCGGACCTACCGCCGCAGCACGCGCGGGTCGGCGCCGAGGCCGTCCGACAGCCGCAGGGTGATGAACTCGTTGTCGTCCGGCTTGCCGGGCGTGCGACCCGAGGACGACGGGAAGTTGTTGTCGTTCAACACCCCGATGGTCCGGTCGTCCAGCAGCACGAGGTCCTCGATCGTGGTGAACGGGAACGTGAACGGGTCCGCGAAGCCGCCCACCCGGCGCGGGTTCGCGATGTCCAGCAGGTCCGCCACGAGCGTCTTGTCCAGCACGCCGTCGCGATCCCGATCGCGCTTGTCCACCAGGTAGACCTTCTTCACCCGCGCGTCCACGCCCTGCGCGCCGTCCCGCTCCACGACCAGCAACCGGTTGCGGTCCACGGTGATCGCGTCGCCGATCGCGTGCTCCGGCTTGTCCAGCCGGTACCGCCACGTCACGCCGGTGAACGCGGTGCGCGCGACGTCGAACTCGTTGAGCCGCAACGTGCCCGCCTCGTCGCCCGCGACGGTGCCCTCCAACAGCGCGTCCAGGGTCTTGCCGTCGGCGGACAGCGCCAACCCCTCGAAACCCTTGCTGCTCGGCAGGTTCGGCGTGCCGCCGGGGTGCTCGGGCGCGAACACGCCGGGCAGCGCGACGGGAGCGGCGAGCAGTCGGCCCGCGCGGTCGAAGTGCAGCAGGTACGGACCGAACTCGTCGCCGATCCAGTACGTGCCGTCGTTGCCGCGCTGGATCGACTCGACGTCGAAGTCCGCGCCGGTGAGCACCCGGTCCGGCCGGGTCAGCGCGAACGGCACCTTGCCGAACGGGTCGGTGAGGTTGATCCCGCCCACCACGTCGACCTGGCCGCGGCCGAAGTCCGGGCCGAGCCGGTGCACCCGCAGCACGAAGTCCGCCGAGTTGGCCTTGGTGCCGTAACCGTTGTCCGACAACACGTCGAACGTGCCGTCGGAGTTGCGCACCACGCCGGAGAAGCCCTGCACGGGCTGGTCGGCGAACGGCGGCGTGATCCCGTTGACCGGCGTCGTGCCCAGCGCCGCGCCGGACGGTTCGCTCGCCGGCACGAAGGTCGCCGCGGGCAACGAGGCGAACTGGGTCAACGTCGCCCGGCCGAACCCGCGCCGGTCGGCGGGGTCGGCCGAGCCGGGCACCGCGAGCGCGGCGACCGCGAGTGCCGCCAGTGGGAGGGCCAACGCTCTCATCGCTTGATCTCCTTCAGCACGTCCGCCCAGCTCACGTAGGCGAATCCGGTGGTGGGAAGGTCGCCCGCCGCGGGCCTGCGCTCGCCGTCGTGCAGCACCAGCAGGCCCTTGGGGTAGCGCGGGCCGAGGTTGGCGGTGATCAGCTGACCGCCGTCCGAGTGCTCGACCGAGTCGTTGCCGCGGCCCGCGCGGACGGTGAACTCGGCGGCGTAGCGGTCGTCGCGGTAGACCACGAACCGCGAGTCGCCCTGGCTGGAGGCGACCAGGTAGCCGTCGCCGACGGTCAGCCCCTCGGCGTCCGCCTCCAGGTGCTTCCCGCCGAAGCCGGGGTCGGCGCCGGACACCGCGCACTCCTCGGTGGCCGGGTCGTAGGTCGCCGGCACGCCGAACGAGCGCACCTTGTCGATCAGCTTCGGCCGACCGAAGCCTGTGCCGCGCAACGGGATCCGCCAGATTCCGACGTCCTCCTGGGCGGCGTAGAGCACATCGCCCGCGAGCACCATGCCCTCCAGCTGCGGACCGTCGCCGGGGTCTTCGCACGGCGTCCACGTGGTGCCGTCCGGCAGCGGGAACGACGACGGGAGGTCCACTGTGGACACCACGCGGGTGCCGACCGAGCCCGCCGGACCCGGCACGACCCGCAGCAGCGCCACCCGGGTTTCGCTCCGCCGGTTCACCACGACGACCGGCGCGCCGTCGACGGTGCCCGCGGCCAACCCGTACGCGGTGTGCTGCCCGTCGACCTCGGCCTCCGAGGCGGAGAACACCGGCCGCGCGGCGGGATCGGTGACGTCGCGCAGCACCGCCGCGCCCGCCGCCGAACCCCGGCCGTCCAGCTCGTAGACGCGGACCCGGTCCCGGCCGCGGTCGCTGACGAACGCCAGGTTCCGCCGCCGGTCGCCGACCCGCGCGCCGCCCAGCACGTCCACGTTGTTGAACCGGCCCGGCTTCGCGCCCGGTGCCGGGGCGGCGGGCGCCGGGTAGGTGCCCAGCGCGCGGCCGTCCAGGTCGAACGCGGCCAGCCCGCCCTCCTTCAGGGTGCCCAGCACGACGCTGCGCCGCCGGTCGGGGTGCACCCACACGGCCGGGTCGTCCGCGTCGGCGTTCGCGGGGGTGGCCGAGCCGTCGTCGACGAAGGCGCGGGTTTGGGTCACCGGGGTCACACCGGCGGTGGACGCGGCGGCGGGGGTGGCCGCGACCAGGGCGACCAGCAGGGCGGCCGACAGGGTTCTTCGCATCCGCCGCAACCTAGGGGCCGCGGGTGTACGGCGGCCCAACTCGAGATGACACCGGTCACACCCCGGCCGGGAACACCCCGAACGGCCGCCGTGTTCGTGCGCTGTAGACACACGCGTTCCGGGGCTCGGTGCGATTCCGAACCGGCGGTACAGCCCGCGAACCGCCACCAGGCGGCCGATCCGGTGGAACTCCGGAGCCGACGGTGACAGTCCGGATGGGAGGCACGCGTGCCGCACCCGACCGCGCGTCGGGCACGGCGTCGCGCCCCGGCAGCGCACCGGATGGAGGACGCGGTGCACGTCTTGATGGAGCAGGGCTTCACGGTCTTCGGCCAGAAGGTGTCCTGGGCCGAGTTCTCCGGCCAGGTGTTCGCCCTGGTCGTGGTCTTCCTCGCGCAGCGCCGGTCGCTGTGGACGTGGCCGGTGCAGCTGGTGTCGGTGACGCTGCTGTTCGTCGTGTACACCTCCGCGCACCTGGGCGGCACGGCCGCGCGCCAGGTCGTCATCGCGCTGATCACGCTCTACGGCTGGTGGGCCTGGACCCGCCGCCGCGACCCCGTGTTCGGCGTCGTGGTGCGCACCGCGTCGTGGCGCGAACGGCTCGCCGTGGTGGCCGCGTTCGTGGTCGGCACTGTGGTGTTCGCGCTGGTCCTGGACGCGCTACAGGCCTCGTGGGCGCCGTGGCCGGACGCCGCGATCTTCGTCGGCACGGTCCTCGCGTTCAGCCTCCAGGGCCTCGGCCTGGTCGAGTTCTGGGTGGTCTGGCTGGTGGTCGACGCGATCGGCGTCCCCCTCCAGATCGGCTCGGGCCTGTACTTCAGCGCGGCCGTCTACCTGGTCTTCGCGGCCCTGGTGATCACCGGCTTCCTGGACTGGAACCGGGAGGCCAGGCGCACCGCGTCGACCGCCCGGGTGCCCGCCTAGCGACCCTCCCGCGCCGCGCTGATCTCGCCCGCCAGCACGTCCATCGACGCGTCCGCGGTGGCCGGCGACTTCAACGCGCCGTGCAGCCGCACCTGCATCACGCCGCTCACCTCGTCGTAGTGGCCGCCGACCGGCCGGGCCCGGGCGCCGGCCATGATCCCGCGCAGCAGGGCGAGCGACTCCGTCCGGTACAGCTCGGTCACCGTCGGGCCGTACCCGGCGTTCACCAGCAGCTTGCTCTGGGTGCTCGCGTTGGTGAGGAAGGCGATGAACGCCCGCGCGGTCTTCTGGTGCGTCGAGCACCGCGACACCGCGAGGTTCCAGCCGCCCAGCGCGGCCGGTCCGGGCAGGGCGGCCCGCCCGAACCGGTCGCGCAGGTCCGTGGTCCGCAGCCGGGACACCGCGTACGGCCAGCTGCGCAGGAACAGCGCCTTGCCCTCGGCGAACCGGACCAGGCTCGCCTCCTCGTCGTACTCCAGCGCCGCCTGCGGGATCCAGCCGTCGGCGAACCCGCCGGCCAGCATCCGCACGCCCGCCTTCGAACCGGGGTCGGCGGGTCGGTCCGGGCTGCCGCCGTGCGCCCACATCGCCTCGCTCGCGTTGACCGTCAGGCCCTCGTAGCGGCGGAACTGGCCGAGGTAGCCGTCCAGGCCGTACTTCGGCGCGACCGTGCGGGCCTGGTGCTCGAGCTCCCCCCAGGTGGTCGGCGGCTCGAGGCCCTCCCGGTCGAGCACGTCCTTGCGGTAGTAGAGCAACCCGGCGTCCGCGCGCCACGGCACCGCCCACAGCGTCCCGTCCACGGTCGCCGCCCGCACCGCCTCCGGCAGCATCCGGTCGACGCCGAACCGCGCCGGCGCCAACGGCTCCAGGTAGCCGGCCCGGGCGAAGTCCGCCGTCCACACCATGTCCACCGACATCACGTCGTAGCACTCGGACCGGTAGGCCGACCGGTCCGGCACGCCCGCCAGGTCCTGCGCCCGCGCGGTCAGCTGCGCCCGGTAGGCGTCGGTCGACCGCGGCATCTGCTCGAACTCGACCTGCTCGGCGTCGCTGTGCTCGGTGTTCCACTGGTCGACGGCGGCCTTGATCTGCCCGCCCGACGAGGTGTCCTCGCCGTCGACGAACGTGATCGTGCCGACGCCCTCGGCGTCCTCGTCCACCACGGGACCCGTGCAGCCCGCCACCAGCACCACCACCAGCGCCGCGATCACCCCACGCACCGTCACCCCTCCCCGTCGGCGTCGCCGGCCGGGCGCCGTCGGGCCCGCCCCCGCGGGTGACGCTGCTCCTGGCCGGCGTCCGTTCGCACCCCGCGCACCGTCACTCCTCCCCGTCGGCGTCGCCGGCCGCGAGCACCCCGTGCGTCGTCACGCGCCCCACACCCTCGCGGCGACGCCGAGGAACACGCGTTCCTCCGCGCCGGCCACCACCTCGTAGCAGGCCCCGTAACGGCCCCCAGAAGCCTCGTAGAGCGCCGTGGAGGGCGCGCACGTCCCTCCGCCGAACCCGACGCCCACGACCGGCACAGGGCCGCCTCCGGGGCGGGCCAGTCGGGGCGCGTCCGGCACGCCCAGCAGCACCACCGCCGTCACACCTGTCGTGTCCGCGCCCGGACCCAGCCGGACCAGCGAGTCGCGCGGGCCGAACTCGGCGGTCAGCCTGCCCAGCAACCGCGCCGCCTCGGGCGAGCCGTCGTCGGCCACCGCGATCCGGGCCGGCGCCGCCGCCGCGTCCCACGCCGCCCGCGCCCGGCCCGCGTCCACCGGCACGGCGGGCGGGTCCACCCGGCCGGCGCGCAGACCGGGCCCGGGCGCGACCCAGTCCAGACCGCGCAGCCGGGCGCCGCGCAGCGCGTGCTGCGCCGTCGGTGCCCGCATCCACTCCAGGAACCGGTCGACCACCCGCCGCCGTCGCTCGTTCGGGGGCCGTTTCACCCACCTGACCTCGACGAACGGGTGATCCAGCACCATCGTGTCCACCGGGTAGAGCACCTGGCAGTGCCGGTCCCCGGTCACCTCGGCCTCCGAGCCGACCACCGCGACCTCGCCCGCGCACCCCGGCGCGTCGACAACGCGCCGCGCCAACCCGTGCAGCCGCAACGCCGCGTCGGGCACGGCCAGGTTCACCCCGCCCAGCGCCTCGCGCGCGGCCGCGACGGCCGCCACCATCCCGACACCCGAGTCCGGGTCCGGGAACCGCAGCGCGCCCAGGTCGTGCCAGCGCACCGCCTGGTCCGGCCGACCCACCCGCCCCGCCTGCTCCCGCGACACCCCGACCACCAGCGGCGAGTGCGCGACCGGGCCGCGGTCCTCCAGCGCGACGGCGTTCGTGCTCGACTCCAGCAGCGCCCGCGCCCGGGCCACCTCGAACCCGCTGTCCGGCAGCCACACGTGCGGCTCGGCGCCGTGCGCGGCGATCCCGGTCCCCGGCCAGCCCCGGCCGAGCACCTCCGCCGCGTCCCGGTCCCGGTCGGCGGACACCAGCACGTCGACTTCCTTGCACCCCAACCGGTTGGCCTTGCGCGAGGCGCGCTCGAAGGCCACCGCGAGCCGGCTCACCACGTCGACCTTGTCCGTCGAGCTGAGCACCACGAGCTGCACCGGGTCCGAGCACGTCGGCGCGACCGGCAGCGCCGCGACCGCGTCCGTCGCGAGCAGCAGCACGAGCACCAGGGCCACCGCCACCGCCGACCGGCGCGGCCTCGGCAGCGGCCGGCGGAACCCGGTGCGCGGCCGGCGGTGCCGCTTCGGCGGCAGCGCGCGCCCGTCCGGCACGTGCAGCCACGCCTCGGTCCGCGCCTCCTTGACCGCGACGTCGACCCGCCGGAACGCCGCCCGGTCCACCACGGCCGGGTCGTTGTGCACCACGTCGGCGAAGAACTCCCGCGACACCAGCAGCACCAGCACGCCGGTCGAGTCCCGCGACGCCTCGCGCAGCGGTGCCGCGTCCAGCAACCGGAACGCCAGCACCAGGTCGTCGCCGACCCAGCCGTTGCCGTCGTGCTGCACCGAGCCCGCGGTGAGCGCGGCGCGCAGGCGGATCGCGGCGGCCGGCGCGCACGTCGCGTTGTGCCGGCGCAGGTGTTCGGCCAGCACGTGCGGCAGCCGCCCGAGCACGCGGCTCTTGGGCGCGTCCAGCAGCGCGAACAACCCGTCGCCCCGGTCCTCCACGTGCTCGGCCGCCAGGTCGCACTCGGCCAGCGCGCCGTGCACCGACGCGTACAGCCCGTCGCGCACCGCGCGCTGGACGACCGGCCTCCGCCCGCCGAACGCGGACACGTCGACAGCGAGCACCGTGCGGTGGACCGCGGGTTTCGGCGTCCCCATCCGTCCCCTCGTTGGACCTGTGGGCCGGCCCGGAGTCTATGGGGTGGGTCACATCCGGCGCGACCGAACGAACGAAGGGCGGGCCGCCACGTGGCAGCCCGCCCCTCGATCGGATGACGCCTACGCCACGCCGGGGTCCGACGTCGACGGACCCGCGGCCGTCACGTCGTCGATGCGGTACTTCTGCGCCGCCTCGACCACCAGCTTCTGCTCGACCTCGCCGCGCTTGGCCAGCGCCGCCAGCGTCGCCACGACGACCGACTCGGCGTCGACCAGGAAGTGCCTGCGCGCCGCCGGGCGGGTGTCGGAGAAGCCGAACCCGTCGGTGCCCAGCGTGGTCATGTCCGTCGGCACGTACGGGCGGATCAGGTCCGGCACCGCGGAGGTCCAGTCGGACACCGCGACCACCGGACCGGCCGCCTCGGCCAGCACCCGCGTCACGTACGGCACGCGCGGCTCCTGGTCGGGGTGCAGCAGGTTGTGCCGGTCGACCTCGACGGCCTCGCGGCGCAGCTCGGAGTACGACGTCGCGGACCACACGTCGGCCTGCACGCCCCACTCGTCGGCGAGCAGCTGCTGGGCCTTGATCGCCCACGGCAGCGCGACGCCCGACCCGAGCAGCTGGACCCGCGGCCCGGTCTGGCCCGGCGCGACCTGGTACCGGTACAGGCCCTTGAGCAGGCCGTCCACGTCGAGGTCGGCGGGCTCGGCCGGCTGCTGGTAGGGCTCGTTGTAGACGGTGATGTAGTAGAAGACGTTCTCCGGCGCCTCGCCGTACATCCGGCGCAGGCCGTCCCGCACCACGTGCGCGACCTCGAAGCCCCAGCCCGGGTCGTAGGACACGACGGCCGGGTTGGTGTGCGCGAGCAGCAGCGAGTGCCCGTCCGCGTGCTGGAGGCCCTCGCCGGTCAGCGTGGTGCGACCCGCCGTGGCGCCCAGCACGAAGCCGCGCGCCATCTGGTCCGCCGCCGCCCACAGGCCGTCGCCGGTCCGCTGGAACCCGAACATCGAGTAGAAGATGTAGATCGGGATCATCGGCTCGCCGTGCGTGGCGTACGACGTGCCGGCGGCGGTGAACGACGAGGTGGAGCCGGCTTCGTTGATGCCCTCGTGCAGGATCTGGCCCTGCTCGGACTCTTTGTAGGCCAGCATCAACTGGGCGTCGACCGACGTGTACAGCTGGCCGTTCGGGTTGTAGATCTTCTGCGCCGGGAACATCGAGTCCATGCCGAACGTGCGCGCCTCGTCCGGGATGATCGGCACGATGCGGCCGCCGATCTCCGGGTCCTTGGCCAGGTCGCGGACCAGCCGGACGAACGCCATCGTGGTGGCGACCTCCTGCTTGCCCGAGCCCTTGCGCACGACCTCGTAGACCTTGTCGCCGGGCAGCGTCAGCGCCTTGCCCCTGGTCCGCCGCTCCGGTACGTAACCGCCGAGCTGGCGACGGCGCTCCTGGAGGTAGCGGATCTCCGGGGAGTCCTCGCCGGGGTGGTAGTACGGCGGCAGGTACGGGTCGAGGTCCTTGTCCTCGATCGGGATCCGCAGGCTGTCCCGGAAGAGCTTCAGGTCCTCCAGGGTCATCTTCTTCATCTGGTGCGTGGCGTTGCGGGCCGCGAAGTGCGGGCCGAGGCCGTAGCCCTTGATGGTCTTGGCGAGGATCACCGTCGGCTGGCCGACGTGCTCGACCGCCGCCTTGTACGCCGCGTAGACCTTGCGGTAGTCGTGGCCGCCGCGCTTGAGGTTCCACACCTCGTCGTCGGTCAGCGGCGCCACGAGCTCCTTGGTCCGCGGGTCGCGGCCGAAGAAGTGCTCCTTGACGTAGGCGCCGTCGTTGGCCTTGTAGGTCTGGTAGTCGCCGTCGGGCGTGGTGTTCATCAGGTTCACCAGCGCGCCGTCGCGGTCGGCGTGCAGCAGCGAGTCCCACTCGCGGCCCCAGATGACCTTGATGACGTTCCAGCCGGCGCCGCGGAAGAACGACTCCAGCTCCTGGATGATCTTGCCGTTGCCGCGGACCGGGCCGTCGAGGCGCTGGAGGTTGCAGTTCACCACGAAGGTGAGGTTGTCCAGCTGCTCGTTGGCCGCGATCTGGAGCAGACCGCGCGACTCGGGCTCGTCCATCTCGCCGTCGCCGAGGAAGGCCCACACGTGCTGGTCGGAGGTGTCCTTGATGCCGCGGTCGCGCAGGTACCGGTTGAACCGGGCCTGGTAGATCGCGTTCATCGGGCCGAGGCCCATGGACACGGTGGGGAACTCCCAGAAGTCCGGCATCAGCCGCGGGTGCGGGTACGACGGCAGGCCGCCGCCCGGACCGGCGTGCGAGTACTCCTGGCGGAAGCCGTCGAGCTGCTCGGCCGAGAGCCGGCCCTCCAGGAACGCCCGGGCGTAGACGCCCGGCGAGGCGTGACCCTGGATGAACACGTGGTCACCGCCGCCGGGGTGGTCCTTGCCGCGGAAGAAGTGGTTGAAACCCACCTCGTAGAGGCTCGCGGAGGACGCGTAGGTCGAGATGTGACCACCGACACCCACACCGGGGCGCTGCGCCCGGTGCACCGTGATCGCCGCGTTCCACCGGATCCAGGCCCGGTAGCGGCGCTCCACCTCCTCGTCGCCGGGGAACCACGGCTCGCGCTCGGTGGGGATGGTGTTGACGTAGTCCGTGCTGGTCAGGGCAGGAACCCCGACGTGGCTCTCCCGCGCGCGCTCGAGCAGCCGCAGCATCAGGTAGCGGGCGCGCTGCTGCCCGCCGCCCTTGAGCGCGGCGTCGAACGACTCCAGCCACTCCGCGGTCTCCTCCGGGTCGATGTCCGGGAGGTGGGCGGCCAGTCCGTCGCGGATGACGCGCACCCGCTCGGGCGTGGCGCCGGGGTTCTGCGGGGCCAAGGGATCTCCTCGTTCCGGGGTTCTCTGATCCCATCGTTGCCCGAGCGACCCGATCCCGTCACCGCTACCGGTGAGTAGTTCCAGACCGTCTTTCTCGCGCGCGCGAATAGGAGGTGTGTCCAGCCTGCCTCATGCCCTCGGCTTCGCGCATCCGGGGGTACCCGATGCGGCGTGTCTTGGCCCTTACGGTTGCGCGTGGGACGTGTGACAGTGTTCGCTAGCCGCGACTGGTAGTGACATCCGCGCGGCAGTCGTACCCGGCTGCCGCTCTCGTGTACTTGGAGGAGTGGAAGCCGTGGTCGCCGCGGAAGACGCCGGCAAGGTCGGTGTCGCCGACAGGCTCGGGATCGAACCGGGCAACGTTGTCCAAGAGATCGGCTGGGACGAGGACGTCGACGACGACCTGCGTGCGGCGGTCGAGGAGCGGATCGGCACCGATCTCCTCGACGAAGACGCCGACGACGTCGTGGAAGTGGTCCTGCTCTGGTGGCGCGAGGACGACGGCGACCTGGTCGACGCCCTGATCAACGCCACGACCCCGCTGGCCGAGGACGGCGTGATCTGGATCCTGACGCCGAAGACCGGACGTGAGGGGTACGTCGAGCCGTCCGAGACCGCGGAGGCCGCGTCGACGGCCGGCCTGGCCCAGACCTCCTCGATCAACATCAGCGCGGACTGGTCGGCCACCCGGCTGGTCTCGCCGAAGTCGGCCCGGAGCAAGCAGCGCTGATCTTCGATGCCCTAGGCTCGATGGCGGGCTCCTCACCGGAGCCCGTCTTCCATCGTGCGCCGAAGGGCTGAGGTAATGGCTGTCGAGGTCGGTTCGCAGGCTCCGGACTTCACGCTGAACGACTACAACAAGCAGCCGGTGGCGTTGTCGTCGTTCCGCGGCGAGCGCCACGTGCTGCTGGTGTTCTACCCGTTCGCGTTCAGCGGCATCTGCACCGGCGAGCTGTGCCAGGTGCGGGACGAGCTGGCCACGTACGAGGCCGACGGCGTGCAGGTGCTCGGGGTGTCGGTGGACACGCCGTTCAGCCTGAAGGCGTGGGCCGAGCAGCAGGGCTACCAGTTCCCGCTGCTGTCCGACTTCTGGCCGCACGGCGCGGTCGCGTCGGAGTACGGCGTGTTCAACGAGGCGGCGGGGCTCGCCAACCGCGGCACCTTCCTGATCGACAAGGAGGGCGTCGTGCGCTACGCCGAGGTGAACGCACCCGGCGAGGCGCGCGACCAGGAGGCCTGGAAGAAGGCCGTCGCCGCCCTGTCCTGATAGCTTCACCGGCACCGGTCTCCCGGTGCCGTCCGGGCGTGTAGCTCAGCGGAAGAGCACTCGGCTTACACCCGAGCGGTCGCAGGTTCGAACCCTGCCGCGCCCACCACTCCTCGTCCGTCCCGCCGTGTTGTCCGCCGTGCCCGGAAACGGTGCGCGGGCGCTCACACGGCCTGTGCGGTGAGCCGCTGTTTTCGCGGGGTGTCGTCCCACGCCCAGCAGAACCCCACGATGCTGCTGGAGGCGGCGAAGGACAACTTCTTGCTGACCCGGCCGCGGTCGACCTGGACCGGTTCCCTGGTCATCGGTTCGCTTTCCGGGAACGGGTCGCGCCAACTCGCCCACCACACCTCGGCCGGCAGGCATTCGCGGCTGAAGTGGATGGCGATCGACATGTTGCTCATCGGGCGGACCGCGATGCGCCGGAAATCCGACTGGGGCGCGGTGTAGTCGAGTTTCACCGAGTACCGGATGGTGATCTCGTCCAGTCGGCGCAGCGGCGAGTCGAAGATGAGGTCGAAGCCGTAGCTGCCGGTCGTGCTGTGGTACAGGTCGGAGGCGTCCGTGCTGGCGTCGAGCACCAGGATGTGCGGGGTGTCGAACTGGACCGGGAATCGGCCCAGGTCGTCCGCGAGCGCGCGCAGCCGCTGGACGGTCTCGTGCCGCTCGGGCTGCCCGTGCGGGTCGATGAAGTGCTCCTCGCGGGAGGACAGCACTTCGAACTGCGAGGCCCGGAGACCGACCGCCTCCGGTGGGGGAGGGGCGAGCGTGCGGAGCACCTCCACGTTGTCGACGGCGGCGCCCGCGAACTTCGCCCACAAATCCCGGGTGTCCCGTTCGGACATCGAGAAGGCGCCCACGAACAAACCGAGCGTCTCGGCGGTGAGACTGGTGCCGGAAAGGGCCCGGTGCACCCGGCTGCGCAGTTTGCGGTAATCGGCGATGGCATCACCGCGCAATCCCACGTAGTCGACGATCACGCGGGCCACCGCGGCCTGGCTGATCTCCCCGTCACGTGATTTCGTGACCTGGCGCACCCACCGTTCCCGGTAGCGTCCCCGCCGATCGAGCAGTTCGCGGAGAAATGCCGCCGCGACGTCTGCTCCGGCCGGGTCTGTACCAGGCATGGCAGTCCTCCAGCAGGCGTGGCACGGCGCCGGTAGTCTGCCACGCCCAGGCACACGAGGGAACCGCCACTAGGCCGGTTCCCGCATCGACTCCCTCTCTTGGCCCAGACCAATGTCGCGGAGCGTGGTTACCAATCCCAGACGAAACCCGCGACCGCGCGTTCGATCGACAGCAGCGAGCGGTGGGCGGCCAGTCCGTCATCCAGTTCGACGGGTTCCCGGTACTTGATCGGGCTGTCCGGGCGGTCGTTCTCCCACTCCGCCCACCACACCGTGCCGGGGAGCCGGTCGGGGTGGAAGTGCACCCGCACGTTCCAGCCGTTGTATCGATTGTAGATGCATCGGCGGTAGTCCGGGTCCGGCGGTTCGGTGTAATTGAAGTTCTGGGTGTAGTGGAAGAACTTCGTCGCGCCCAGCGCGACCGGCTTGCCGAAGGTGAACATGACCCGCCAGAGGTGTTCGCTGTGCCGGGTCATCTCGCCCTGGGTGCCGCCGCTGACGAGCCGCACGTCGACCGCGTTCGTGTCGAAGAAGTAGGGGAAGCCGGCCAGTTCGGCGCCCACCGCGCGAATCGTCTGGCGGACTTCGTGCCGGGCCGGGAAGCCGTTCGCGCCGATGTGGTGGTCCTCGTCGACGGACACCGTCTCGTGGCCGTGCGCGGGGAGGTCGGCGCGTCGTTCCAAGGTGCCGACGACGACCAGCGAGTGCTTTTCGCCGTGCCAGATCGACCACAGTTCGCGGGCGTCCGGTTCGGTGATCTCGAACGCTCTCACGAAGTTTTCCAGGACCTTTTCCGTGAGCTTTCCGGTGAGGGCCCGGTTCGTCTGCTTGACGTAGATCGGGCGGTCCTCGGGGCCGCGTTGTTCGTACTGGTCGGCCTGGTTGTCGTTGAACTGCCCGTTTTCGTACATGTAGGCGTCCAGAACCTCGGCCACGGCCTCCGTCCGGAGCACCGTCTCGTCGTACAGCGGTACCGTCTGACGGGTTCTCCGGATTTTCCGGAGCCACCGCTTCCGGTAGGGGCGGTCCGGCTGCCGGAGCAGCCACCTGAGGTAGCTGGACGCCGCTCGCTCGGCGGGCCTCTGCTGCTGGTGCTCTGAGCTGGGCACTTTCGCTCCACATCGGCGGATGTGACATGAGTGAGACAGATCTTTCGGCCACTGCGGGAGAGTGTCAATACCGTCTTCCGGCTGCTCTTCCGGGCCGCACCGGATGGAATACGGCCACGGTGTGATCAGGGGTTGACGGGCTGCCGGAAGGTACCTAGGGTGCGACGACCCGAAGATCCGCTACGGAATTCACCGGGAATTCCGCGGTCCGTCGGGGGACGATTCGAGGTCCGGTGGTGGCCGATGTGGCGGTGGGGAATCGAAACCTCTGGCGGGCGTCCATCACCGGGTCGGATCGGCCGCATAGGGTCCGGCTATCGCTCTCGTCCGGGTGCCTCTGGCGCGCGGTACGGCAGTCGCCGGGAGTCTGCCCCGCGATTCGGCGGGTATTCGATTCCCGATCCGGTGCGGATATCGGTCGTCGGAGGTTTCCCGAACCCGGGTGCGGGTGGGCCGGCGTGGTCGACGCGGGCGGCGGGTCCGGTCCGCAGGGGCGGCCCGTGAAGTTCGACAGCGGTAGACCAACGGCCGTACCTCACCCGGTCGCGGGAGTTCTCCCGGTGTGACAAGTCTGCGACAAGTCGACCGGATCATTCAACGGTGAACAGCCCGAACCCAGCGGCTGACCAGCAACGAGGAGCTATCCAGTGTCCGGGGAGCTTCAGCGCCTGTTGGCGCAGGCAGACACCTCTCAGCTCATGCGCACCCACGGCGGCCTCCTGCTGTCCGCCGAGGGGCGCCGCCTGCACGCGCTGCTGCGCGACCAGGCCTCGGGGGGTTTGGCCCAGCAGGTGTGCGTCGCGATCGCGACGGAGGTCGCGGTGTCCGCCATGGACGCCGTGGCGCGGGTCGCCGCCCACCGGCGTTCGCTCGAGGGCCGCGACCCCGTGCTCGACGCCGTCCTGGCCGAGGTCGAGTCGAACCACCTCCACCAGGTCGCGCGCATCCAGCGCGACGGCGCTCACTAGGAGGGCGGGCCATGCGCGGGATGTCGCCCAGGTCGTCCGTCCGCGGACGCGGGCTCGGGACCTACCACCTGCCGCCGACGCGCCGGAGCACGAGCGGCGCGGACGAGGACGCGGACTTCGTCATCGTGGAGTCGATGACCGGCGCCGAGGCGGGCGGTGCGCCCGACGGGGACGAGGAGTAGTGGCGCGGGGCTGAAACGCACCCCCTGGAACAGCAGAACGGGGGTGGGTGTCCGAAGACACCCACCCCCGTCGGTGACCGGCGGATCGTCGGTCAGGGAGTTGTCACGCCGTCGTCAGGGCCACGTCGTCGATGACGAAGCTCGTCTGAAGGCTCGCGTCCTCGACGCCGTTGAACTTCAGCGTCACGGTCTGGCCCGCGAACTGGCCGACGTTCACGGTCACCTGCGAGTAGCCGCTGTTGGCGTCCGTGTTCGAGTAGCTGCCCACGGTGCTGCTGCCGACCGTCACGGTCAGCGTGTCGTAGGCGACGCTCTCGGTCTCGTTCGTGTCGATGTGCAGCCAGTAGGTCAGCACCGAGTTGGTGCAGCCCGCCGGGATGGTGACCGACTGGGCGGCGCTGTCGGTGTGGGCCGAGCCCCAGCCGTTCAGCCACGCCTTGTACGAGCCGCTGTGCGCCGGCTCCGCGGCCTGGGCGTCGACGACGCCCGAGGTCGTGGTCCACGGGGTGGTGCCGCTCTCGAACCCGCCGTTGCGGATCAGGTCCGAGGAGGTGCAGTTGCCCGGGTTGCCGGTGCCGACGGTCAGGCGGTAGGTCGCCGAGCGGGTCGCCGTGCCGACACCCGAGAGGGTGATGGTGTAGGTGCCCTGCGCGGTGGAGGAGCTCGCCGTGATCGTCGCGGTGGAGGAGTTGCCGGTCTGCACCGACGACGGGTTGAAGCTCACCGTGACGCCCGAGGGCGCGCCGGTGGCCGACAGCGTCACGTTCTGCGCCGAGCCCGCGGTGGTCTGGGTGTTGACCGTGACCGTGGTCGAGGCGCCCGGCTGGACCGAACCCGAGGTCGGGTTGACCGTGACGGCGAAGTCGTTCGTCGGGGTGGACGTGCCGACGGCCTGCTTCCAGATCGTGTACGCGACACCGTCAGCGCTGCGGTCGAGAGCCGTGGCGTTGATGTTCGAGGTCGTGTCGCACGCGCTGTGGTAGCAGGAGTCGTACGCCGCGTTGGCCGTGCCGCCCCACTTCTGGGCCTCGGCGCTGGTCTTGCGCGCCGAGGCGCCGGTGGCGTAGCCCGAGGACGGGATGCCGGCGTTCTGGAAGGAGTAGTCGTCCGAGCGGCCCGCGCCCTCGACGTTCTCCTGGGGCGCCAGGTTCAGCGTGTCCCAGTAGGCCTTGAGCGGCGCCGCGGCGGCGGTGGTGATGTTGTTGATGAAGTAGCCGCCGTTCTTGGAGGCCACCATGTCGAAGTTGTAGTACGCCTTGATCTGCGACCGGGCGGTCGAGCTCAGCTGGCTGACGTAGTACTTCGACCCGTTGAGGCCCTGCTCCTCGTCGGTCCACCAGGCGAACCGGACGTGCTTGAGCATCGTCGGGTTCTTGGCGGCCAGCTGGAGGGCGTTCTCCAGCAGCGTGGCCGAGCCGGAGCCGTTGTCGTTGATGCCGGGGCCGGCCGCGACGCTGTCCAGGTGCGAGCCGAACATGATCGTCTGCGCGGTGTCGCCACCGGGCCAGTCGGCGATCAGGTTGTTCGACACGTAGGTGCAGCTCGAGCAGCTCTGCTCCGCGACGGTGAAGCCCGCGGCCTGGAGCTTGCCCTTGATGTAGGCCACCGAGTTGGTGTAGCCGGTGCTGCCCGCGCGACGGTTGCCGCCCGCGTTGGTGGCGATCGTGTTCAGCTGCGTGAGGTGCGCCTGCACGGCCGCCACGTCGATGTTCGGCGGGTCGACCGGGCCGGGGCCACCGCCGCCGACGGTCAGGGAGTACGTCGCCGTGTGGCTGACGGATCCCGCACCGGAGACGGTGATGGAGTAGGTGCCGTCGGCGACCGACGAGCCGACCGAGACGGTCGCGGTCGAGCTCGCGCCCGCCTGGACCGAGGACGGGTTGAAGCTCACGGTCACGCCCGAGGGCTGACCCGAGGCCGACAGCGCCACGGTCTGCGCGTTGCCGCTGGTGACCTGGGTGCCGACGGAGAAGGTGCCCGAGGCGCCCTTGGCGATGGAGCCCGAGGCCGGGTTCAGCGACAGCGAGAAGTCGTTGTTGCCGCTCGGGGTGCAGCTGGTGGGCTCACCGGACTGCGTGGGCAGCGAGACGGCGTCCCACGCGGCCTTCGTGCGGTTGTACAGGTTGCACGTGGCGTCCAGCGTCTTGGCCGCGGTCAGCGTCGCGACGCGGTACTTCTTGTAGGTCATGCCGCTGGTCTTGAGCAGCATGGCGCCGTAGAAGACCTTGCCCGCGTCCTTGATGCCGACGCCGGTGACGGTGCTGCTGTTGCAGGTCGAGCTGCTGGGCTTGCCGCCGCCGGGGTTCGAGCCCTCGGCCAGCAGGTAGAACCAGTGGTTCAACGGGCCGGCCGCCGCGTGCACCTCGGTGTTGGGGATCGAGGAGCTGTAGCAGTTCGGGTCGCCGTTGACCGCCGACGGGTTGTACATGTTGCGGATCGGGCCGCTGCCGACGAGGTTGATCGTCTCGCCGACGAGGTAGTCCGGGGTGTCCTTCGCGTTGTTCGCGTAGGCCTCGGTCAGGGCGCCGAAGATGTCACCGGTGCCCTCGCCCAGACCCGCCTCGCTGGACGTGCCGCCGGGGGTGTTCTGGTCGAGGCCGTGGCCGTACTCGTGGCCGACGACGTCCATCGACGCGATCCACTTACCGGCCGAGTTCTTGCCGATCGTGATCGTGGAGCCGTCCCAGTACGCGTTCTGCTCGTTCAGGCCGACCTTGGCGGGCCAGCTGCGACCGGAGCCGTTGTGGCCGGTGCGACCCATCCAGTCGCGGAGCATGTTCCACTCCTGCTGGGCGGCGTACATCACCTCGCCGCAGCCGGTCTCCTTGCTCGTCTCCGAGCCGTTGCCCCAGGTGTCCGTGGACTTCGAGAACACCGTGCCGGTGCTGTAGTCCGAACACTGGAGGCCGGGGCGGTTCGGGTCGACCAGCTTGTAGGTGCCGCCCGAGTTCGTGGTGTCGATGGAGACGTTGCCGTTCCACTCACCGTTGACGGTGCCGTGCGCGGCGTCCTCGACCTTGTCCAGGACGGCGCCGTTCTCGGCGTCCACCCAGACGTTGAGGTGGCTCGGGCCACCGTCCTTCTTGGTGCCGACGAGCAGGTGCTCCCACGCCAGCTTCGGCGCGTCGTTGACCACCTTGACGACCAGCCGGCTCGACTCGACCTTGTCGGTCTTGCCCTGGAGCGCGCGGGACGCCTTCTCCGCGTCGGCCTTCGCGACCTTGGGGCTGGTGGAGCCCAGCGACACCTTGGTCTTGGTCGCGGCCATCACGGCCTTGACCCGGCCCTGGCCGTCGGACATGACGGTCGCGTCGCCGCCCACGACCGGCAGGCCGCGGTAGGAGCGCTGGTAGCTGACCGAGTAGAGGTCGTTCACGAACGGGATGACCTGGTCGCGCGTGTAGGTCTCGCTCGGGCTCGCGGCGAGCGAGTCGAGACCGCTGCTCACGGCGCGGTCGGCGGCGGCGACGGCCGAGGCCTGCCGGTCCTGCGCCGACGGTTGGGGCTGTTCGACCGCTTGCGCCGGGGCGGTGGCCGAGGCCAGCGCCGTTGAGGCGAAGACGGCCAGGGCGAGCCCGGCCGTCAACGATCTGCGCTTCATCTACTACTCCTCGCAATGCAGGGATGGTGCGGCGCGCCGCGCGTCCCGGTTGACGCAGGGGGAACGCGGGTTGCCGTCGAACTCGTCGTCCGGTGGGCAGCCGTTGGCAGGGTCCGCCCGGTGGACGACGCACGCGGGGCGAGCCGCTCATCGCACGACGGATGCGCGGCTCACCTCGGGCGTTCAGGGGGTCACACGACGACGCGCCAGCGGTCGCCGGTGACGGGTGGCACGACTTGCGGTGACGGGCGCACGGGTCCGCCGCGGCGCAGGGCGCTCGTCGGCGGCACCGCGCCGGTGGCGCTGTCGGCCCGCCGCCGGGGGACGGCGGCGGGAACGCGGACGCACGCAGCGCGCAGCAGGAAGCGCTGGGTCATGGCGAGGTGTCCTTCAGCGGCAGGGGTCTCGTCCCGCGGGTCGGCCGACCAGCGTGGGAGTCACTATGGGCGGCTGCCGCGCATCTGGGGAATCCCAAACAGTCCATAATATCCGTGTATGGGGTGAGCCGTGGGTCAAGCCGCCCTGGTCGGAGGGCTCCCGCGCCCGCCCGCGCGTGCGCCCGAAGTGCGGAACCGCTTCGGGTGTGCCGCGCCAAGCGTCCGTTGAGTCTCGAATGTCCGGTTCGGACGGTCCACGTCGGACTGGTCGCCGGTGGTGCCCGGCGGCGGTTCGGGGACGGTCGGCACCGGCTCGCGCGGCGGTGTGGTCGGTGATCGGAGTCCGCACTGGTGCGGAAAGCGATCGGGTGATTCCCGCGATCTGCGGAATGGGTGGCCGACCGGTGGACGGCGACCGGGTATCGCGATTCCGAGTACCGACGGGCCGGGTCCGCGAAGTCCGATCATCGCCGGTGGGAGCCTGGTCCGGGCTGTGGGCGCGCTCTCGCGGTGATCGGGACGAGCTGCTTTTCAGGCTGTTATTCGACCGGTGACCAATGGAATTTTAGGGGCGGTCCGTGTTGTGTCCGCGGCCCGGCGGGGAGGGTCGATGAACGGGGGCGGACTTTATGCCGGTAAGTCGAACGATTTGCCTCCCGATCGTTGCGGCGGTATTCGGCAGGCGGTCGCCGGTCGGCCGGCGACCTGGGGGATTCGTGACGTCTGCCCACGTCTGGCCGGTGTGGGAGTTCCTCGGGGTGCGGTGCGCGGGGTGTTTGTCAAGCGGAGTTCGGGTGCTGTGACCAGGCTCCCACGGTCCTGCCCGGGTGAATTCGGTTGCTTGTTTCCGCGCTCGTGAAACTGCGTGCAAAAGTGCTCGATCGAGTGATTGTGCCGATGCCGCTAAGACGTGATGATGACACGCATGGGCCGTCCCGAGTTGCGGATCGAGCTTCCTCCCGATCTGCCGAACGACCGGTACGCGGGTATTGCGGACGCCGTCTCCAGCCTTCTGGAGCTGTGGGGTGTGGACGGCGCCGCCGAGGTGGTCGACGAGTCCAAGCGGGAGGAAGCGCGCCGGGCCGCGGGCCGGTCCTGACGGCGGGGAACCGCCGACTCCGGTGGCGGCGCGGGACTGTGCGGGAGCGGGCGCACGCCGTAGTTTGACGCCATGACGCCCAGGCTCGTGGCAGCGGTCGTCGGGGTGGCGTTCCTGGTGGCCGGGCTGCTGATCGTGCTGCTCCCGCTGCACACCGGCACGCCGCTCGGGTTCGACTTCTCCTGCGGCAACGGCCTGGGCCTCGGCTACGACCCGGTGGACGCGCAGGCGCAGGGCGCCGGGCTGCCCGCCATCTGCTCCCGGCTGCGCGCCGAACGCCTCACGTGGGCCGCGCCCGTCGCCGGGTTCGGCGCCCTGGTCGTGGTCGCCGGCGCCCTCCTGCGGCGCGAGGACGCCGACTAGCGCAAAACGCCGCTCCCGCGGGCGGCGGGAGCGGCGTCGCGGTGGAGCGGGTGGCTAGCGGGACAGCAGAGAGGTGATCTCCTGGGCCGCGCTGCCCGCCTGGAGCAGGTGGTGCAGGTTCTCCGGCAGCACGTCGCCGCGCTTCTGCACGGCCTGGGCGTACAGCCGGCCCGCGCGATAGGACGAGCGGACCAGCGGCCCGGCCATGACGCCGGAGAAGCCGATCTCCTCGGCGGTCTCCTTGTGCGTCACGAACTCCTCGGGCTTGACCCAGCGCTCGACCGGGTGGTGCCGGGGCGACGGGCGCAGGTACTGGGTGATCGTGATGATCTCGCAGCCCGCCTCGTGCAGGTCGCGCAGCGCCTCGGTGACCTCGTCCGGGGTTTCGCCCATGCCGAGTATCAGGTTCGACTTGGTCACCAGGCCCGCCTCGCGCGCCCTGGTGATCACCTCCAGCGACCGCTCGTAGCGGAACGCCGGCCGGATGCGCTTGAAGATCCGCGGCACGGTCTCCAGGTTGTGCGCGAGCACCTCGGGCCGGGAGGCGAACACCTCGGCCAGCTGCTCGGGCACCGCGTTGAAGTCGGGGATCAGCAGCTCGACGCCGGTGCCCGGGTTCAGCTCGTGGATCCGCAGGACGGTCTCGGCGTAGAGCCACGCGCCGCCGTCCTCCAGGTCGTCACGCGCCACGCCCGTCACGGTCGAGTAGCGCAGACCCATGGCCTGCACGGACTCGGCCACCCGGCGGGGTTCGTCGCGGTCCAGGTCGGCGGGCTTGCCCGTGTCGATCTGGCAGAAGTCGCAGCGCCTGGTGCACTGCTCGCCACCGATCAGGAAGGTGGCCTCGCGGTCCTCCCAACACTCGTAGATGTTGGGGCACCCGGCCTCTTCGCACACCGTGTGCAGACCCTCGCGCTTGACCAGGCCTTTGAGCTCCCGGTACTCGGGGCCCATCTTGGCCTTGGTCTTGATCCACGAGGGCTTCTTCTCGATGGGCGTTTGACTGTTGCGGACTTCGAGCCGCAGCAGCTTCCGACCCTCAGGTACGACGGTCACCGATTCACCCTACGTCACGCGGGGTCCGGTGTGATGCCCGTGAGCTCGGCGGTCAGGTCCCACAGCGCTCGCGCGGCCGACTCGTCGCGGGACGCCTTCGAGGAACTCGCGGGCGCCGGTCCGCCCCGCACCTCGCGGAAGCCGTCGGGGCCGTAGTAGGCGCCGGGACGGACCTCCGCCGCGGTCGCCGCGTAGAGCTGCGGCAACGTACCCCGTTCCACGGACTGGGAGATCAACCCGACGACCTTCGAGCCGACGTCGAGGAACCGGCTGCGGTGGGCGCGGGCCATGTTCGCGCTCAGCTCGGTGTTCGTCAGACCGGGGTGGGCGGCGACGGACGTCACGTCCGCGCCGGCCGCGCGCAGCCGCCGGTCGAGCTCGCGCGCGAACAGCAGGTTCGCCAGCTTGGATTGGCCGTACGCGCCCCAGGAGCTGTAGGGCCGCGTGGTGGAGTTCGGGTCGGCGAGGTCGAGCGCGCCGGACCGGTGGGCCAGGCTGGACACGGTGACGACCCGCGCGCCCGGACGCCCGCGCAGCGCGGGCATCAGCAGCCAGGTCAGGGCGGCGTGCCCGAGGTGGTTGGTGCCGAACTGCCGCTCGAAGCCGTCGGCGGTGAGGCCGGGCGGCACGGCCATCACGCCCGCGTTGTTGATCAACAGGTCCACGGCGTCGCCGGTGCGCTCGCGGACCGCCTCGGCCGCGGCGCGCACCGAGGACAGGTCGGCCAGGTCGAGTGCGACCAACTCCGCCCGGCCGCCGGACGCGAGCACGTCGCGCACCGCGTCCCGGCCGCGCTCGGGGGACCGGCAGCCCATCAGCACCAGCGCGCCGCGCCCGGCGAGCACCCGCGCCGTGCGCAGGCCCAACCCGGAGTTCGCGCCGGTGACCAGCGCGGTGCGCCCGCTCTGGTCGGGGATGTCGGCCTCGGTCCACTTCATGGGTCCAGCCAACCGCGCTCAGGCGCTCTTGGCGAGTCCGCGCGGCGCGGCGGCCCGGAGGTCGCCCCGGATCAGCGCGGTGAACGCGGCGCCGACGCGGGTGATCTCGGCGACCGGCTCGGACAGCTCGGCCAACCCGGCGGTCAGCGCCAGCATCCGCTGCTCGCCCGCGGCGCCGCCGGCCGGCAGGTGCGCGTCCAGCACGGCCCGCAGCACGGGCTGCTCGGCGGCGAGCGCGCGCCAGGTCCGGGTGACGGTGTCGACCCGGTCGACGTCCTCGTCCTCCAGCGCCACCCCGAGGCGGCCGGTGAGCTGCTGCGTCCACCGGTGGTGCAGGGCCTGCACGAGTTCGTCGCGGGACCCGAACACCTCCCGGTCCCACGCCAGGGGAGCGGCCGGGTCCCGCGCCGCGGCGCGCAACGCGGCGTCCAGGGCGTCACGCCGTCGGTAGAAGTCGGTCCAACTCATGATCACGCCTCCCAACGTCGGTGATCGGCGTCATACCCCAGGTCTTTCGCATACCGTCGGTATGGCCGATGGGGCGAACATACCACGGGTACGTACCGTCGGTATGTCGTACGGTTGTGAACGTGGTGACAGTGCGGTCGAGGCGCGTCGAGTACTCCGAGTCCACGAGGCAGGCCCTCGTGGACAGCGCGGTGGAGCTGTTCACCAAACGCGGGTACGCCGGCACGTCGCTCGACGAGGTCACCAAGCGCGCCCGGGTCACGAAAGGCGCGCTGTACCACCACTTCAGCGGCAAGCAGGCGCTGTTCGAGGCCGCGTTCGACTCGGTCGAGAACGGGTTCATGCGCAAGCTCGGCGAGATCGTCAGCGCGCCCGGCGACCCGTGGGACACCGCCATCGCGGGCCTGCGCGCCTACGTCCGGGTCTGCCTGGAGCCCTCCTACCAGCGCATCGTGATCCACGAGGCGCCGGTGGTGATGGGCTGGGAGCGCTGGCGCGAGGCCGAGGAGCACTTCAGCTACGGCCTGCTGCGCACCACGATCGGCGTGCTGGTCGAGTCCGGCGAGCTGGAGCAGCTGCCCGTGGAGACCATGACGCGGCTGCTGTTCGGCGCGCTGTCGGCGGGCGCGAGCACCATCGCCGCCTCCTCCGAGCCGCGCAAGGCCAGCGCCGAGGTGGAGCGCACGATCGTCCGGGTGGTGGAGGGGCTTCGGGTTCGCGAACCGGTTCCCGCCGTGCGGGACGAGCACCGGTCGCGGTCGCGCCGTCGCTAGTTTCGACGGGGTGGACTTCCGAGCCTTCGTCGCGCCGCAACTGGCGGACACCTACGACTCCCTCGCCGCGTTCGCCCTCACCGCCGAGGCCGCCGGCTACGGCGCGCTGTTCGTCTCCGACCACCTCGTCCGCATCGGACCGGGCGAGACCGCGCCGTCCGCGCCCGGCGACGCGTGGACCACGCTCGCCGGTCTCGCCAGGGACACCTCGACCATCCGGCTCGGCACCCTGGTCACCTCGGCGACGTTCCGGCACCCCGGTCCGCTCGCGATCAGCGTGGCGCAGGTCGACCGGATGTCCGGTGGACGCGTGGACTTCGGGTTCGGCGCCGGGTGGCACGAGGAGGAGCACACCGCGTTCGGCCTGCCGTTCCCGGACGTGCGGGAGCGGTTCGACCGGTTCGAGGAGCAGCTGGAGATCATCACCGGGCTGTGGGGCACGCCGGTGGGCGAGACGTTCTCCTTCGCCGGCAAGCACTACACGCTGACCGACTCGCCCGCGCTGCCCAAGCCCGCCCAGGCGTCGGTGCCCCTCGTGATCGGCGGTCGCGGCCGGACCAGGACGCCCGCGCTCGCGGCCCGGTTCGCCGACGAGTTCAACACCGCGTTCCAGGCGCCCGAGGCGGCCAAGGAGCTGTTCGACCGGTTCGACGCCGCGGCGCGCGCGATCGGCCGCGACCCCGGCACGGTGGTCCACTCGGTCGCGCTGCGGGTCGTGGTCGGCCGGGACGACGCCGAGGTCGCCCGCCGGGCCGGCGTGGAGGAGGAGATCGGGCGGCAGCTGAACGTGGAGCAGTTGCGCGGCACGCCCGGCCAGGTCGTGGACCGGCTCGGCGAGTGGGCCGAACTCGGCGTCGGCCGGGTGTACCTGAGCTTCAACGACCAGAACGACCTCGACCACGTCGAGCTGCTCGCCTCCGAGGTGTTCCCGCAGGTCGGATCGCGGACCGGGGCGACCGCCGATTAGCGTGCACCCCGTGGAACTCCGCATCTTCACCGAGCCCCAGCAGGGGGCCTCCTACGACGACCTGCTCGCGGTGGCACGTGCCGCCGAGGCCGCGGGCTACGGCGCGTTCTTCCGGTCGGACCACTACCTCGCGATGGGGTCGGCCAGCGGCCTGCCCGGTCCGACCGACGCCTGGATCACCCTCGCCGGCCTGGCCCGGGACACGTCCACCATCCGGCTCGGCACCCTGGTCACCGCCGCCACGTTCCGGCACCCCGGCCCGCTCGCGATCAGCGTCGCGCAGGTGGACCGGATGTCCGGCGGACGGGTCGAGTTCGGCCTCGGCTCGGGCTGGTACGAGCAGGAGCACCTCGCCTACGGCCTGGAGTTCCCCCCGCTCGCCGAGCGGTTCGACAAGTACGAGGAGCAGCTGGAGATCATCACCAGCCTGTGGGCCACGCCGGTCGGCGAGCGCTACTCGTTCAGCGGCAAGCACTACACGCTGACCGACTCGCCCGCGCTGCCCAAGCCCGCCCAGGACCGGATCCCGGTCGTGGTCGGCGGTGGCGGCAAGAAGCGGACCCCGGCGCTGGCCGCGCGCTTCGCCACCGAGTTCAACCTGCCGTTCGTGCCCGTCGACGTCGCGGCCGCGCAGTTCGACCGGGTCGACGCCGCGGCGCGGGAGATCGGGCGCGACCCGGCCGACATCACCCGGTCGGTCGCGCTCGTGGCGGCCGTCGGCCGGGACGACGCCGAGGTGGCGCGCCGGGCCGCGGCGATCGGCCGCGAGGTCGAGGAGCTGAAGCAGAACGGGCTGGCGGGCACGCCCGCCGAGGTCGTGCAGCGGCTCGGCGAGTGGCGCGCGGCGACCGGCGTCGAGCGGGTGTACCTCCAGGTGCTGGACCTGTCCGACCTGGACCACGTCGACCTGGTGGCCGCCGAGGTCGCGCCTCAGCTGCGCAGCTGACCCGCCACGTCCGAGGCGGCGGTGAGCAGGACGAGCACGGGGATGGCCGCGTCGACGCGCAGCCGGTAGCTCCCGCGCTTGTCCTGCTCCACCACGCCGGACCCGGTGAGCGCCTTCAGGTGGTGGTAGAGCCGTCCGGTGGACCCGAGGCCCGCGGCCTCCTGGAGCGTGGCAGCCGGTTGCGCGCCGCCCGCCAGCAGGCAGCGCACGATGTCGACCCGGGCGGGGTGGGCGAGCGCGGCCAGCACCTCGATCCGGGGCCGGTCGGCGAGACCCAGCGCGCGTTCCGCCGTCACGTCGATCCGCCGGCGCACCTCGCCGCCGCCCAGCAGGACCTGCCCGTCGTAGCCGAGCGCGCCGCCGCCGTCCTCGACCTCGGGTGTCGCCTCGGCGCCACCCTCCAGGGCGGCCACCCGCTGCTCCAGTTCGACAAGTCGTTGCACCAGGTCCACCGCTGCCATCCTACGAGAGGTCGACCCCGGACGAGCTCGGCGTGCCGGGCTCCAGCAGGGTCCGCGACACCAGCCCGACCAGGCTCTCCGCCCGCGCGGCCCACTCCGCGTCGACACCGTGCGCGAGCACCGCGGCCGAGGCGAGGGTGCCGTCCTCGTGCCGCACCACGCCCTCGATCGTGAGCACGTCCGCCGTCACGCGGGCCCGCAGACCCTGGTGGTCGGCCAGGTGCGCGCGTGCCGCGGTGGTCGCGGCGAGACTCCGGTGCAGGCGGTGCAGACCGGCCGCCGTGCCGGTCCGCGCGCGGCCCGTCCAGGTCGCGTCCGGCAACCCGCCGAGGGCCTCCAGCCGCAGTCGCGGGTCGCGCAGGTAGTCCTCGTCGGCCACCCGACGGCCCAGCACCACGCGCAGCGCGTCGCCCAGCGCGGACGTCGTCGGCGCGGCCGGCCAGCCGTGCCGGGCCGCCGCCGCGCGCAGCGCCGCCTCGCCGAGCCGGTCCCGCAGGCAGTCCGCCGCCGCGTCGTCGCCGAACCGGGTCGTCACCGCGACCAGGTCGCCCAGGGTGACCGCGGCCCGCGGGTCGTCGGCGACCCGGCCGTCGGTGCAGCGCAGGCCCAGGTGGGCCAGCGCCCGCAGGTGGGCGCCGCCGTCCGGCCCGAGTCGGTACCGCTCCCAGTCGCCGACCCTCAGCGGGTCGTCGGGCGTGACCCGGCCCGCCTCGACGGCGTGCGCGTACGCGGCCAGGTGCACGACCCCCGTGGTCAACGGCCGCGGCACCTCGGGGTGGTGGGCGAACCGGCCGCCCCGACCGTCGTCCAGCACCGCGGCCACCCGGTCGCGGTTCTCGCGTAACCAACCGGACCAGTCTTCGGGCGCGGTCCGGGCCGTCGCCGGTGTCGCGGGCAGCAGGAGCGCGCCGGCCGCGACGCCGGTGGCGGAGAGCAGGTGTCGTCGGGTCAGGAGCACGACGAATCTCCCCTCTGTCGATTCCGTAATTACGGAACACTAGAGGGGGTGACGCACCGTGTCAGCTCGTGCGCACCGCGAAAGTGACACCCGGGGCGACCGGTTGTTCACGCACCAGCGTGCGATCGGTCAACGGCAGGTCGCCGTTCAGCGCGTCGACCACCGCGCGCCGCGCCATCGGCAGCACCTCGGCCACCGTCACGTCCCGGTCCAGCTCGTGCGACAGCGACGCCACGCCCGCGTCCCGGATGCCGCACGGGATGATCGCGCCGAACGCGTCGAGCGAGGCGTTGCAGTTGATCTCGAAGCCGTGCATCGTCACGCCGCGCTGCACGCGGATGCCGATCGCCGCGACCTTGCGCTCCACGCCCCGGTCGTCGGCCGGGATCCACACGCCGCTGCGGCCCTCGACCCGACCCGTGCGCACGCCGAGCTGGTCGCACACGTGGATCAGCGCCTGCTCCAGCCGGCGCACGTACTGGACCACGTCCAGCGGCTCGGCCAGCCCCACGATCGGGTAGCCCACCAGCTGGCCCGGACCGTGCCAGGTGATCTTGCCGCCGCGGTCGACGTCGATCACCGGGATGTCGCCGCCCTTCGGGCGTTCGTCGTCCTCGGTGCGCCGACCGCACGTGTACACCGACAGGTGCTCGAGCAGGAGCATGGTGTCGCCGGCGAGGCCGTCCGCGCGCGCCTGCGCGAGTTCGCGTTGGAGCTCCCACGCGGCCAGGTAGTCGACGGTGCCCAGCTCGCGCACCTCGATCGGGTCCGACGAGGTGCGGCAGGAGAGGTCAGTGCTGCTCACGGCTCGACCCTACGCCCCGCGGGAGCAGCCCGAGGGCGTGGCCCGCGACCAGACCGACGCCCACCACGCCGAGCACCGCGCCCACCGTGTCGGTGAACCAGTGGAACCGCAGCGCGACCCGGGCGGCGGCCGTGACGACCACCGCGACGGCGCCCAGGACGACCGCGGCGACCAGGTGCCGGCGGGCCAGGCGGCCGGTCAGCAGCACGGCCGTGACGGCGACCGAGGCGACCGCCGTGACGTGACCGCTCGGGTAGCTCGGCAGGGGGAACTCGATCGGGCGGACGCGCAGGTAGGCGTGCCGGGCGAGCAGCGTGGACCAGCAGAGCCCGAACACGACCGCGGCCCGGAACAGCAGCGGGTCCCGCGCCAGGAGGGCCCGGGCGGCGAGGCTCGCCAGCGCGATCGTGGCCAGTGCCGGGCTCAGCACGAGGCTGACCGCGGCGGCGGCGTCGGTGATCCAGGCCGGCAGCCCGGACGCGGCGTCGCGCAGCACGCGGTCCACGCCCGGCACGTCGTCGCGGACGGCCAGGCCCAGCGCCACCGAGGTGAGCGCCAGCAGCAGCCCGACCGCGGTCGCGATCATCGACCGGCGGCCGGGCCGGGCGCCGGCGGGTGGACCACCGTGCCGATCACCCGCGCACGGCGGCTTGGACCGCCGCGCCCAGTGCCGGGTACAGGAAGTGGAAACCGTTGCGCTCCAACACCTTCGGCACCGCGCGCTGACCGACGAGGATGCCCTCCTCGGCGATCTCGCCGAACGCGAGCTTGAGCGCGAAGCCCGGTACGACCCACGGCGTCGGCCGGTGCAGCGCGCTCCCGACCGTGCGGGTGAACTCGGCGTTGGTCACCGGCGCGGGCGCGGTGAGGTTGACCGGGCCCTCGACGGCCGGGTGCTCCAGCGCGAACACGATCGCGCCGACCGCGTCGTCCAGCGAGATCCACGGCATGTACTGGCGGCCGTCGCCCAGCCTGCCGCCGAGCCCGAACCGGAACAGCGGCTTGAGCCTGCCGAACAGCCCGCCCGCCGGACTGATCACCAACCCGGTGCGCAGCAGCACGACCCGACCGCCCGCCGCGGCCGTCGCCGCCTCCCACTGGCGCACCATGTCGGCCAGGAACCCGCTGCCGCTGGGCGCGGTCTCGTCCACCACGTCGTCACCGGTGTCGCCGTAGTAGCCGACGGCGCTCGCGTTGACCAGCGTCGACACCCCGTTCGCCGCGACCGCCGCCGCGAGCACCTCGGTGGGCGCGATCCGGCTGTCCAGCAACACCTGCTTGCGCGCGTGGTTCCACCGCTTGTCCCCGACACCGGCGCCGCACAGGTTCACCACCGCGTCGACGCCGTCGAGCGTGCCGTCGTCGATCCGCCCGGCGGGCGGGTCCCACCCGCGCTCGTCCGGCGCCTGGGGCCGCCTGCGCACCAGGCGCACCACCTCGTGCTCCGCGCCGCGCAAGGCGGCGACGAGGCTGGTCCCGATGAGACCGGACGAGCCGGCCACCACTACGCGCATGCGGTGATCGTCTCGCAGGGCGGGCCCTGTTGCACAGCGGCGACCGTGTCGGCAACGCCACTGGGCACCGGTCCGGTCGGCCCTGGAGATCGCCCGCGCCGACGGGTATCCGCCCTGGTCGGCGGTGTCGCGGCCGGAGGTCGAGGCGGACCGGGCGATCGGGGTGGCGGTACGGGCGGCCGCGGGGGGCGCTCGACGCCCGCTCGGGCACTGGACTCGAGGCCCGTCCGGAGTTCCTGCCCGGCTCGAGAACCGGGCTCGACGCTCGTTCGGACCCGGTGCCCCGCTCGGGGCTCGACGCCTGCCCGGGCTCACCGCCCGCTCGGCCTTCGCCCGGAATGGCCTCGTGGCCTGCGGAGTGGTGCGGGTGGAGCGCGGTCAGCCCTGGAGGTCGCACAGGCCGGGCGGGACCTCGCCCGGTGCGTAGAAGCCGCTCAGGCCGCCGCGGCGGGCGGTGGTGCCGCGGGCGAAGACGACCGCGGTGCCGTCGTGGCCGCAGAACGTGGTGCCGCCCTGGTCGGTGATGGCCTCGGTTTCCAGGGTGGACGCCAGCACGGCCAGCCGGTCGCCGCGCGGGTCGGCCGCGCGCCACCCGGCGACCGTGTCGGCGGCGCTGCGGCCCGGTGCGAACGGGTCGGTCATCAGGGGAGGCAGGGCCGCGTAGTCCCGGCGGCACGCCGCGTCGTGCACCTTCGAGACCTGGTCCAGCGCGGTGTCGGGCAGCGGGCTGCCGCTCGCGTCGGCACGGGCGACGTCGCCGCACGTCCTGGTCGTCGGCGACGGTGGCGGGGCCGAGGTGGGCGCGGCGGCACCCGTGCCGCAGGCCGCCACCAGCAGGACCGTGCCGAGGATCGCCGTCCGCACCCCGTGCTCCTCACTGCCGCCGGACGACTCCAGGCCGCCCCCGCCGGGTGGTGGGAGCGGCCTGGAGTCGACACCGGGGGCTTACAGGCCCAGGTCGGCCTCGAACGCGCCCTCTTCGAGGCGGTTCTTGATCGTGGTCAGGAAGCGGCCCGCGTCGGCGCCGTCGACCAGCCGGTGGTCGTAGGTCAGGGCGAGGTAGGCCATCGACCGGATCGCGATGGTGTCGTCGCCGTTCTCGTCGGTGATCACCACCGCGCGCTTCTTCACCACGCCCACGCCCAGGATGCCGACCTGCGGCTGCTGGATGATCGGGGTGTCGAACAGCGCGCCGTTGCTGCCCAGGTTGGTCAGCGAGAACGTGCCGCCGGTCAGCTCGTCCGGGGTCAACTTGTTCGTCCGCGCCCGGCCGGCCAGGTCGCCGATCTTGTGCGACAGGCCCGCCAGGTTCAGGTCGCCCGCGTTCGCGATGACCGCGTTGAGGAGACCGCGCTCGGTGTCGATCGCGATGCCGAGGTGCTCGGCGCCGTGGTAGACGACCTCCTTCTTCTCCTCGTCGATGGACGCGTTCAGCACCGGGTGGGACTTCAGCGCCTCGACGGCCGCCTTCGCGAAGAACGGCAGGAAGGTCAGCTTGGCGCCCTCGCGCTGCTCGAACGCGGCCTTCGCGCGGTTGCGCAGCCGGGCGATCTTGGTGACGTCCACCTCGAACACCTGGGTGAGCTGCGCGGAGACCTGGAGCGACTCGCGGGTCCGCTGGGCCACGATCTGGCGCAGCCGCGGCAGCTTCTGCACGGTGCCGCGCTTGCCGCTGCTGTCCGCGGCGGGCGCGGAGGCGACGCGCTGGGCGGGCGCGGGCGCGGACGCGGCCGGAGCCGGCGCCTGCGGTGCGGGCGCGGGAGCCTTCTTGGCCTCCACGGCGGCCAGCACGTCCTGCTTGCGGATCCGACCGCCGACTCCGGAACCCTTGAGGGAGCCCAGGTCGATGCCGTTCTCCGACGCCAGCTTGCGCACCAGCGGCGTCACGTACGGCGCGCCGTTGGCGCTGTCGTCCGAAGTGGACGGAGCCTCGGCCTTGGGCGCTTCCTGCTTCGGTGCTTCGGCCTTGGGAGCCTCTGCCTTCGGTGCTTCGGGCTTCGGTGCTTCGGCCTTGGGGGCCTCCGCGGCGGGCTTCGGGGCCTCCTGCTTCGGCTCCGGCTTGGGCGCCTCGGCCTTGGGCGCGGGCGAACCCGAGCCGACGACCGCGAGCTGCCCGCCGACCTCGACGGTCTCGTCCTCGCCCGCGGTGATCTCCAGCAGCGTGCCGGCCACCGGTGAGGGGATCTCGGTGTCGACCTTGTCGGTGGACACCTCCAGCAGCGGCTCGTCCACCGCCACGGCGTCGCCGACCTGCTTGAGCCAGCGGGTCACGGTGCCCTCGGTGACGCTCTCGCCGAGCGCCGGCATGGTCACCGGGGTGCCCTCGGCGGCACCGCCGGACGCGGGCTCGGCCGGCGCGGCGGGCTCGGGAGCGGACTCCGGCTCGGGCGCCTGCTCGGGCTCGGGCCGGGCTTCCTCGGCCGGCGCGGCGTCGCCGCCGGACGCGGAGTCGGAACCGGCGTCCGCGGGCCCGTCGCCGATCACCGCCAGCTCGGCGCCGACGTCGACGGTCTCGTCCTCCTGGGCGACGATCTTCTGGAGCACGCCCGCCGCGGGGGAGGGGATCTCGGTGTCGACCTTGTCGGTGGACACCTCCAGCAACGGCTCGTCGACCTCGACGCGGTCACCCTCCTGCTTCAACCAGCGGGTGACCGTGCCCTCGGTGACGCTCTCGCCGAGTGCGGGCATTTGGACGGAGAAGGCCATCGTTCGCTGACTCCTGGGTCGTGGTTCGGCTGACTGGGGTGGTTACGGTCAGCCGTGCACGTGCAGCGGCTTGCCGGCCAGGGCGAGGAAGGCCTCGCCGAGGGCTTCTGTCTGGGTCGGGTGGGCGTGGATCAGCGGAGCCACGTCCTCGGGGAAAGCCTCCCAGCTGTAGATCAGCTGCGCCTCCCCGATCAGCTCGCCGACGCGCTCGCCGACCAGGGTGATGCCGACCACCGGGCCGTCGGGCGCCTTGACGAGCTTGACACCGCCCGCCGTCTTGAGGATCTGGCTCTTGCCGTTGCCCGCGAGGTCGTAGACGAACGTCTCCGCGGAGCCGTACTTCTCCTTGGCCGCGGCCTCGGACAAGCCGACCGAGGCGACCTCGGGCTTGCAGTAGGTGACGCGCGGGATCCCCGCCTCGTCGATGACCTTCGGGTTCTGCCCGGCGATCTCCTCGGCCACGAAGATGCCCTGCTGGAACCCGCGGTGCGCGAGCTGGAGGCCGGGCACGATGTCGCCGACCGCGTAGACGTTCGGCAGGTTCGTGCGCAGCCGCTCGTCGGTGATCACGAAGCCGCGCTCGATCGTCACGCCCGACTCCTCGTAGCCGTGGCCCGCGGTGTTCGGGCCGCGGCCGACGGCCACCAGCAGCAGGTCGGCCTCCAGCACGTCGCCGGACTCCAGGGTGACCGAGACACCCGAGTCGCTCTGCGTCGCGCCGGTGAACTTCACGCCGGTCTTGAACTTGATGCCGCGGCGGCGGAACGCGCGCTCCAGCTGCTTCGAGGCGTACTCGTCCTCGGCGGGCACCAGGCGGGGCAGCGCCTCCACGATGGTGACCTCGGCGCCGAACGACGCCCACACGCTGGCGAACTCCACGCCGATGACGCCGCCGCCGAGCACGACGACCTTGTCCGGCACGTAGTCCAGGTTCAGCGCCTGGTCGCTGGTGATGATCCGGCCGCCGATCTCCAGGCCGGGCAGGCTGCGCGCGTAGGAACCGGTGGCCAGCACGACGTTCTTGCCGGTGTAGCGGTCGCCGTTCACCTCGACGGTGTTCGGGCCCACGAACGTGCCCGCGCCCTCGACCAGGGTGACCTTGTTGGCCTTCGCCAGGCCCTGCAACCCCTTGTACAGCCGGCTGATCACACCGTCCTTGTAGGAGTTGACCCCGGCCATGTCGATGCCCTCCAGCGAGGACTTGACGCCGAACTGGTCGCCTTCGCGGGCGTTGTCCGCCACCTCCGCCGCGTGCAGCAGCGCCTTGGTGGGGATGCAGCCGCGGTGCAGGCAGGTGCCGCCCAGCTTGTCCTTCTCGACCAGGACGACGGACAGGCCGAGCTCCGCCGCGCGGAACGCGCAGGCGTAGCCGCCCGAGCCGCCACCGAGGATCACAAGGTCGGCGGAGGTGTCGGTCACGGGATCTCCCTGGAGAGCTGTTGCCTTACTCCGCGCGGGTGCGCGCGTGTGTACGGCCATCTTGTCACTACGCCTCGCGCGACGGCGACGCGGTGCCCTCTTGGGTGTCCTCTTCGGAGGATTTGGCCACCTCTTCACACCGGCGCCGGCACCATGGGGTGATCAGTGGCCACAGGAGGTGGGCCCGGTGGGCCTGTTCGACCGTTTCCGCAGGAAGCAGCGCCCGGGGGTGCTGCGCGCCGCCTCGTCGATCGACACGGGCCACCTGGAGCGGTGGGCCGCGGAACGACGCGGCGTCGAGGCGTACGTGGAGCCGAAGACGACCGTGACGGAGACCACGGTGGTCTTCGTGGCGCACGACGGCGAGTGGACCCGCAGGCGCGTCGACGGTGCCGAGGGCGCGCGCCGACTGGCCCGCAAGCTGGGCATCCCGATCTACGACGCGGGCATCGTCGGCTACCCGAAGCGGATGCGCGAGTACTCGCGCCGCAAGGCCGCGGGCGAGGTCTAGCCCCTCGCGCGCGACCGCGGGTGACCGGGTGGTCACCCGGCGTGCGTCCACCGTCCTCTGTGGACGGTCGAGGTGGTTCGACGGGTGATGAGGGAAGGGCCGGCCGGGAGCACCCGGCCGGCCCTTCGCGTCGGTCAGCCGTTGGCGGCGATGTCGGCCAGGACCGCCGCCAGGGTGCGGACGGGGACGCCGGTGCCGCCCTTGGTGGTGTAGCCGTGCGGGCCGCCGCTGTTGAACGACGGGCCGGCCACGTCGATGTGCGCCCAGGTCAGACCCTCGGCGACGAACTCGCGCAGGAAGATGCCCGCCGCGAGCATGCCGCCCCAGCGGTGCCCGGTGACGTTGGCGATGTCGGCCACCCGGGAGTCCAGGTCGCCGCGCAGCTCGTCCGGCAGCGGCATGGCCCAGGCGTTCTCGCCGACCGCGCGACCCAGTGCCGCCACCCGGTCGCGGAAGTCGTCGGAGCCCATGACGCCCGCGGTCCGCTTGCCCAGCGCCACGACCTGCGCGCCGGTCAGGGTGGAGGTCTCGATCAGGTAGTCCGGGCCGTCCTCGGCCGCCCGCACCATCGCGTCGACCAGGATCAGCCGGCCCTCGGCGTCGGTGTTGAGCACCTCGACGGTCTTGCCGCCGTACATGGTCAGCACGTCGCCGGGCCGGTACGCCGCGCCCGACGGCATGTTCTCCGCCATCGGCGCCCAGGCGGTGACCTCCAGCGGGTACTTCAGCTTCGCGGCCAGCAGCACGGTCGCGATCACCGCCGCCGCGCCGCCCATGTCGGAGGTCATCTCCTCCATGCCGGCCGCGGGCTTGATCGAGATGCCGCCGGTGTCGAAGGTGATGCCCTTGCCGACCAGCGCGACCTTCTTCGTCGCCTTCGGGCCCCTGTAGGTCAGCCGGACCAGGCGCGGCTGGCGGGTCGAGCCGGTGCCGACGCCGAGGATGCCGCCGAAGCCCTGCTTGCGCAGCGCCTTCTCGTCCAGCACCTCGACCTCGACGCCGTCGGTCTTGGCCAGTTCGGCGACCCGGTTCGCGAACGACTCCGGGAAAAGGTCGTTCGGCGGGGTGTTGACCAGGTCGCGGGTCAGGCTCACGGCCTCGGCGATCGCGGTCGCGGCCTTCACGGTCGCGCGGTGCGCCTTGGCGGTGCCCTCGGCGGGCGCGACCAGGTCGACCTTCGCGACCGGCGCGTCGCCGGCGGCGGTCTTGTACGTGGTGAACGCGTACGAGCCGAGGACCGTGCCCTCGACCGCGGCGCCCAGGTGCAGCGCCGACAACGTCGTCACGACGCGCTTCTTGCCGGTCAGGGCGCGGGCGACGGCGCCGGACGCGCGGCGGACCTGCTCCTCGGTGATCGAGCCGTCCTCGGCGGGCTTGCCGAGACCGACGGCCAGCAGCAGGGGCGCGGTGAGCTTGCCGAGGGTCGGCAGCGTCACGACCTCCTCGGCCTTGCCCGACGCGCCCACGGTGGTGAGCACCTGGAGTAGCGCGCCCTCGTAGGCGGCGTTCACTCCTTCGGCGGCACCGGCGAGCACGACGCCGTCGCGACCTTGGAGTGTGCCGATCACCACGGCGTCGACGGCGGTGCTGATCGGGTCACTGTCGGTGATGGCCAGTTTCGGCGCGGTCACTGCGGCTCCTCGCGGGGTCCTCCCGGCACTTCCTGGTTGTGCGGCGGGACGGGGGTCGATCGTGAAGCATGCTAAAGGTCTGGTGGAAAGAACCGTGGTTGGCACCCGTGATAGCAATGAGTAACAATTAACACGATCGAATGACGACCGACTGGTTGGTCGATCTCACCCTTCTCGTCTGCAAGTGTGTACCGGTGACATTCACGCCCCGTAGTGGGGCCGTGGTGCTCGCCCTCGGTTCGACGCTGGGCGCCGGTGTCCTCACCGGTTTCGCCCCCGCCGTCGCCGGTGCGGGTCCCTGGTTCCTCCCCGCGCTCGTCGTGGCCGCGCTGGCCGCGCTGTGCTCCGCGATGTCCACCGCCGACCAGCACCAGGTGTACCCGGAGGGCACCGGCGCCACCCGGGTGCGCGCCCAGTTCGGCCTGCTGCCGTCGTGGATCGCGGCGAGCGCCCACGTGGTCGGCCGGGCGGGCGTGGTGGCGGCGGTCGCGAGCGCGTTCGCGGTGCACGTGCTGCCGCAGTACCGGGTGCCGGTGGCGGCGGCCCTGGTCGTCCTCGCCGTCGCGCTGGGCGGCGTCGCCTGGCCCGCGCGCCTCACGCCGGTGGCGGTGGCGTTCGTGGTGGGCGTGCTGGTGCTGGTCGCGGTGGTGTGCCTGGCCGTGCCGCCGCCGGCCAACCCCGCGTCCGCGCTGCGACCGGACGTGATGGGCGTGCTGGGCGGCGCGTGCGTGCTGTTCGCCGCGTTCACCGGGTTCGAGCGGGTCACCTCGCCCGGCCGGGACGAGCGGGCGTTCGACCCCCGCGCGCTGAAGGTGGCGGTGCCGGTGCTGTTCGCCGTGCTGCTCGCGCTGTACGCCCTGGTCGGCCACGCCGTGCTGCGGCAACTCGGACCGGACCGGCTGGCGCTGTCGAAGGCGCCGCTGCGGGACGCGCTGGTCGTCGCCGACGGCCGGTGGCTCGTCCCGCTGCTCGCGGTCGGCGCGGCGGTCGCGGCGGTGTCGGTGCTGCGGTCCGCGCTGGTCGGGGCCCGGCGCACGCTCGGCTCGGTGACGTCGGTGCGCGGCAGGCTGCCCCTGGACGTGGTCAACGGCGCGTTGGCGGTCGCGGCGGTCGTGGTGCTCCAACCCGCCACGGCGCTGGCCGTCGGCGGCTGCGCCACGGCCGTGTACTACGGCTTCACGAACGCCGCCGCCCGGCTGCTCGCCAAGGAGGACCGCACGTGGCCCGCCCGCACGGCGTGCTTCGGGCTCGGCCTGTCGGTGGTGCTGGCCGTCGGCGCGCCGACCGACGCGCTCGTGGTCACCGGTGTCGGACTGGTCGTCGGCACCGCGGCGCTCGCGCTGGGTCGACCGCGCGCGCACTCCCGGTGACCCGCCCCGATGGTCGGACGTCCGAGCGTCGGGACAACGATTTTCCGAAGTCCTCGTGACGGTTAGGGTGCTGGCATGACGACCGCGTTGCCTTTCACCCGGACCCCCAACCCGCACCCGGCGACCCCGGAGCGCGTGGCGGAGGTACTCGCCGCACCGGGCTTCGGGCAGCACTTCACCGACCACATGGTGACGATCCGCTGGAACCGCGAGCAGGGCTGGCACGACGCCGCAGTCGAGCCGTACCACTCGCTGGAGCTGGACCCGGCGGCCAACGTGCTGCACTACGGCCAGGCGATCTTCGAAGGGCTCAAGGCGTACCGCCGGCCCGACGGCACGATCGCGTCCTTCCGCCCGCAGGCGAACGCCGAGCGGCTGCGGGCCTCGGCCCGCCGGATCGCCATCCCCGAGCTGCCCGACGAGCTGTTCCTGGCCTCGATCCGGGAGCTGATCGCCGTCGACGAGCGCTGGGTGCCCGCGGGTGGCGGCGAGGAGTCGCTGTACCTGCGGCCGTTCGTCATCGCCACGGAGAAGGGGCTGGGCGTCCGGCCGGCGTCCGAGTACCTCTACGTGCTCATCGCCTCGCCGGCGGGCTCGTACTTCTCCGGCGGCGTCAAGCCGGTGACGGTGTGGTTGTCGACCGAGTACGTGCGCGCGGCGCCCGGCGGCACCGGCGCGGCCAAGTTCGCGGGCAACTACGCGGCGTCGCTGGTGGCGCAGGCGCAGGCCGCCGAGCAGGGCTGCGACCAGGTCGTCTGGCTGGACGCGGTGGAGCGCCGCTGGGTGGAGGAGATGGGCGGGATGAACCTGTTCTTCGTCCTCGGCTCCGGCTCCGACGCGCGGGTGGTCACGCCCGAGCTGTCCGGCGCGCTGCTGCCCGGCATCACCCGCAACTCGCTGCTGCGGCTCGCCCAGGACTTCGGCCACGCGGTCGAGGAACGCCGGTTCTCCACCGAGGAGTGGGAGAAGAAGGCCGAGTCGGGCGAGCTGACCGAGGTGTTCGCCTGCGGCACGGCCGCGGTGATCACGCCCGTCGGCCACGTGAAGCACGCCGGCGGCGCGTTCAGCGTGTCCGGCGGCGCCACCGGCGAGGTCACCCTCAAGCTGCGCGACCGGCTCACGTCGATCCAGCGCGGCACGGTCGAGGACACCCACGGCTGGATGACCCCGCTCGGCTGACCCGGACCGGGGCGGCGAACACCCTCGCCGCCCCGACTCAACCCCCGTTCGAGCGACCCCGCGAGGGTGACGTCAGCCCATCGGCGACGCGCACACCGCGAGCACGGCGAGGGTGGCCGCCTCGCAGGCCGCGCCCAGCACGTCGCCGGTGATCCCGCCGAACCGCCGGCGGGTGTGCGCGACCAGCACCAGCACCACGGCGGCGGCCAGCGCCACCGCGAGCGGACCGCGCCACGGGTGCACCAGGAAACCCGCCGCGGCCAGCGCGACCCACCACGCCACCGCGACCCACACCGGCTGGGTGCCCGCGACCAGCGCGCCGAGCCCCTCCGGCCGGGCCGCCGGCACGCCGCGCGCGCAGCACAGCACGAACGCGGCCCGTCCCGCCGTCAGCGCCAGCACCACCGCCTGCCACCCGACGGCCGGGAAAGCCGCCGCCTCCGCGCCCAGCACCACGACCAGCGCGACCACCGCGAACGGCCCCGCGCCGCCGTCCTTCATCACGGCCAGCGCGCGCTCGGGCGGCCCGTAGCAGCCCAACCCGTCCGCGGTGTCGGCCAACCCGTCGAGGTGCATGCCCCGCGTCGCCAACGCCAGGCCCCCGACCAGCAGGAACCCGGCCAACAACGGGGGAGTGCCCAGCACGTGCAGCCCGCGCAGCACCCCCGCCGCGAGCAGACCCAGCAGCACCCCGACGAGCGGCGTCGCGGTGATCGCCCGGGCCGCCGCGCGCGCGTCGACCTCGCCGACGCGCACCGGCAGGACGGTCAGCCAGGACAGCGCCAACCGCATCAGCGGGGACCGGAGACGCCCGCGCCCTCGAACGTCGCCATCTCCGCCAGGATCCGGGTCGCCATCACGACCAGCGGCAGCGCGGCCACCGCGCCCGAACCCTCGCCCAGGCGCATGTCGAAGTCCAGCAACGGCTCCAGGCCGAGGTGACCCAGCGCCAGCGCGTGCGACGGCTCGGCGGACCGGTGCCCGGCCACCCACCACTCGCGCGCACCCGGCGCCAACTCCTCGGCCACCACGGCCGCCGCGCCGACCACCACGCCGTCCAGGATCACCGGCGTGCGGCGGATCGCGGCCTGCGCCAGGAACCCGGCCGTGGCCGCGATGTCCGCGCCGGCCGACGTCGCCAGCAGCCGCAACGGCTGACCCAGCACCGGCCGGGCCCGCCGCAGCGCGTCCCGGATCGCGGCCGTCTTGCGCATCCAGCCCCGGTCGTCGATCCCCGTGCCGCGACCGACCACGGCCACCGGCTCGGACCCGGTCAGCGCCGCGATCAGCACGGCCGCGGGCGTCGTGTTGCCGATGCCCATGTCGCCCGCGATGAGCAGGTCGGCGCCGCCGTCCACCTCGTCGTCGGCGAGCTTGCGCCCCAGGTTGACGGCCTGCTCGGCCTCGTCGGCGGTCAGCGCGTCCTCGGTGTCGATCGACCCCGAGCCGCGCCGCACCTTGTGCTCCTGCACGGCGGTGTCCGAGTCCACCGACACGTCGACCACGCGCACGGTCGCGCCGGCCACGTTCGCCAGCACGTTCACCGCCGCGCCGCCGGTGAGGAAGTTCGCCACCATCTGACCGGTGACCTCGCGCGGGTAGGCCGAGACGCCCTTGCGCGACACGCCGTGGTCGCCCGCGAACACCACGACCCTCGGTCGGGTGAACGGGCGGGGCGGGCACTCGCCCTGGCAGGCCGCGACCCACGCGCCCAGTTCCTCAAGCTTGCCCAGCGAGCCGACCGGCTTGGTCAGCACCGCGTGCCGCTTCACGGCCTCCAGGCGGGCCGTCTCGCTCGGCGGTTCCACGGGCGGGAACTCGATGGTCACCGACTACCTCCGGCTTCGCGCAGTCGCAGTGGGATTCCCGCGACGACCAGCACCACCTCGTCGCAGACCTCGGCCAGCCGCGCGTTGAGCGAACCGAGGTGATCGCGGAAGAGCCTGCCAGAGTGCGTGCCGGGCACGACGCCCAGTCCGACTTCCGCCGACACCAGCACCAGCCGGGCCCGCGCCTGGGCGACCGCGTGCACCAGCGCGGCGCACTGCCGCTCGACGTCGGCCACCCCGTGACCCTCCCACGCGCCCGCGTCGTCCAGCGCGCCGGCGAGCCAGGTGGCGAGGTCGTCGACCAGGATCGGCGGGTCCGATTCGCTGGTCGCGGTCAGCAGCGCCACCAGGTCACCGGGCGCCGGCGCCTCCACGGTGGTCCACGTGGTGGGACGACGGGCCACGTGCAGCGCGATCCGGGCGTCCCAGTCCGCGTCGTCCGGGTAGCGCCGCGCGGTCGCCACGTAGGTGACCACGTCGTCCGTGACCAGGCCTTCCGCGTGCGCGGACTTGCCCGATCGGGCACCGCCCAGGACGAGTGTCCGACGTGTCACACAGCGCTCCCTGCTCGGGTGGACATAGCCTGACCGGGCACGTTACCCGGCCGAGATGTGAGGAGGCCCGCCATGGACTACCGGTGGCGGTACCAGGACGCGGACGGTCGCGAGGTCGACGGTCCGGACGAGGTGTTCGCGGACCAGACGGCCGCGGAGGACTGGTTCGGCGCCGAGTGGGAGGCGCTGCGGCAGGCCGGCGTGTCCTCGGTGACGCTGCTGCGCAGCGAGTCCGAGGTGTACGGCCCGATGTCCCTCTCGCCCGCCGAGTGACGCCGGGGGCGGCCCGAACGGACCGCCCCCGCCGCGCTCACGGCGTGATGGTGAACCGGGGGTCGGTCTGCACCGAGTCGCCCAGCACCTCGTCGATCCGGTCGAGCAGCTCGGTCTCGAGCTTCACACCCGCCGCCTTGACGTTCTCGTGCACCTGCTCGGGCCGCGACGCCCCGATGATGGCCGAGGCCACGTTCGGGTTCTGCAACACCCACGCCACTGCGAGCTGGGCCAGGGACAACCCGGCCTCGTCCGCGATCGGCCGCAGCTTCTGCACCTTCTCGAGCACGTCGTCCTTCAGGAACCGCGAAATCATCTTCGCGCCGTTCTCGTCGGTCGCCCGCGAGCCCTCCGGCACCGGCTGCCCGGGCAGGTACTTCCCGGTGAGCACGCCCTGCGCGATGGGCGACCACACGATCTGCGACAGTCCCTCGCGCTCGGACGTCGGCACCACCTGCGACTCGATGATCCGCCACAACATCGAGTACTGCGGCTGGTTGGAGATGAACGGGACCTTCAACTCGCGAGCCAACGCCGCACCGCGCGCGATCTGGTCGGCGTTCCATTCGGACACCCCGATGTAGAGCGCCTTGCCCTGCCGCACCACGTCGGCGAACGCCAGCATGGTCTCTTCCAGCGGCACGGTCTGGTCGAACCGGTGCGCCTGGTACAGATCCACGTAGTCCGTCTGAAGCCGCTTGAGCGACCCGTCGATCGACTCGTGGATGTGCTTGCGCCCCAACCCCTTGTCGTTGGGCCCACCGGGCCCGGTAGGCCAGAACACCTTCGTGAAGACCTCGACGGACTCCCGCCGCTCGTCCTTCAACGCCCGCCCGAGCACCGCCTCGGCCTTCGTGTTCGCGTACACGTCGGCCGTGTCGAAGGTGGTGATGCCGGCGTCGAGCGCGGCACGCACACAGGCCAACGCCTGCTCCTCCTCGACCTGGGACCCGTGGGTCAACCAGTTGCCGTACGAGATCTCACTGATGTTCAGGCCGGAACGGCCAAGACGCCGAAACTCCATACCCCAAGTCTAGTGAGGACTCGTTCGGCAAGCTAATGAACTTCCCCACCCACACACCACAGGGCGCTACACGCGCAACGGTCGCCCCACCCCCAACGCCACGGTCGCGCCGACCAAGCCAGGGGCCTCGTGTTCTCCCCGTATGGCCTGGGCGCAGCCCAACCGCATGTGTCAAGGGGGCGCATTAAGCGCTACCGCCGGCCGAAGACGCAAGTGCC
>NZ_JBFAEO010000048.1:0-64189 GCF_040642015.1 Actinosynnema sp. NPDC020468
CGAGCCGCCCTGGGTGGGCGGCTCGGGCCGGGGACGTCAGTCGGGGGTCGGGATGGTGGTGTCGGGTGGTGGGGTGAGTGCGGGTGGGAGGCCGGCTCGGGCGCGGAGGTCGGACTCGGCCTGGGCCACCGCCTCGTCCAGGGCCGCTCGGAACTCGGCGATCTGGGACAGTTCGAGGTGGACGCAGTCGTAGTCCTCGGGCGGGTGGACCTCCACCGCGCCGCGGGCGACGGTCAGGGTGAAGACCTCGTCCTCCGGGCCTTCACAGCGCAGCAGCCACTCGCGCCTCGGCGTGCGCGGCATGATCATTTTGTGCATGGTCTTGTCCCCACGAGGAATGTGTCGGGCCAGTGCGGAAGTCGGCCGACTCTCGGGATGGGGACGAGTTTTCGCGTGATCGCCGCTCGTCGCGTGCCGGAGTGCTGATGCCTGCGACCAGGTTACGACCAGGTGTTCGAGAGAAGCTAGTGGAGTGCCCCGATCGTGTGATCGGGATCCGGGGTGAACCGGTACCGCCACACGGCCGGGATGAGCAGCACCGACACCGCCGTCGCCACCACCACCAGCACGCCGCCGAACGCCGTCGCCGTACCCGGCCCCACCAGCGCGCCGGTGGTCCCGTGCAGCAGGTCGGCCAGCCGCGGCCCGCCCGCGACCACCACCACGAACACGCCCTGCATCCGGCCGCGCATCTCGTCCGACGCGGACTGGAGGATCGCGCTGCGGAACACCATGCTGATCATGTCCGCCGCGCCGCCGACCGCCAGGAACAGCACGGCGAGCCACAGCGCGTGGGACAGCCCGAACCCGACCATCGCGAGACCCCACGCGACCACCGCCAGCACGATGCCGACGCCGTGCCGCAGCACCCGCGAGGTCCACCCCGACACCAGCCCGCACAGCAGCGCGCCCAGCGGGATCGCGGCGAACAGCCACCCCAGCGCCAGACCGCCGCCCGGCGGGTCGCCGAAGGTGTTCTCGGCCATCTCGGGGAACAGCGCCCGCGGCATGCCGAACACCATCGCGACGATGTCCAGCACGAACGACGCCAGCAGCACCTTGCGCCCGGCCAGGTAGCGGAACCCGTCGAGCACCTCGCGCGCGCCCGCCCGCCGGACCACCCCGTCCAGCGGCGGCAGCGGCGGCAGCTTCCACACCGCCCAGATCGTCAGCGTCAGCGCCACGGCGTCGACCAGGTACAGCGTCGGCAGCCCGACCACCGGCATCAGCGCGCCCGCGAGCATCGGCCCGAACACGCCGCCGAACGTCATCACGGTGGCGCCCAGCGCGGACGCGGCCGGTATCTGCTCGGCGGGCACGAGCCGGGCGATGGACGCGGTGCGCGCGGGCGCGTTGGCCGCGAAGAAGACCTGCTGCAACCCGAGCAGCAGGATGATCAGCCACACCGAGTGCGAGTCGAACGCGGCCTGGAGCCACAGCAGCACGGACGTCACCGCGATGCCGCTGTTGGTCAGCACCAGCAGCTTGCGCCGGTCGACCACGTCCGCGACCGCGCCGCCGTAGAGCCCGAACACCAGCAGCGGCACCAGGGCCACGCCGGCGGCGATGCCCACCCAGCCGGACGAGCCGGTGATGTCGTAGACCTGCTTGGGCACCGCGACGGCGGTGAGCTGGCTGCCGACCGCGGTCACGATCGTCGACAGCCACAGCCGCCGGTACGCGAGCACCTTCAGCGGCCGGGTGTCGATCGCGATCCTGCCCAGCAGACGCTTCACGAAATTAGCGTACGACAACTAATGGGGCACGGGCCGAGACGTCCGCCACCGCCCGCGATGCGGGACTACGGCGCGACGCGCTGGAGCTCCCAGCCGTCCCGACCGAGCCGGAAGCGCAGCCGGTCGTGCATGCGGTCGCGCCGGCCCTGCCAGAACTCGACCTCCTCGGGCCGGATGCGCCACCCGCCCCAGTGCGGCGGCACGGGCACCTTGTCGGCGTCCGCGAACTGCCGCTCGATCTTGTTCAGCGCGCTGTCCAGAGTGGACCGCCCGGAGACGACCCTGGACTGCGGCGAGGCCCACGCGCCCAGCTGCGACCCGCGCGGCCGGCTGTTCCAGTAGGCCGCGGTCTCGGCCGCGCCGACCTTCTCGACGGTGCCGCGCACGTGCACCTGGCGCTGCATCGCGAACCACGGGAACGTGGCGGACGCGTACCGGGTCGCCATCAGGTCGTGGCTCTTGGCCGAGGTGTAGTTGGTGAAGAACACCAGCCCGCGCGCGTCGAGGCCCTTGGCCAGGACGGTGCGCGAGGACGGCCTGCCCTGGGGGTCCGAGGTCGCCAGGACCATCGCGTTCGGCTCGGACAGGCCGGCGCCCGCCGCCTGGTCCAGCCACAGCTGCAACGTCTCGTGCCAGGTGCCCAGCAGGTCGCTCTCCGTGAGGGAGCCCTGCTCGTAGGACACGCGCATGGACGGCAGCGCGATGTTCGTGGTCTCCGTCATCCCGACCTCCCGGAGCAGGCACTTGTGGCACCTCAGTGGTCCGCCGACCGTACGGGTTCGGACTCGCCTTCGGAACCGCCCCCACGGTGATGAGTGCCACCCGGTTCGTGACGGTCGGTGTGAATCGGTTCACGGAATCGAGCAAGGGATCGAGTCAGAAGATCAGTCGACCCGGGATCGAGGTGTGACTCTCCGTCTCGGATGGCCCGCGTCGGCCCGGATTTCACCCGCGCGCGCCGCCGCCTTCCACCCGCCCGGGCGAAGGCGTCCACAGTGGACTCGCACCGCGCGGGCGGCCACCGCTGTTTCCCCTTTCCGCGGAACGACTATTCCGCGTGAGGGGTACGAAAATCACTTCGTGTTTCCCGGCACCCCGCCGACCCGGTGGTCGAGGCCGCCGGACACGCCCGCCCGCGCGCCCCGGACGACCCGCGCGACCACCGGAAACACGGTGCTCACCCGGCGGAAACACACCCCCGTCCGTCCCACCCGTTCTGAATCGTTGCCTGGATCGTGACCGACGCCACGGATCGCTGCGATTGCCAGTGCGTTCCCGGGGGAGCAAGGTTTCTCCAACCCTTTCGTCTCATCTCGTGGACAAGGAGCGCACAGCGTGGTGCAGACCGAGGACGGTTTCCGGCCGGGATTGGAAGGGGTCGTCGCCTTCCGCACCGAGATCGCCGAGCCGGATCGCGACGGTGGCGCCCTCCGCTACCGCGGAGTGGACATCGAGGACCTCGCCGGCAAGGTGACTTTCGGCAACGTGTGGGCATTGCTGGTCGACGGCCGCTTCGGCGCCGGCCTGCCGCCCGCCGAGCCGTTCCCGATCCCGGTGCACACCGGCGACGTCCGGGTCGACGTCCAGGCGGCACTCGCCATGGTCGCGCCGATCTGGGGCTACTCGCCGCTGCTGGACATCACCGACGGCCAGGCCCGCGAACAGCTCGCCCGCGCCTCGGTGATGGCGCTGTCCTACGCCGCGCAGTCGGCCCGGGGCATCGGCCGGCCCGCCGTGCCGCAGCACCGCATCGACGAGTGCCGCACCATCACCGAGCGCTTCCTGACCCGCTGGCGCGGCGAGCCCGACCCGGCGCACGTCCGGGCGCTCGACGCGTACTGGGTGTCGGCCGCCGAGCACGGCCTCAACGCGTCCACGTTCACCGCCAGGGTCATCGCCTCCACCGGCGCGGACGTGGCGGCGGCGATGTCCGGCGCGATCGGCGCCATGTCCGGCCCGCTGCACGGCGGCGCGCCGGCGCGGGTGCTGCCGATGATCGAGGAGGTCGAGCGGACCGGCGACGCGCGCGGCGTGGTGGCCGGGATCCTCGACCGCGGCGAGCGGCTGATGGGCTTCGGGCACCGGGTGTACCGGGCGGAGGACCCTCGGGCCCGCGTGCTGCGGCGCACCGCGCGGGAACTGGGCGCGGAGCGCTACGAGGCCGCCGACGCGCTGGAGAAGGCCGCGCTGGCCGAGCTGCGCGACCGCCGGCCGGACCGGGCGATCGAGACCAACGTCGAGTTCTGGGCCGCGGTGATCCTGGACTTCGCGCAGGTGCCGCCGCACATGATGCCCGCGATGTTCACGTGCGCCCGCACGGCCGGCTGGTCCGCGCACATCCTGGAGCAGAAGCGCACCGGACGCCTCGTGCGCCCGTCCGCGTCGTACGTGGGACCCGGCCCGCGTCAGCCGTCCGAAGTGGACGGTTGGGACGAGATCGGCTGACCCTCGGGACGGCGCCCGAGCCTCTTGGGCGCCGTCCGCCTGGCCAGCGCCACCCCGGCGAACGAGCCGGCCACCGCCCACAGCACGCCGGAGCCCACCACGCCCGCGATGCGCACCGGTGAGCCGTCGCCCAGCAGCAGCACGCTCACCAGCAGCGCCACCGCGGTCGCGCCGAACAGCCCCCGCCGGATCGGGATCCGCGCCAACGGGTCCTCCTCCCGCGCGTGGAGCTCCGCGGTCAGCTCCAGGACCCGGGCCCGCTCGACCTCCAGCGCCCGCTCGACGTCCTCGCGCACCAGCCGCTCCTCGCGCTGCCGGGCCAACTGCACGTCCAGCAGGTCCTCGACCTCGCCGCGCTCCTCCTCGAACCCGGTGCGCAGCTCCGCGAGCCGGTCGCCCGCGGCGTCGACCTGCGCGATCACCTCACCGATCAGCTTCACCTGGTCGTTGAGCAGCCGCACGGCCTCCTGCTCGCGGTCGCGGGCCGCCTCGACCTCGGCGAGCCGGGTCTCCAGCGCCTGCACCTTGTCCCGCTTGCGGCTGATCCGGCCGCGCAGGTCGGCCGCCTGGTCCACCAGCTCCTGGCAGCGCTCGGCCCGGCGGTCCCGCTCGGCCCGCGCGGCGGCGTCCCGGCTGCGCCACACGCCGAGGTCGTGCCGGTGGTCGTCGGTGAACAGCTCCAGCGCGCGCGTGCCCCAGGTCGGGGCGACCACGACGGCGCGTCCGCGCAGCACCCGACCGCGGGCGGCCCGCCAGGCCTCCCACTCCTCCGGCGGCACGGCGCACGAGGTCAGCAGCAGGTCCAGCTGACGCCTGCTCGGCAGGCCCCGGAAGCCGGCCGCGGCGCCCGGCACGTCGGGCGCGCCCGACCGCGCGTGCAGCTCCGCCAGCAGCTCGCCGAAGCGCGCCGCGGTGTCGACCTCGTCCGGAACCACTCCGGAGCCCCCTCACCGTCCACCGATCGGTGGACAACCGGTGTCCATCTTCGGGTCGTCCCGCCCGACCACCGTCGCGATGAACCATTTTCGACATGAACGCGATACGAGTTCGGGACTTGCGCAAGTCCTACGGCGGCCGTCCGGCGGTCGACGGGGTGGCCCTCGACGTGCGGGAGGGCGAGGTGTTCGCCCTCCTGGGGCCCAACGGCGCGGGCAAGAGCACGACCGTGGAGATCCTCGAGGGACTGCGCAGGCGCGACGGCGGCGAGGTGACCGTGCTCGGCGCGGACCCGGCGACCGCGCCCCGGTCGTGGCGGGCCGACATCGGGATCGTGCAGCAGTCCGCCACCGACCTGGCCGAGACGACGGTGCGCGAGGCGGTGCGGCACTTCGCCCGCTACTACCCGAAGCCGCGCGACCCGGAGGAGGTGGTCGACCTCGTCGGGCTCACCTCGCAGGCGGGGGTGCGGGCGGGTCGGCTCTCCGGCGGGCAGCGGCGGCGGCTGGACGTCGCGCTCGGCATCGTCGGCCGGCCGCGGCTGCTGTTCCTGGACGAGCCGACCACCGGCTTCGACCCCGAGGCGCGCCGGCAGTTCTGGCGGCTGGTGCGGCAGCTCTCCGGCGACGGCACCACGATCCTGCTGACCACCCACTACCTGGACGAGGTCGAGGCGCTGGCCGACCGGCTCGCGGTGGTGGCCGCCGGACGGGTCGTCGCCGAGGGCACGCCCGCCACGCTCGGCGGCCGGGACCGCGCCGAGGCGCTCGTGTCGTGGACCGACGCCGAGGGGCCGCGGTCGCGCCGCACCGCGCGGCCCGGCGAGCTGATCCGCTCGCTCGGCGAACCCGCCGACCTGACCGTCACCCGCCCGACCCTCGAAGACGTCTACCTGGAGCTGATCGCGTGAGCACCCTCGAACTCGGACTGGCCCGCGGCGGCGTGGAGCTGCGGCAGTTCTTCCGCGACCGGGCGGGCGTGGTGTTCACGTTCGCGCTGCCCGCCTTCATCCTCCTGCTGCTGGGCAACATCTTCGACGGCCCGCTGCCGGTTCCCGGCGTGTCGATGGGTCAGGTCTACGCGGCCGGACTGGTCGGCGCGGGCATCATCTCCACCTCGTTCATCACGCTCGGCGTGGGCGTCGCGCAGGACCGGGAGAACGGCACGCTCAAGCGGCTCCAGGGCACGCCGGTGGCGCCCGCGTCGTACTTCCTGGGCAAGATCGCGCTGGTCGCGCTGCTGAGCCTGGCCGAGGTCGTGCTGATGCTGGCGATCGGCGTGTGGCTGTTCGACGTGCACCTGCCCACCGACCCGTCCCGCTGGCTGACCTTCGCCTGGGTGTTCGTGCTCGGCGTGGTGTCCTGCTCGCTGCTCGGCATCGCGGCGAGCGCACTGGCCCGGTCGGCGAGCAGCGCGCCGGCCGTGATGAACCTGCCCTACATCGGGTTGCAGTTCATCTCCGGGGTGTTCATCCAGCTACCTTTGCTGCCCAAGGCGATGGTGACGGTGAGTTCGTTCTTCCCGCTCAAGTGGGTGGCGCAGGGGTTCCGGTCGGTGTTCCTGCCCGACGGCATGGCGTTCCAGGAGGCGGCGGGGTCGTGGGAGCACGGGAAGACGGCGCTGGTGCTGGGCGCGTGGTGCGTGATCGGGTTGGTGTCGTGCCTGCTGAGCTTCAGGTGGACGACCGGGCGCAATGGCGGCTGATCGGGGTCGCCGGCCTCGGTGTCACGATCGTGATGGTGTTGCTGGACCGGCACTCCCTCGGCCGCGAGCTGGCCGCCGTGGGGGTGCTGCTCCTCATCGCGCTGCTGCGGCTGAGCCGGCCGAAGTTCTTCCTCGTCGGCTCGTTCGTGCTGTTCGCGGTGGCGGTGTGGCTGTCGTTCCAGTCCACCTACGTGCTGTTCGCGGTGCTGCCGCAGGTGTACCGGGACCTGCCGCTGCGCCGGGCGTTCCCGGTGATGGTGGCGTTCGCCTTCGTGCCGTGGGTGATCGGCTACGTGCAGACCGGCGACCCGCTCGCGATGCTGCTGACCTCGCTGCTGGTGATCGTGTTCTCGCAGCTGTTCGCCTGGGCGCTGACCGCGATCGTGGACCGCAACGAGGAGATCGCCCGGCTGTCCCGGGAGGCGGGCGTGGCGGCCGAGCGGGAACGGCTGTCCGCCGAGATCCACGACACGCTCGCCCAGGGGTTCACCAGCATCGTCACCCTGGTCCAGGCCGCGCAGGCCGACCCGGCCGCCGCCGACCGGCATCTGGAGCTCGCGCTGCGCACCGCGCGGGAGAACCTGGCCGAGGCGCGGTCGCTGGTCGCCGCGCTCGCGCCGGCCGCGCTGGACGGCACGCTCGCCGACGCGCTGGAGCGGCTCGTGGCGCGGCTGGAGGAGGACGGGATCACCGGTTCCTTCTCGGTGACCGGCGCCGCGCCGCTGCCGACGTCGGTCGAGGTCGTGCTGCTGCGGGCGGCGCAGGAGGCGCTGACCAACGCGCGCCGGCACTCCGGCGCCTCGCTCGTGGTGGTGGACCTGGAGTTCGGCGCCGCGGCGGTGCGGCTCACCGTGCACGACGACGGTGTCGGCGTCGGCACGTCGGCGGAGGGTTTCGGGCTGCGCGGCATGCGCGCCAGGGTGGAGCAGGTCGGCGGAACCGTGTCGGTGTCCGATTCGGACGGCGCGGTCGTGGTGGTGGAGGTGCCGAGGTGATCAGGGTGCTGCTGGTGGACGACCACCCGGTCGTGCGACAGGGCGTGCGCGGCATGCTCGCGTCCGCCGAGGACGTCGAGGTGGTCGGCGAGGCCGGGTCCGGCGCGGAGGCCGTGGTCGCGGTCGGCGACCTCGCGCCGGACGTGGTGCTGATGGACCTGCGGATGCCCGGCATGGACGGTGTCGAGGCCACCGCGCGGATCGCGTCGACGTGCCGGGTCGTGGTGCTGACCACCTACGAGACCGACGCGGACATCCTGCGGGCGGTGGAGGCGGGCGCGGCCGGGTACCTGCTGAAGGACTCGTCGCGCGAGGAGCTGGTCGAGGCGGTCCGCGCGGCGAGCCGGGGCGAGACGGTGCTGGCGCCCTCGATGGTGCGCAAGCTCGTCGTGCGCCGGCCCGCGCTCTCGCCGCGCGAGATGGAGGTGCTGCGGCTGGTCGCGCGGGGACTGTCCAACGTGGAGATCGGGCGCGAGCTGTTCATCGGCGAGGCGACCGTGAAGACCCACCTGCTCCGGGTGTTCAACAAACTCGGCGTGTCCGACCGGACCGCCGCCGTGACCACCGCGCTGGACCGAGGCCTGCTGGGACGGTGACGCGCAACCGTCCACTCGACGGGTTCGACGTGAGCCGGGACACCCGGCCGTCACCCCCCGGCCACGCGGCTGCAACACTGGGAGCCCGGCAACGGCGCCGGTCAGGTTGTCCCCGTACCCGGAGGCCCCAGCGATGACCCAGACCGCCGATCCGACCACTTTGGTGCTCCCCTCCGACCTGCGGCCGTCCGACGGCCGGTTCGGTTGCGGTCCGTCCAAGGTCCGTCCCGAGGCCCTGGCGGCCCTGGCGTCCGAGGGCGCCGCGCTGCTCGGCACGTCCCACCGCCAGAAGCCGGTCAAGTCGCTGGTCGGCAAGGTCCGCTCCGGGCTGCGCGAGCTGTTCTCGCTGCCCGAGGGCTACGAGGTCGTGCTCGGCAACGGCGGCACCACCGCGTTCTGGGACGCCGCCGCGTTCGGCCTGGTCCGCGAGCGCGCGCAGCACTTCACCTACGGCGAGTTCTCCTCGAAGTTCGCCAAGGTCACCTCCGACGCGCCGTTCCTGGGCGACTCGATCGTGGTCAAGGCCGAGCCGGGCGGCGCGCCCGAGATCGCCTACGCCGAGGGCGCCGACCTGGTCGGCTGGGCGCACAACGAGACGTCGACGGGTGTCGCGGTGCCGGTGTCCCGGCCCGCGGGCTCGGAGGGCGCGCTCGTCGCGATCGACGCCACGTCGGGCGCGGGCGGCCTGCCGGTGAACGCCGAGGACTTCGACGTCTACTACTTCGCGCCGCAGAAGTGCTTCGCCTCCGACGGCGGCCTGTGGCTGGCCCTGATGTCGCCCGCCGCGCTGGAGCGGGTCGCCGAGATCGGCGCGTCCGGCCGCTGGGTGCCCGAGTTCCTGTCGCTGACCACGGCGCTGGACAACTCGACCAAGGACCAGACCTACAACACGCCGTCGCTGGCGACGTTGTTCCTGCTCAACGACCAGATCGAGTGGATCCTGGGCAACGGCGGCCTGTCCTGGGCCGTGGAGCGCACCGCCGACTCCTCGTCGCGGCTGTACTCGTGGGCCGAGGCGACCTCGTACACCACCCCGTACGTCACCGACCCGGCGTACCGCTCGCAGGTCGTGGGCACCATCGACTTCGACGACTCGGTCGACGCGTCGGTGGTGGCCAAGGTGCTGCGCGCGAACGGCGTCGTGGACGTGGAGCCGTACCGCAAGCTCGGGCGCAACCAGTTGCGCGTGGCGATGTTCCCGGCCGTGGAGCCGGCGGACGTGACGGCGCTGACCAAGGCGGTCGACTGGGTCGTCGGACAGCTCTGAGGGCTTCCGGTGGGACGCGGGGGTGGGTACCTTTCGGGTGCCCGCCCCCTTCGACTGTCCGAAAGCTTTTCGGGTCCGACCCGTCGCCCGAGGTGAACCTCGCGGTAACGGACGTGCGGACACGAGCGACATACGGCAAGATCACGTGAAGATATCGGTGGACACGGCGAGCCTCCCGGGTCAAGGCGGCACGCCGGATTAACGTCGGCACCTGGCGAGGTGAAGTCAACGGGAGGCCATGATGCGAGCGCTGCGGGTCATCGGGCTCGAAGACGACGGCAAGACCGTCATCCTCGAGGACCCCGATCGCGGCGAACGCTTCGCGCTGCCCGCCGACGAACGACTGCGCGCCGCCGCGCGCGGCGACCTCACCCGACTCGGCCAGATCGAGATCGAGGTGGAGAGCCAGATGCGACCCCGTGAGATCCAGGCGCGCATCCGCGCCGGCGAGTCGGTGGACCAGGTCGCCTCGGCGGCCGGCATCCCGGCCCACCGGGTGGAGCGGTTCGCCTACCCCGTCCTGCTGGAGCGGTCCCGCACCGCGGACCTGGCGCAGCGCGCCCACCCCGTCCGGGAGGACGGGCCGGACGTGCAGACGCTCGGCGAGGTCGTCGCGCACTCGTTCGGCCTGCGCGGCCAGGAGTACGCCGACGTCAGCTGGGACTCGTGGCGCGGTGAGGACGGCCGGTGGGTCGTGCAGCTGCACTGGACCGCGGGTCGTTCGGACAACCGGGCGCACTGGGCGTTCCACCCCGGCGCGCACGGCGGCACGGTCACCGCGTTGGACGACGCGGCGGTCGAGCTGATGGACCCGAACCCGAACCGGACCCTGCGGACGGTGCGGCCGGTGACGCAGCTGGCCCGCCAGGCGCTGGAGGTGGAGAAGGAGGCGGAGCCGGAGATCCTCGTCCGCGAGGAGCCGACACCGCCGCCACCGCCACCGCCCGTCCAGGAGCCGGAACCCGAGCCCGTACCGGTGGCCGAGGAGCCCGCGCCGGAGGCGACGAAGCCGCCGACGCCACCGCGCAAGGACCCGCCGCCCAAGCGCGGCAAGAAGAACCACCCGATCGTGCCGTCGTGGGAAGACGTCCTGCTGGGCGTCCGGTCCAACCGGGGCTGATCTTCACCCGAAGGGGGCTCACCTGACCGGTGAGCCCCCTTCGGCGTGTCGGCGCGGGGTTTGTCGCGGTGGGTGATCGGGTAGTCGCTGCGCATGGTGGGTCGTGTGGTCGTGGGGACGGCGCTGGGCGCCGCGCTCGGGGCCGCCTGGTGGGGGTTGCGGGAGTTCATCGCGTCCGGGCGGATCTGTTCGAAGGACGACTGGGACTGCCTCGCGATGGCCCTGTTCGCCATCCCGGTGAGCCTGCTCGTCGGGCTGGTGGTGGCGTGGGTCGTGCTGTGGGCGGCCCGGGTCGAGCGGCCCCTGGGCATGGCGGCGGTCGGGGTGGTGTTCACCGCGGTGCTGACGCTGCTGACGGTGTGGGTCTCGGTGCCGGCGAGCGCCGTGCTCGCGGGCGCGCTGGGGTTCATGCTCGCCGCGCCGGTGACAGCCAGGCACCCCGTGGGCCAGACTGCCGCTCGTGACTGACACGCCGCGTCCCACGGCGGGCGCCTTCGCGTTCAAGCTGCTCGTGCGGGTCGTGCTGTCGGCCGTCGTCGGGTCGGCGTTGTTCGTCGCCTGGATCGCGGCCTACCGGGCCGGGTGGCTCGACCGGGTGGTGAACGACACCTCGTTCGGCCAGTTCCTGCTCGTGGTGATCATCGGGCTGCCGGTCGCGCTGCTGGTCAGCGCGCTGCTGACCGGTCCGGTGCTGTGGGTCCTCCGGGTGCGCCCGGTGTGGCCGATCGTGCTGCTGGGCCCGGTCCTGGTGGGGCTCGCGAGCTGGTTCCAGGTGCCGGAGAAGTTCCCGGCGCTCGGTGACCGGTGGACGGCGCTGACGGTCGTCGCCGGTGTCGCCTACGGGCTCGCCGGGCTGCTCACCGCGCCCGCGATGCTGCGCGCCAAGCGCTAGGCCGCCTGAGCTAGTCCGGCATCGGAACCTCGTCCAGCACGTCGGGCGACACCCCCTCGAAAACGCACCAGTCGGCCGCCTCGGCGCGGTCGACGGGTGTCGCGTGCTCCGGCCGCACCCCGTCCAGCGCGTCCCAGCCGTCCGGCGCGAACACGTGCAACCTGCCGCCGCGCACCGCCAGCAGCCGACCGCGCGGGAACGCCATCGAGGGCTCCCCTCGCAGGTAGCGGACGTCCATCCCGACCTCCATGGCTTGACCTCCACCGGACTTGAGAGTGCAAGGTGGGGGAAAACAGGATGCCGGCGACGGGTGGTTCTTCGTAACGTCGGGGTTGGACCTGAGGGGGCAATACTCGTGAAGGACCGAAGTACTTCCACGGCCGCGACACTGCGCCGGCTGTGGCCGTACCTGAAACCCGTCCGAATTCCGATCGTGCTGAGCATGACCGCGACCCTGCTCGCGATGCTCAGCGGTCTCGGCATCCCGCTGGCGACGCAGCGGATCGTGGACGGCCCGATCGCGCAGCGGGACCTCGGTCCCCTGCCGTGGCTGATCGGCCTCGTCCTCCTGCTCGGCCTGGCCGAGGCCGGGCTGTTCTACGCGCGCCGCAAGCTCATCGCCCGTCCCGCCGCCGAGGTCGAGGCGCGGATGCGCGAGGACATGTACGACCACCTACAGCGGTTGCAGGTGTCCTTCCACGACCGGTGGCAGTCCGGCCAGCTGCTGTCCCGCGCCACCACCGACCTGACCACCGTGCGCCGGTTCACCGCGTTCGCGCTGATCTTCCTGGTGGTGAACACGCTGATCGTGCTGACCGGCCTCGGCGTGCTGTTCTGGCTCTCGCCGGTGCTCGGCGCGGTGGCGCTGGCCTGCACGCTGCCGCTGGTGGTGCTGTCCTACCTGTTCGAGTCCCGGTTCAAGATCGTCGCGCGGCGGGCGCAGGACCAGTCCGGCGACCTGACCACCGTGGTCGAGGAGTCGGTGCTGGGCATCCGGGTGCTCAAGGCGTTCGGCCGCGGCCCGCACCTGACCAAGCGCTTCCTCCGGCTGGCCCGCGAGCTGCGCGACACCGAGCTCGCGAAGGTCCGGATCTTCGCGCTGCTGTGGGCGGTGCTGATCGTGCTGCCGGAACTGGGCATCGCGGGTCAGCTCGCGTTCGGCGCGCTGGGCATCTCGGCGGGCACGATCACCACCGGCACCGTGGTCGCGGCGCTCGCGGTGAGCGCCTACGTGCGCTGGCCGATCGACTCGATCGGGTGGCTGCTGGCCGAGATGAACCAGACCGCGTCGGCCGTCGAGCGGTTCTACGAGGTCATGGACGAGCCGGTGACGGTCACCCCGCCGGTCGCGCCCAGCGCGCTGCCGTCGCCGGTGCGCGGGCACGTGCGGTTCGAGGACGTGCGGTTCGCCCACCCCGGCTCCGACGAGGAGGTGCTGCGCGGCGTCGACCTGGACATCCGGCCGGGTGAGACGCTGGCGCTGGTCGGCGCGACCGGGTCGGGCAAGACCACGGTCACCGCGCTGGTGCCGAGGCTCGCCGACGTCACCGGCGGCCGGGTCACGATCGACGGCGTCGACGTGCGCGACCTGGACCTGGGCGAGCTGCGCCGGGTGGTCGGCACCGCGTTCGAGGAGCCGATCCTGTTCTCCGCGAGCGTCACGGAGAACGTGGCGCTGGGCAACCAGGCCGACGAGTCGCGGGTGCGCGAGGCGCTCACGGTCGCCAAGGCGGAGGACTTCGTGGACGCGCTGCCGTGGGGCCTGGACACCCGGATCGGCGAGCAGGGCCTGTCCCTGTCCGGTGGTCAGCGGCAGCGGCTGGCGCTGGCGCGCGCGGTCGCGGGCCACCCGGCGGTGCTGGTGCTGGACGACCCGCTGTCCGCGCTGGACGTGCACACCGAGGCCGAGGTGGAGGCCGCGCTGCGGCGGGTGCTCAAGGGCGTGACGGCGCTCGTGGTCGCGCACCGGCCGAGCACCGTGCAGCTGGCCGACCGGGTCGCGATGCTCGTGGACGGCCGGGTCGCGGCCATCGGCACGCACCGGGAGTTGTTGGCGCACAACGAGGAGTACCAGCAGCTGCTGTCCTCGCTCGACGACGAGGAGGTGGCGGCGTGACGGTCGCCGACGAGTCCTGGCGCGGTGTCGCGGCCGAGGACGTGGACGAGCTCGACCACCGGACGAGCCTGAAGCTCCAGGCCCGGTCGCGGCGGCTGCTGGGCTCGCTGCTGCGACCGCACCTGCGGGCGTCGGTGCTGGCGCTGCTGATCGTGCTCGGCGAGAACCTGGCCAACCTGGCCGGTCCGCTGGTCATCGCGGCCGCCATCGACCGGGGTGTGCCCGCGGCGCTCGACGGCCGGCCGGGCGTGCTCGCGTGGTGCGTCGGCGGGTACGCGGCGATCGGTTTCCTGGCCACGTTCTTCCGCTGGGCGTTCGTCCGGCTCAGCGGCCGGATCGGCCAGGACCTGCTGCTCGACCTGCGCGGCCGGATCTTCCGGCACGCGCAGCGGCTGTCCGTGTCGTTCCACGAGAAGTACACGTCCGGGAAGGTCATCGCCCGGATGACCAGCGACGTCGACTCGCTCCAGGACCTGCTCGAGGAGGGCCTGGACGGGTTCTTCACCGCGCTGCTGTCGCTGGTCGGCATCTCGGTCGTGCTGGTCGTGCTCGACCCGCCGCTGGCGTCGGTGGTGCTGTTCGGGTTCCTGCCGCTGCTGCTGCTCGTGCGGTGGTTCCGGCGGCGCTCGGCGAGCGCGTACCGGGGCACCCGCGGCGCGATCGCGAAGATCATCGTCCAGTTCGTGGAAACCATGAACGGGATCCGCGCGGTGCAGGCGTTCCGCCGCGAGCCGCGCAACCGGACCATCCTGACCGGCTTCAACGCCCAGTTCCGGGACGCCAACACCGACGCGCTCGGCGTGCTGGCCCGGTTCACCGCGTCGGTGCGGACCATCGGCAACGTCTCGCTCGCGGTCATCCTCGCGTGGGGCGCGTTCCGGGTGGCCGACGGGCAGTTGGAGCTCGGCGTGCTGGCCGCGTTCACGCTGTACGTGCGCCGGTTCTACGACCCGTTCGACGACATCGCGATGTTCACCAACTCCTACGCCTCGGCGACGGCGGCGCTGGAGAAGATCTCCGGGCTGCTGGAGGAGGAGCCGTCGGTGCCGGAGCCCGCGGACCCGACGCCGCTGCCCGACCCGCGCGGCCAGGTGCACTTCGACGGCGTGGAGTTCCGGTACCGGCCCGACACGCCGGTGGTGCTGCCGCGGTTCGACCTGCACGTGCCGGCGGGCCAGACGGTGGCGCTGGTCGGCACGACCGGCGCGGGCAAGTCGACGCTGGCGAAGCTGGTGGCCCGGTTCTACGACCCGACCGAGGGCGCGGTGCGGTTGGACGGCGTGGACCTGCGCGAGGTGGCCGACGTCGACCTGCGGCGCTCGATCGTGATGGTGACCCAGGAGAACTTCCTGTTCGACGGGTCGGTCGCGGACAACATCGCGCTCGGGCGGCCGTCGGCGACCAGGGCCGAGGTCGAGGCGGCGGCGGAGGCCGTGGGCGCGCACGGGTTCATCACCGCGCTGCCCGACGGCTACGACACCGACGTGCGCAAGCGCGGCGGGCGGCTGTCGGCCGGGCAGCGCCAGATCGTGGCGTTCGCCAGGGCGTTCCTGGCCGACCCGGCGGTGCTGGTGCTGGACGAGGCGACCTCCAGCCTCGACGTGCCGTCGGAGAAGCTGGTGCAGGGCGCGCTGGAGACCGTGCTGGCGGACCGGACCGCGTTCATCATCGCCCACCGGCTCTCGACCGTGCTGATCGCGGACCGGGTGCTCGTGGTCGACGGCGGCGAGGTCGTGGAGGACGGCTCGCCGGCGGACCTGATCGGCGACGAGGGCCGGTTCGCGACCCTGCACTCGGCCTGGCGCGATTCGCTCGCCTAGCTACAGCAGGGTCGTGATCAGCGCGAACCAGGCGAGGAGGACACCGGCCACGACGCCGTAGGCGACCCAGCGCCACACCGGCACCGAGCGGGCGAGCCAGACCGACGGCGCGATGCCGCCGACCACGAGCACGTTCGCCAGCAGGGCCAGCCACCGGCTGGTCTCGCCGAGGCCGAGCGACAGCGTCACGACCATGAACGTCACGACGGCGGCGGAGAACACGCTGACCGTCAACCCGGTGCCCCAGGGGGTCGGCTCGTCGGCCTCCCGGGGCGCCGCCGGTTCGCCGGCCGGTTCGGGCTCGGGCGCGTCGACCACGATCAGCTCGCCGGTGACCGGGTCGGCGAACGCGACGGGCCTGCCCATGTCCGCGGCCAGCCGCACCGCGAGTTGCCGGCCGCGGCTGGTGACGAGCGACGCGCCGTCCCACTCCTGTTCGGACCGACCCACCGCCTCGGCGACCTTGGCCCACTCGTGCAGCGCGTCGGCGAGACCGGCGCCGAGCGGCAGCGTGTGCGGATCGACCTCCCGCTCACCCTCGTCGTCGCGGCCGGCGAGCACCGCCCGGCCGTCCTGGACCCGCAGTTCCACGAGACGCCCTCCTCTTCTCCGGGGAGAAAGTAGCGTGTTCAGGTGATCGCGTAGAAGGCCACGGCGGCCGCTGTCGCCACGTTCAGTGAATCCACGCCCGCCGCCATCGGGATCTTGACGGCCACGTCGGCGGCCGCGATGGCCTCGTCGGTGAGCCCCGGACCCTCCGAGCCGAGCAGCAGCGCGACCTTCGCGCCGCGCAGCCCGGCGTCGGCGAGGTTGCGCGCATCCGCCCTCGGCGTCATCGCCACGGTGGTGAACCCGTTGTCCCGCACCACGTCCAGGTCGCGCGGCCAGTCCTCGAGGGTGGTGAACGGCACCCGCAGCACGTGACCCATGGACACCCGGACGCTGCGCCGGTACAGCGGGTCGCTGCACCCCGGGCCGAGCAGCACTCCGTCGACGCCGAGCGCGGCGGCGTTGCGGAAGATCGAGCCGAGGTTCTCGTGGTCGCCGACGCCCTCCAGCACCGCGACGCGCCGGGCGCCCGCGAGCAGGTCGGCGAGGGCGGGCCGCGGCGCGCGGTCGGCGGCCGCGAGCACGCCCCGGTTCAGGTGGAACCCGACCACCTCCGCCATCACCTCGGCGGAGGTCACGTACGCGGGCGCGTCGAGGTCGCCGAGCGCCTCCACGCGGCGGCGCACGCCCAGCAGCGCGCGCACCGGGTAGGGGCTCGCGAGCAGCCGCTCGACCACCACCACCCCCTCGGCGATCACCAGGCCGCGACCGCCGGGGCGGTCCGGGCGGCGGTCCGCGGTCGACAGGTCGCGGAAGTCGTCGAGCCTGGGGTCCGCCGGGTCGTCGATCTCGATCACGCGGGCAGTGTCCCACTTTCCGTCAGGTGAACGGCGCTCGTAGCCCAAGGGGTCGAACCGCAAGCCTCCCACCAGCGGATTCTCGCTGATTGTTACTGCTATGTGACAGAGAGCACCGATTTGGACGCTTCCTCACCGGAGGTCGCTGTGTCACGGTTGGCCTCCGCTGAGCCCGCCGGAGCAGCCCGAACAAAGGGGAGGCGGCATGGGTAGGGATGTGTCCGTTCGGACGTTCACCAGGGAGGACCGCCGGCGCTACCGCGAGCGGGTGCAGCGGTGTCTCGACGCGCTGGGGACCATGTTGGCCGAGGACAGCTTCTCGTTCCCCAGACAGCAGATGGGCCTGGAGATCGAGCTGAACCTGGTCGACGCCGCGTACCGGCCCGCGATGGCCAACGCGGAGGTGCTGGAGAAGATCGGCGACCCGTCGTTCACGCTGGAACTGGGTCAGCACAACCTGGAGGTCAACGTCCCTCCGCGCGAGCTGGCCGGCAACGAGACGCTCGACCTGGAGCGCGAACTCCGGTCGACGCTGGCCTCCGCGGACGACAAGGCGCACGACGCGGGCACGTCGATCGTGATGATCGGGGTGCTGCCGACGTTGCGGCAGGAGCACTTCGACCGCCGGTGGCTGTCCGCGCTGCCGCGCTACGCGCTGCTCAACGACCAGCTGTTCGCCGAACGCGGCGAGGGGGCCGTGCTGTCCATGGAGGGCTCGCCGTTCGGCGGCCGCCCGCCGGAGAAGCTGTCCTCCTACTCGGAGTCGATCCTGCCCGAGGCCGCGTGCACGTCGGTCCAGCTGCACCTCCAGGTCGCGCCGGAGGACTTCGCCTCGCACTGGAACGTGGCGCAGGCGCTGGCCGGCGTGCAGGTGGCGATCGCGGCCAACTCGCCGTTCCTGCTGGGACGCGCGCTGTGGCACGAGACCCGCGTGCCGCTGTTCCTCCAGGCGACCGACACCCGGCCGCAGGAGCTGAAGAACCAGGGCGTCCGGCCGCGGGTGTGGTTCGGCGAGCGGTGGATCACCTCGATCTTCGACCTGTTCGAGGAGAACGTGCGCTACTTCCCCGCGCTGCTGCCGGAAACCGGCGACGAGGACCCGTTGGACGTGCTGGGCGCGGGCGGCACGCCGTCGCTCGAGGAATTGCGCCTGCACAACGGGACGGTGTGGCGCTGGAACCGCCCGGTGTACGACGTGGTGGACGGGGTGCCGCACCTGCGGGTGGAGAACCGGGTGCTGCCGGCCGGGCCGACGGTGCTCGACATGATGGCGAACGCGGCGTTCTTCTACGGCGCGCAGCGGGCGCTCACCACCCTCGACCGTCCACTGTGGACGCAGATGTCGTTCCAGGCGGCGGAGGAGAACCTGTACGCGGGCTCCCGGCACGGGATGGGCGCCCAGCTGTACTGGCCGGGCATCGGCTGGATCCCGCCGGACGAACTCGTGCTGCGGCGGCTGCTCCCGTTGGCGCACGAGGGTTTGGAGGCGTGCGGCGTCTCGTCGTCCGCGCGCGACCGGTACCTGGGCGTCATCGAGGCCCGCTGCCTCGCCCGCCGCACCGGGTCGGTGTGGCAGCGCGAAACGGTGCTGCTGCTGGAGTCCAAGGGCCTGTCGCGGGACGCGGCCCTCGCGGAGATGCTCGCCCGCTACCTGGAGTTGATGCACACCGGCGAGCCGGGGCACACCTGGCCCGTGGAGTAGCGGCGGCCTAGCGGCGCCGACCGGCCTTCAGGGGGGCCACGTCGGCGCCGTCGTGGCTGCTGCGGCACTCCTCCGGCGTCACCGCCTCCACCGCGAGGGTCAGCATGCCCTTCACCCCGGTGTAGATGCTCTCCCCCGCCGACGCCAACGACGTGTGCACGCGGTTGGAGTCGGAGAAGTCGCGGTCGTCCTTGGTCCGCTTCTTGCCCGCCTCCTCCGGCTTGGTGGCGCTGCGGAGGTTGACCTCCAGCCACGCGGCCACCTCGGCCGGGGTGGTCAGGACCTCTTCCGGGGTCCGTTCCAGGCGTTCGGCGCGCGGGGAGGCGTGGTCCAGCGACGTGTGCTCGACGTAGGCGTGCCAGTGGGTGTTGCGCAGCGACCACGTCTGCTCGACCGGCCAGTCCTCCTCGGTGCCCATGGACCTATCTTGCCAGGGTCGTCACGTCCAGCGCGTGGTCCACCCCCACCGCGTCGGCGAGCCGGCGGTCGTGGGTGACCAGCAGCAGGGTGCCCTCGTAGGTCTCCAGGGCCTGCTCGAGCTGTTCGATCGCCGCCACGTCCAGGTGGTTGGTCGGCTCGTCCAGCACCAGGCACGTGGTGCCGCGCGCCTGAAGCACCGCGAGGCCCGCGCGCGTCCGCTCTCCCGGCGACAGCGTCCGCGCAGGTCGCAGCACGGCGTCCGACCCGACCCGGAACTTGGCCAGGAGCGTGCGCGCGTCGACGTCGGACAACCCGGTGGCGGCGGTGACGACCTCCAGCGGGCTCGCGTCGACCGCGAAGTCGGCCCGGATCTGGTCGACCCGTCCCACCACGACGGACGAGCCCTCGGTGCGGGTTCCCGACTCCAGCGGCAGTTCGCCGAGCAGCGCGCCGAGCAGGGTCGACTTGCCGGACCCGTTCGGACCGGTCAGCCGCCACCGCTCGCCCGCGCCGACGGTCAGGCTCACCGGGCCCAGCGTGACGTCGCCCCGGCGCACCACCGCGTCCCGCAGCGTGAAGGCGATCCGACTGCCCCGTCCGGCCGAGGGCAGGGTGAGCCGCAGCTCCCACGCCTCGCGCGGTTCCTCGACCTCCTCCAGCCGCTCCAACTGACGGTCCACAGTGGACGCCCGGGTCGCGGTGTTCTCGGCGCCCTGCTTGCGCCAGGCCTTGATCGACTTGTCCGGCTCGTCGGACTTCGCGTTGCGCCGCACGCCCGCGCGCGACCACTCGCGGGTCCGCCGGGACCGGGCGACGAGCGAATCCCGTTTCGCGGCATAGGTTTCGTACGCCTCGCGGGCCTGCCGGCCCGCCACCTCGCGCTCGGCGACGTAGGCGTCCCAGCCGCCGCCGAACACGGTGACCGCGTGGGTGAACTCGTCCAGCTCGGCGATCGCGGTGGTCGTGCGGGCCAGGAACTCGCGGTCGTGGCTGACCAGCACGACCGCCGCCGGGCTCGCCGTCACGTGCGCCTCCAGCAGCGCGAGCCCGGCCAGGTCGAGGTCGTTGGTCGGCTCGTCCAGCAGCAGCACGTCGGCGCGCGTCAGCAGCACCGACGCCAACCGCAGCCGGGCCGACTGGCCGCCGGACAGCTCGTCCGCGCCGCGCCGGTCCAGCAGGTCGGCGGGCAGTCCGAGCCGGTCGCACACCGCGTCCGCGCGCTCCTCGAAGTCCGCCGCGCCGGCCGCCGTCCACTCCTCGAACGCGGTGGCGTAGCGGTCCTCGGCGCCGGGCCCGCCGGACGCCAGGTCCTCGACGGCCCGGTCGAACCGCTCGACCGCCGCGGCCACGCCGGTGCGGCGCAGCAGGTGCCCGCGCACCGACTCGCCCTGCCGGACGTCCGTCTCCTGGGTGAGGAACGCGGTGCTCCCACGCACCGAGACCGTGCCCTCGTCCGGTGGCAGCACCCCGGCGAGCACGCGCAGCAGGGTCGACTTGCCGACCCCGTTCGGCGCGACCAGGCCCACCCGCTCACCAGGGGAAACGTCGAGGTCCACGGCCGCGAGCACGAGCCTGCGGCCGAACGAGAGCGAAATTCCGCGAGCGGTCAGCACATTCCCGATGGTGACAAAAACCTCGGTGATCGGCACCCGGGTTTCCGCGTCACCCACCTGCCAGTAAGTTGCAACTACCAGAGGCTTGCAACGAGGAGAACGCCATGGGCCAGTACGTGCTGCCGGACCTCGACTACGACTACGCCGACCTGGAGCCGGCGATCATCGGCGAGATCAACGAGCTGCACCACAGCAAGCACCACGCGGCCTACGTCAAGGGCGCCAACGACACGATCGAGCAGATCGCCGAGGCGCGCGACAAGGACTCGTTCGGGTCGATCGTGGGCCTGGAGACGACGCTGGCGTTCCACCTGGCGGGTCACGCGCTGCACCAGGTGTGGTGGAAGAACCTGTCCCCGAACGGCGGCGACAAGCCAGTCGGCGAGCTGGCCGCGGCGGTGGACGAGCACTTCGGCTCGTTCGACAAGTTCCGCGCGCAGCTGACCGCCGCGTCGTCCACGATCCAGGGCTCGGGCTGGGGCGTGCTCGCGTGGGAGCCGGTGGGTCAGCGGCTGATCACCCAGCAGCTCAAGGACCACCACTCCAACCTGTCGATCGCGACCACGCCGCTGCTGGTCTTCGACATCTGGGAGCACGCGTACTACCTCCAGTACCGCAACCTCAAGGCGGACTACATCTCCGCCCTGTGGAACGTCGTGGACTGGACCGACGTGAACGCCCGCTTCGAGGCGGCGCGCGCCGGGCAGAACGGGCTCCAGCTGCCCGCGCGGTAACCCTTCAGGACTCGGTGGTGGATGCTCCGACAAGCTTCCGGCCACCGGACACGACGAGGCCCCGACACCCGGCGGTACGACCGGGAGGCGGGGCCTCGTCTGTTCCCGAACTGACTGCCGCTCCCACCACGAAGCGACGAGACTTAGGTTAGCCTAAGCTCGCCTCCTTGGGAAGGGCGGCGGACGAAACCGCGGGCGACGAGTTCCACGACCACCACGATCGCGACCGCCTCCACCGCGAGCAACCCCAGCAGCACGACCAGTTGCAGCGCCCCCGCCTGCCACACCGGCGCGCCGCCCAGCAGCATCCCGACGAACGCGCCCGGCAGCGTGACCAGCCCGACCGTGCGGGTCTGGTCCAGCGCGGGCAGCAGCGCCTCGGCCGCGGGCGCCCGCACCAGCTCCCGGACCGCCACGTCCTCGGCGAACCCGAGCGCGAGCGCGGCCTCGTACTCGCCGTGCCGGCTGTGCAGGGTGTCCAGGACGCGGCGCACGGACAGCGTGGTCGCGGTCATCGCGCCGCCGATCAGGATCCCGCCCACCGGCACCAGCGCGATGCCCGTGACCGGCACCGACCCGGTCAGCACCAGCACGGCCAGGGCGGGCGCCGTGCCCGCCAGGATCGCCGCGCCGACCCACGCTCCGCGCCGGCCGGTCTTCGTGCGGGCGGCCGACGTTCCGGTCGCGACACCGGCCATGAGCAGCAGGAACGCCACCGTCGACGGGAGGGACGCGAGCACCGCGGTGATCACCGCGGAGACCAGGGCGAGTTGCAGTGCGGCCCGCAGCGCGGCCCGGACGACCGGTGTCGGCGAACTCAACCCGCCCCACCGCACCACCGCGCCCGCCACGACGGTGAACAGCACGCACACGACCAGCAGCCGGACCCAGTCCGTCGCGATGACCACGGGGTCGATTCTGCGGGTCAGCGCACCCGCTTGCGCAGACCGAGGCGGTAGGTCGGCAGTGCGAACCCGCCGCGCCTGGCCAGCACGAACCCGCCGACCAGCGCCGCCACGATGGACACCACCCCGCCCGCGACCAGCGGCGCGCGTGCGGTGAAGTGCTCGGCGAGCCAGCCCATCACCGGACCGCCGAGCGGGTTGCCGCCCAGGAAGACCAGCATGTACAGGCCCATCACCCGGCCGCGCATGGCCGGTGTCACGGCCAGCTGCACGGTCGCGTTGGCGGTGGTCGTGAAGGTCATCATCGCGATGCCCACCGGGATCAGCACCACCCCGACCAGCCAGATCGACGGCATCAGCCCGGCCACGATCTCCAGCACCCCGAACCCGAGGGCGCCGAAGATCAGCAGCCGCAGCCGCGGTCTGCCCTTGGCGCTGCGGCGGGCGGCCAGCGTGGCGCCGGCCAGCGTGCCGATCGCGATCATGGTGGACAGCAGCCCGTAGGCGTCGGCCTCGCCGTGGAACGTGTTGCGCGCCAGCACGGCCAGCGTGACGTAGAAGTTCAGCCCGAACGTGCTGATGAAGAACACCAGGCAGAGCAGGATCACCAGGTCCGGGCGCTTGCGCACGTACCGCAGGCCCTCGCGCAGCTGCCCCTTCTCCCGGGGCACGGGCTCGCCCCGGTGCAGCGCGGCGGGGTTCATCAGCACCAGGCCGAGGATGACCGCGGCGAAGCTGACCGCGTTGACCAGGAACACCCAGCCGGTGCTGCCCAGCCACACGATCATGCCGCCGGCCACCGCCGGTCCGACCATCCGGGCGAGGTTGAACGTCATCGAGTTCAGCGCCACGGCGTTGGTCAGCTGGTCGCGGCCCACCATCTCGACCACGAACGACTGGCGCACCGGCGTCTCCACGGCCGCGACCGCGCCGAGCAGGAAGCACAGCAGGTAGACGTGCCACAGCTCGGCGACGCCGGTGACGTCGAGCAGGCCGAGCACCAGCGCGCACAGCCCGAGCCCGGTCTCCAGGACGAGCAGCAGCCTGCGCTTGTCCATCCGGTCGGCGAGCACGCCCGCCCACAGCGACAGGAACAGCGTGGGCGCGAACTGGAGGGCCGCGGCGACGCCGAGCGCGACGGGCGAGCCGTCGGAGAGCTCCAGGACCAGCCAGTCCTGCGCCACCCGCTGCATCCACAGGCCGACCAGCGAGACGACCTGGCCGGAGGCGTAGAGGCGGTAGTTGCGGACCCGGAGCGAGCCGAACATGCCGGAGCGCTCCGGTTTCGGCGGGGGTAGCGCTGTAGTGCGATCGAGCCGATCGGCCTCTCCACCACCCGCGTACGCCGGCACCGTGTTACTGCCCCGCCATCCTGTCGATTATCTCCGAGGCGCGCGAGAGCACGCCCCGTTCCTCCGGTGTCAGCTCGGCCAACCGCTCGTCCAGCCAGGCCTCGCGGGCCGACACCTCTTCGTTGATGTAGCTCAACCCGGCGTCGCTCAGCTCCACGATGGCCTGCCGGCCGTCGGTGGGGTGCGGGCGCCTGGTCGCGTAGCCGTACTCCTCCAGCGCCGAGATCACCCTGGTCATCGACGGGGGCTGGACGCCTTCCCTGGCGGCCAGCTCGCCCGGCGTCAGCGGTCCGCACTTGTGCAGCGTGGACAGCGCGGACACCTGGGTGAGCGAGATCGTGGAGTGGATCCGCTGCGCGCGGAGCCTGCGGTTCAGCCGGACGACGGCCAGCCGCAACCGGCTCGCCAACGCCTGCTCCGCCTCGTTCTCCGCCACATGGTTAGCATACCTCACGATATGATCGGGCGTTCGTGTGAAGTCGACTACCCGAACAGCGCCCGGATCGGGCCGATCGCGAAGTACACGACGAACGCCGCCGCCACCACCCACATCAGCGGGTGCACACCGCGCGCCCGGCCGGTGAGCGCGCGCAGCACCACGTAGCTCACGAAGCCCGCGCCGATGCCGTTGGCGATCGAGTAGGTGAACGGCATGACCACGATCGTGAGGAACGCGGGAAGCCCGATCGAGAAGTCGGTGAAGTCGATCTCCCGGACCTGGACGATCATCAGCGCGCCGACCACCACCAGCGCCGGCGCGGCGGCCTCGACCGGCACCACCTGGTAGAGCGGCGTGAGGAACATGGCCGCGAGGAACAGCAGGCCGGTGACGACGTTGGCCAATCCCGTGCGCGCGCCCTCGGCGATGCCGGACGCGGACTCCACGAACACCGTGTTGGACGACGCCGAGGCCGCGCCGCCCGCGATCGCGCCGACGCCGTCCACGAACAGGGCCTTGCCGACGCCGGGCAGTTGGCCGTCCGCGCCGATCAACCCCGCCTCCTTGCCCAGGCCGGTCATGGTGCCGACGGTGTCGAAGAAGTCCGTGAGCACCAGGGTGAACACGAGCAGCGCGGCGGTGAGCGCCGGCACCCGCGTCCAGGCGCCGAACGACACCTCGCCCAGCAGCGAGAGGTCGGGCAGGCCGAGGACGTGCTCGGGCAGCGCCGGGTAGCCGAGGTTCCACCCGCCGGGGTCCACCCCCTTCGACGGGCCGACCTTCGCGATCGCCTCGACCACGATCGCCAGCACGGTCGTCGCCAGCACGCCGATCAGGATCGCGCCCTTGACCCGCCGTGCGACGAGCACGCCGAGCAGCACCAGGCCGACCACGAACACGAACGTGGGCCAGGACGCGATCGAGCCGCCGATGCCCAGTCCGACCGGGACGGTGGTCTTCGCGGCGTCCGGCACGCGGCGCACGAAACCCGCGTCGACCAGGCCGATGAAGCAGATGAACAACCCGATGCCGACCGCGATGGCGGCCTTGAGCTCGCTCGGCACCGCGTTGAACACGGCGGTGCGGACACCCGTGACCACGAGCAGCAGTACGACCAACCCGTTGACCACGACCAGGCCCATGGCCTCCGGCCACGTCATCTGCGGCGCGATGGTGACCGCGAGGAACGAGTTGATGCCCAGGCCGGTGGCGAGGGCGAACGGGTAGTTCGCCACGAGTCCGAACAGGATCGTCATGACGCCCGCGACCAGCGCCGTGACGGCGGCGACCTGGTCCACCGGCAGGATCCCGCCGAGCACGTCCTTCTTGGCGCCCGCGTCGTCGGCCGCGAAACTGCCGATGATCAGCGGGTTCAGCACCACGATGTAGGCCATGGTCACGAACGTGACGAGCCCGCCCCGCACCTCGCGAGCCACGGACGACCCGCGCTCGGAAATCCGGAAGAACCCGTCGACGCCCGACCGCGACGGTGTGCCGGTGGCCATGCCCTCTCCCTCTCCTCGTGGTTCGACGCGACCGTCCCGCCCACCGCCGGGTAGCCTGCCGACGTGCCGGAACAGCCCCACCTACCGCCCCCGCCGCCCCTACCGAAGACCCTGACCGACCCGGTCCCGGCCATCGTGGGCGGCACGGCGCTGTGGTTCGCAGCCTTCCTGGTCGTCCTCGTGTTCGCACGGGACGACACGACCCTGCTGTTCACCACCCTCGCCGGCGGCCTCCTGGGCCTGATCGGCTACTCGATCTTCCGCTGGCAACAGGCCGCCTCCCGCCGCGGCTCCAAAACCGCCCAGCAGGGCCTCACCGACTGACCCGGTCTGCCGGGAGCCACGCGGGTTCGGGCAGAGGTTCGGCCGCGGGTTCGGGCCGCGGGGTTCGGCCGCGGATCCGGTACGGGGTGGACGCGGGTTCGGGATGCCGGAGCGGGGAACCCGGGACGCCCACGGCGGTCGACCCGCCGAAACTGTCGGTGCCCTGTGGGAAAATGGACTCGGGGGCCGGAGGCCACGCACCCGCAGGCCGGAGTCCGGAGTCGCGCGGTCGAGCAGGCCGAGTGGGTGAGCCGCGACGACCAGGCCGACCGCACGGGCGGATCGGCGCCCGGTCCGCGAGGGCGAGCAAGCCACACGGGCAGGTCGGGTCCGGCCCGCAGCACCTCGACCCGGCAGCGCGAGCGCCGGCAGGTCGGGGTTCGGCCCGCAGTCCGCCGACTCGGCAGCGCGGGCACCGACAGGTCGCAGTTCGGCCCGCAGTCCGCCAACCCCACGGCACGGGCACCGGCAGGTTGCAGTTCGGCCCGCAGTCCGCCAACCCGGCAGCGCGAGCACCGGCAGGTCGGCATTCGGCCCGCCGCCCCCTCCGACCCCGGCGGCGCGAGCGCCGGCAGGTCGGTGGGCACACCCGCCGGCGGTCGGACCGGCGGCGCGAGCGCGGGCAGGTCGGTGGGCGAAGCCGGTCGTCAGGCCAGCAGCACCGTCGGGGTCGGGTCGGTGATCAGGGCCGCGAAGGTGTGGCGGTCCGGCCAGCGGTCGGTCGTCCAGGCCAGGGCGCGGGCCAGGCCCTCCGGGGTGTCCGCGGCGTGGACGACGTCCTCGGCGACCCACCACGAGACCTCGTGGGTCTCGTCGTCGGAGTCCACCTCCAGCACGTCGTGCACGACCACGGTGCCCGGCGGCAGGTCGACGCCCAGCAGGTCGCACGCCAGCCGCACCGCGCCCAGCTCGGACCAGACCACGTCGTCGCCCTCGCCGACCACCTCGCCCGCCACCTCCTCCGAGGCGAGCGGCAGGGCCAGCAGTTCGGCCAGGTCGGAGGCCGCGCCCGAGGACGCCAGCACGGCCGACGCGGGCAGCACGCCCAGCAGCCACGGCCGGTCCAGCACCACCACGTCGTCCGCCGGCACGGCCTCGCCGGTCAGCACCCTCACCCGGTCGGGTGGTTCCACGTTCACCTGGTCGGCCACCTCGGCCACCGCGGCGTGCACCCGGAGCACCAGCGCGTCGGACAGCGGCCGGGACGAGCCGAGCCGGGCCAGCAGGTCGGCCACGTCCTCCTCGTCCAGCACCGACAACTCGGTCCGCACCCCGCACGCGGCCAGCACGTGCGGCTCCAACCCCACGTCCGGCACCACGTCGTAGAGGCCCTCGAGGTCCGTCGCCGACGGCAGCCGCCACGCGCCCAGCGGCACGCCCTCGACCGTCGCGTACCGCGCGAGCCACCAGGACGTGTACCCGTCCGGCTCGGTCACCGCGCGCCACACCTCCGGCGAGGAGGCCATCATCGCGAGCGCCGCCGGCCACCGGTCCCGGGCCACGAGGTCCAGGTCCCGGATGCCGACCACCCGCGAGGGCGGCACCTCGGCCGCGTCCCACCAGTAGCCCTCGTCGGCGAGGTCGTGGTCCGGCTCGGTCGGCGCGTCGTCCACCACCACGGTGAACCCGTCGATCACGCCGACGTCGACCAGCACCGACCGCGGCCACGCCGAGGCGAACGACGACGACAGCACCCCGACCGGCGCGTCCGGCTCCAGCACGGTCAGCAGCGCCGAGTCCGGCAGCGCCAGCTCGTCGGCGCGCCGCCACTCGCCGGCGGAGTCGGGCAGCGCCAACGCGCCGAGCCACGGCCGGGAACCCGCGCGGGACACCAGTTCCAGCACCGACGCGGCCAGCTCCGCGCCGTCGACCGACGGGTCGTCCAGGCTGTGCCGGACGGCCTCGCGCACCGCGTCGGAGTCCAGCAGCTCACCCGGACCGGCCTCGACCGCGCCCAGCCGCAGCAGCAGCGGGTGCGCCGCCTCGGGGTGCGCGATCCGCAACCCCGGGAAGTCCACCGACGCGGCCAGGTACACCCCGCGCGGGCTGCTCACCAGCCGGCCGTCGGCCAGCGGCACGGGCAGCGAGCCCATCTCCTCGCGCGCCGAGGAGTCCACGTCCGCCAACGGCTCCAGCGCCGCGTACACCTCGCGCCACCACGACGGGTCGCCGCCGACGCCGGCCAGCGACGTCACCACCTCGGACACCGTCATCCGGGGAACTTCCAGCGCCGCCAACGCCTTCGCGTGCGCGGGCAGGGTCAGCTCGTAGTCGAGCAGACCGGGCACCACGTCCTCCAGCAGCTCGACCAGCTCCTCGACCGGCGCGTCGAGCACCCGCGCGCCGACCGGCGAGGCCCAGTCGCCCGAGGCCATCGGCAGCCAGGAGGCGGACCGCAGCGCGGCCAGCACGCCGGCCCGCAGTCGATCGTCCACTTCGGACAGCGGGAACCCGGGCAGCGGCACCAGGGAGGTCCGCTCCACGGCGGGCAGCCCGGTCACCAGCTCGGGGTAGGCCGCGCAGGCCCGCTCCAGCACGTACGACGCGGCGGGCCCGACCAGCACCCGGCGCCGGGACGGCTCGACGGGCAGCGTCGCGATCAGCCGCGCGGGCAGGGACAGCTTCTCGTCGGTCGGCGTCGGCGCGTGCAGCACGTCGCCGGTCAGCGGACCGTCCAGCGGGTACGCCCAACACACCGTCCACTGTGGACGGGACTCGACGCCCTGCACCAGTGCCGCGGGCAGCTCGCCGGAGGTCCGGCGGACCAGCCACCGGTGCTCGCCGCCCGGACCGGTCAGCACCACCACGTCGCCGTCGACGGCGCGTTCCCACACCTGGTCGCCGACCTCGACGCGGCGCAGCCCGGGCAGGGCCAGCAGCAGGTCGGGCACCTGGTCGGCGAACTCGGCCAGCAGGGCCGCGCCGTCGACCTTCAGCGGCAGCCGCACCTCGGTGTCGAACCCGGCGGGCAGGTCGGCCTCGTCGGTCGGCCACACCAGGCGCAGCACCGGCACGTCGCCACCGCGCTCGGCGGCCAGTTCCGGCACCAGGGACCGGGTGCGGGACGCGGAGAACAGCACGCCGCCGGAGGTGGAGACCACGCGCGGCGCGTCGGTCACCGCCAGCACGGCCGCGAAGCCGACGCCGAACTGGCCGACCGTGTCGGCGGACTTGGCCGACGCGCGCAGCGACGCCAGCGCCGCGACACCGTCCGCGGTCAGCGGCGCGCCGGTGTTCGCGGCCCGCAGCTCACCGTCCACAAGGGACACCCGCAGCACGCCGGGCTCGGCGCCCGCCGCGTCCGAGGCGTTCTGGGCCAGCTCGACCAGCAGCCGGTCGCGGTACCCGCCGAGCCGCAGGTCCTCCTCGGCGTTGGCGTCCTCGCGGAACCGGGTGGGCGAACCGCGCCACGCGGCGAGCACCGACTCCCGCAGGACCTCGGTACCGAACGGGTCCCGGCTCACTCTGCGGGACCGGCCGCGGACGCCGCGGGCACGGAGACCTCGTTCGCCTCGACGTCGAGTTGCGCGTCGTCGTAGACCACGTCCGCGACGGGCACCGCCGAACCGCCCTCGATCGCGACCTCCGAGTGCGCGCCGCAGCCGTACTCGACGTGCACCACGTGCCCGTCGGCGGGCGTCATCTCGTTGCCGCACACGCCGAACGCCGCGCCGAGCGAGCCCGCGACGCGGAGGTAGAAGCCGCAGGTGCCACACCGGGCGGGCGCGCTGCGGGCCATGTCGCTGCGCGGGCCGAAGTCGCCGCCGTGCCACCGGTGCGCCGCGTCGAGCACGCCCTCGCGGGACAGCACGCGCACCCGGCCGAGCCCGATCTCCAGCGCGACCTCCTCGACCGCCGGATCGTCGGAGCCCGCGTAGCCGGGCACCAGCCGCGGGTCGTCGGCGGGCGCGGGCAGCAGGTCGCCGACGCCGAGGTCGCCCGCGCGGACCCGCTCGTGCCAGGGCACCCAGTCGGGCGCGACGAGCGCGTCGTCACCGGGCAGCAGCACGACCTCGCTCACCGAGGGCGCCGTGCCCTCGCCCGCGAACGCGAGCGTCACGGCCCAGTTCCAGCCGCGGTAGCCCGCGTGGTCGGCGAGGAACAGGTGGGTGACCGAAGCGTCGTCCTCGGCACGCACTCCCACGTGGTCGCCCACGGGTTCCTGGCCTGCTTCCTGCTGCGCGGCGGCACGCGCGAGCTGGACGGCCGCGGGGTCCGCGAGCACGGGCTGGGGCTGCTGGGTCGGCGTTGCGGTCACGGGATGGATTGTGCCGCACGTCCACCCGACCGCGCGCACACGTGCCACCCTTTCGGACGTGCGCGTGTTCGCGATGGTGCCGCTCCTCGTCCTGTCGGCCTGCGCGGGCGACCCGGCTCCCCCGCCGGCGTCCCCGTCGGCGACCGCGCTGCGCCCGGAGGTGGTGGGCAGCGCGCCGCACGACCCGACGGCGTTCACCGAGGGGCTGGAACTCCACGACGGGGTGCTCTACGAGGGCACCGGCCTGGAGGGGCAGTCGTCGCTGCGCGCGGTCGACCCGGCGACCGGCGCCGTGCGGCGGCGGGTGGACCTGCCCGCGCCGCTGTTCGGCGAGGGCGTCACCGTGGTCGGCGACCGGGTCTGGCAGCTGACCTGGCGGGACGGGATCGCGTTCGAGCGGGACCGCGCGTCGCTGGCCGAGGTGAGGCGGGTCACCTACCGGGGCGAGGGCTGGGGCCTGTGCCACGACGACGCGCGGCTGGTGATGAGCGACGGGTCGGCGCGGTTGACCTTCCGCGACACCACCACGTTCGAGGCCACCGGCTCGGTCGACGTCACGCGCGACGGCACGCCGGTGACGCAGCTCAACGAGCTGGAGTGCGTCGGCGGGCAGGTGTGGGCGAACGTGTGGCAGACCGACGAGATCGTCCGGATCGATCCCGCGTCGGGTCGGGTGACCGCGAGCGCGGACCTGTCGTCGCTGCGGCCCGCGGGGGTGCCGGCGACCGACGTGCTCAACGGGATCGCCGCGGTGCCCGGCTCGGAGGAGTTCCTGGTGACCGGCAAGAACTGGCCGACGGTGTTCCGGGTCCGGTTCGTCCCGGCCTGAGGTCCTACCGTGGCGGTCGTGGACATCAGCTTGGCGAACATCGCCCGCGCCGCGACGGCGATCGACCCGGTCTTCCGGGACACCCCGCAGTACTTCGACGAGCAGCTGTGCGCGGCGCTGGGCAGGCGGGTGCTGGTGAAGGTGGAGACCGCGAACCCGTTGCGCAGCTTCAAGGGCCGCGGCGCGGACCACCTGCTCGGCGCGGTCGCGGCCGGTACGCGGCTGGTGTGCGCGTCGGCGGGCAACTTCGGCCAGGCGATCGCCTACGCGGCCCGCGGCCGCGACGTGCCGGTCGAGGTGTTCGTGTCGACGGCCGCGGTGCCGGACAAGATCACCCGGATGCGGGCGTTCGGCGCGACCGTGGTCGAGGTGCCCGGCGACTTCTCCGCGGCCAAGGCGGCGGCCCGGGCGCACGCCGAGGCGACCGGCGCGCGGTTCGTGGAGGACGGTCGGGACGTGGCGATCACCGAGGGCGCGGGCACGATCGGCGTCGAGCTGCTGCGCGCCGGGGTGGCGCTGGACGCGGTCGTGCTGCCGGTCGGCGACGGCGCGCTGATCACCGGCGTGGCCCGGTGGCTGCGGGAGCACTCGCCGACCACCCGGGTGGTGGGGGTGTGCGCGGCCGGCGCGCCCGCGGTGGCCAGGGCGTGGCGGGGCGAGCCGGTCGGCGACGGGCCGGTGGACACCATCGCCGACGGCATCGCGGTGCGCACCCCGGTGCCCGAGGCCGTCCCCCGATTGCGTGCACTCGTGGACGACGTGGTGCTGGTGGACGACGACGCGATCCGGGCCGCGGCCGCGCTCGCGCACCGGGTGTTGGGGCTGGTGCTGGAGCCGGCGGGCGCGGTCGGGCTGGCCGGCATCGCCGCGCACGACCTTCCGGGTGAAACCCTCGCGACCGTGCTCACCGGGAGCAATGTCTGAGACAGGCGTGGCCTGGTGAGGCAGGATTGGGGGGTGACGCCCCCTCGGCCGGATGACCAGTCGCGGCGGTACCCGTGGGAGGACGACGAGTACCGGCCGCGCGCCCGTCCGCGCGCCGACGAGGCCCCGACCGGCCCCGTGCGGGTGCCGCCCAAGCAGACCACGCCGTTGCCCCACACGGCCGCGCCGTCGATGCCCCGCAAGCTCACCGTGACCCGGGTCGCGCTGTACCGGACGAGGCAGCTGGGCGGCCAGGCGGTGACGGCGTTCAAGCGGGCCGCGCACGCCGACGGCGCCAAGCAGTCCGGCCTGTCGTCGCTGACCTACTCGGTGATGATGAACTACGCGGCCGACGCCGCGATGGCCGTCGCGCTGGCGAACACGCTGTTCTTCTCCGCGGCCACCGGGGAGAGCAAGAGCAAGGTCGCGCTCTACCTGTTGATCACGGTCGCGCCGTTCGCGCTGGTCGCGCCGGTGATCGGGCCGGCGCTGGACCGCATCCAGCACGGCAGGCGGTGGGCGCTCGCCGCCTCGTGCGTGCTGCGGGTGGTGCTGTCGATCGTGATGGCGGTGAACTTCGACAACTGGGGCCTGTACCCGGCGGCGCTGGGCTCGATGGTGCTGTCCAAGTCGTTCACCGTGCTCAAGTCCGCGATCACCCCGCGCGTGCTGCCGCGGGAGATCACGCTGTCCAGGACCAACGCCCGGATGACGGTGTTCGGGCTGGCCGCGGGCGGGGTGTTCGGCGCGGTCGCGGCCGGGTTCGCCAACCTGTTCGGCTCGCCCGGCGCGCTGTGGTTCACCGCGGTGCTGTGCCTGGTCAACGGGTGGTTGTGCCTGCGGATCCCGGCGTGGGTCGAGGTCACCGAGGGCGAGGTGCCGACGTCGCTGCGGGCACGGCCGAAGCGGGCGAGGCAGCCGCTGGGTCGCACGGTGGTGGTGTCGCTGTGGGCCAACGGCTCGATCCGGATGCTGACCGGGTTCCTGATGCTGTTCGCGGCGTTCGTGGTGCGCGCGCAGACCGAGGGCGAGCCGGTGCTGCAACTGCTGCTGCTGGGCGTGATCGCGGCCGCGGCGGGTGTCGGCAGCTTCCTCGGGAACGTGGTCGGCGCGCGGCTGCACTTCGGGTCGCCGGACCAGGTCGTGTTCGGCTGCCTGATCGGCGCGCTCGCGTCGTGCGTGCTGGCGGCGGTGCTGCCGGGCCTCGCGACGGCGGCCGCGGTCGGGCTGGTCGGCGCGACCGCGTCGGCGCTGGCCAAGGTGTCGCTGGACGCGGTGATCCAGGACGACCTGCCCGAGGAGTCGCGGGCGTCGGCGTTCGGCCGGTCGGAGACGATCCTCCAGCTGGGCTGGGTGTTCGGCGGCGCGATCGGCGTGCTGCTGCCCACCGAGTACTGGATCGGGTTCACCGTGCTGTCGGCGCTGCTGGCGCTCGGCCTGACCCAGACGATCATGACCGCGCGCGGCGGTTCGCTGATACCGGGCCTCGGCGGCGACCGCCCCCTCCGGGCCTCCGCGGTGACCACGTAGGCTCGCTGTCCGTGCGCCGCCTGCTGCCCGTGCTGGTCCTGCTGTTGGCCGGCTGTTCCGCGCCCGCCCCACCGGCGGTGACCTTCTACGCCGACGGTCACGCCGTCGACGCGACACCGACCCTGTACTGCGACGTGAAGTCGGAGAACTGCGCCGAGGACGCCGCCGCCGAGACCACGCTGGCGGTCCGCCCGGGCTACCCGGTGCAGATCTCGGTGCCCGGCGACGTCGCGGACTCCGCGTGGGCGGTGAACGTGCTGTACGCCTCCGAGGGCAGGCAGCAGGTCATGCGCTCGCCGGTGTTCACCCCGGCGGAGGTGAAGCACGCCTACACGCTGACCCTGCCGGGCAAGTCCGACCAGGTGGTCCGGGTCGAGGTGCAGCAGTTCGGCACCCGCATCGAGAGCAACGGCGACGGCGTCGACTTCGTGGCGCGCGGCATCTGGGTGCTCAACGCCGGTTAGCGCTCCGGCGCGGGTGGGCCCGCGGTCCGCGAGCCCACCGCCACTTCCGGTCCTACGGGTCCAGTTCCCTGGCCACGGCGCGGACGACCTCGGCGACCAGCTTCGTGTTTCTGCGGTCCGGGTAGCGCCCGCGGCGCAGGTCGGGTTGGACCTTCAGCTCGAGCAGCTTGATCATGTCCTCGACCAGGCCGTGCAGTTCCTCGGCCGGGCGACGACGCGCCTCGGCCACGGACGGGGCCGGGTCGATCAGCCGGACCGACAGGGCCTGGGGACCCCGCCTGCCCTCGGCCATGCCGAACTCGATCCGCTGACCGGCTTTGAGGCCCTCGACACCCGGGGGAAGTGCGGACTTGCGCACGTAGACGTCCTCGCCACCGTCCTGCGTGACGAAGCCGAAGCCCTTCTCCGAGTCGTACCACTTGACCTTGCCGGTCGGCACTTCGCCTCACCAATCCTTCGGAAATCACGACGAACGCGCCCCGGGGCGTGCCCAGGACGCGTCCCACCAGACTATCCAGAACACCACCGCCGAGGCACCTCCGATCGCGCGACTACGCTCACCCGCATGACGACCTCGAAACTGATGCCGACCGCGGTGGTCCTGTTCGCGCTCGGCGTGGTGGCGATCGTCGCGATGTTCGTCGCCGGCTCCGGCGGGCTGCCCCCGTGGGTGTTCGCCGCCGGGTGGCTGCTCGCGCCGGTCGGGCTCGCCGTCGGCGTGCTCAGCGTGGTGCGGGACTCGAAGCGCCGGCGCTGAACGTCCCCCGCAGCCACGCGGGGAACTCCTCCAGGCTCGTCAGCACCACGTCCGCGCCCTCCGCGAGGAGTTCGGCCGCGCTGCACGGCCCGCTCTCCACGCCGACCGCCAGCGCGCCCGCGGCCTTCGCGCCGCGCACGTCGCCGACGTGGTCGCCCACGTACACCGCCGCGTCGTGCGCCTTGAGCGCCTCGGCCTTGCCGGTCGACCACAGCTCGCCGAACAGGTGGTCCACCTCCCAGCCGAGCGCGGCCAGGTGCAGGGCCGCGTTGGCCCGGTACTTGCCGGTGACGACGACCGTCGTGCCGCCGAGGTCGCGCACCGCGGCCAGCGCCTCCGCCGCGCCGGGCAGCGCCACGGTCGCCGGGATCACGATCCGCGGGTACAGCGCGCGGAACCGGGCCACCAGGTCGGGCACGTCCTCCTCGGGCACGCCGAACGACCGGTAGACCATGTCCAGCGGCGGGCCGAGGTTGTTCGCGAAGTGCTCGCCGTCGAGCGGGTAGCCGGACTCCGCGGCCACCGCGGCCATCACCGCGGCCATGCCGGGACGGGGGTCGATCAGGGTCATGTCGAGGTCGAATCCCACGGTCGGCGGCACGGGTCCCACCTTAAAACCCCGGCGGTCGGAACCGATCCGGTCGCGTGCCAAGCTGTGGCCGTGACGGAACTCACCCGGTCGTTGCTCGACGCCGCCGCCGGACTGGTCGCGTCGCACGGCGCGCGGGGACTGCGGATGGCCGACGTCGCCACGAGGGCCGGGGTGAGCAGGCAGACCGTCTACAACGAGTTCGGCAACAAGGACCGGCTCGTGCAGGCCGTGACGCTGCACAAGGCCGCCGAGTTCGCCGACGGGATGCGGGTGCGGCTGGCCGCCGAGGCGGACCCGGCGCGCGGGCTGCGGGAGGCGTTCGAGTACGTGTTCGCCCTGGCGGACAGCGATCCCATGGCCCGCGCGGTGCTGACCGGGGCGAACTCCGGCGACATGCTGCCGATGGTGACCACGCAGGGGTTGCCGGTGCTGCTGCTGGTCACCGACGTGCTCCAGGAGCACCTCGCCCCGCGGCTGCCGGACCTGCCGGAGGCACGGGTGCGGCTGGTCGCCGAGACCACGACCCGGATCGCGCTGAGCCACCTGCTCACCCCGTGCGGCGACGGGTTGGCGGCGGTCGTGGCGGTCGCGGTGGCCCTGCTCGCGTGAGCCTGTTGCCAGTCTCTGGCAACATCTCCGGCCGTGACGGTCCTGGAGCGGGTGCGATCGGGCGCGGCGCTGCTCGGACCGGCGTTCGTCGCGGCCATCGCCTACGTCGACCCCGGGAACGTGGCGACCAACACCGCGGCCGGCGCCCGGTACGGGTACCTGCTGGTGTGGGTGCTCGTCGCGGCGAACGTGATGGCGGGCCTGGTGCAGTACCTGTCGGCCAAACTCGGCCTGGTGACCGGGAAGTCGCTGCCCGAGGCGGTGCGCGACCGGCTGCCCCGCCGGGGACGGCTGGCGTACTGGGCGCAGGCGGAGGTGGTCGCGATGGCCACCGACCTCGCCGAGGTGCTGGGCGGCGCGATCGCGCTGAACCTGCTGTTCGGCCTGCCGCTGCTGCTCGGCGGCGTGGTCACCGGCGCGGTGTCGACGGTGCTGCTGCTGGTGCAGGACCGGCGCGGGCAGCGGCCGTTCGAGCGGGTGATCACCGGGCTGCTCCTGGTGGTCGCGATCGGGTTCGCGGCCGGGCTCGTCGTGGCGCCGCCGTCCGGCGCGGTGGTCGGCGGGCTGGTGCCGCGGTTCGCGGGCCCGGACAGCGTGCTGCTGGCGGCCGGGATGCTCGGCGCGACCGTGATGCCGCACGCGGTGTACCTGCACTCGGCGCTGACCCGGGACCGGCACGGCCGGGCGCCGCACCTGCTGCGGTCCACGCGGGTGGACGTGGTGGTCGCGATGGTGCTCGCGGGCGCGGTGAACCTGGCGATGCTGCTGCTCGCGGCGTCCGCGCTGGGCGGGCGGTCCGACGTGGACACCCTGGAGGGCGTGCACGCGGCCATCGGGCAGCAGTTGGGCGGCGGTGTCGCGGTGCTGTTCGCGATCGGACTGCTGGCGTCCGGGTTCGCCTCGACCGCCGTCGGCTGCTACTCCGGCGCGGTGGTGCTGGACGGGTTGCTGCGCCGGAGGATCCCGTTGACCACCAGGAGACTCGTCACACTCGTGCCCGCGCTCGTGGTGCTCGCGCTGGGCGTGGACCCGACGCTCGCGCTGGTGCTGTCGCAGGTCGTGCTGTCGTTCGGGATCCCGTTCGCGCTGGTGCCGCTGGTGTGGCTGACCGCGCGGCGGTCGGTGCTCGGCGCGCACGCGAACCACCGGGCGACGACGGTCGCGGCGGTGCTGGTGGCCGCGGCGGTGATCGCGCTGAACGGCGCGCTGGTCTGGTTGACCGTCGCCGGCGGGTGAGGCCGGCAGGATGGGGGCGTGAGGACCCTCCTGAACCTGATCTGGCTGGTGCTGAGCGGTTTCTGGCTCGCCGTCGGGTACGTCGTGACCGGGATCGTCTGCTGCGTGCTGATCATCACCATCCCGTGGGGCCTCGCCTCGTTCCGGATCGCGAACTACGCCCTGTGGCCGTTCGGGCGGACCGTGGTGGACCGGCCGGGCTCGGGCGCGCCGTCGGTGATCGGCAACGTGATCTGGATCGTCGTCGCCGGCATCTGGCTCGCGATCGCGCACGCGGTCAGCGGCGTCGCGCTGTGCGTCACGATCATCGGCATCCCGCTGGGCATCGCGAACTTCAAGATGATCCCGGTGTCGCTGATGCCGCTGGGCAAGGAGATCGTCCCGGCGCCCTAGCGCCGCAGTTCGACCACCAGGCACGGGCCGCCGCTGTACAGGCCGGCGTCGATGGCCAGCACCTTGTCGTCGGCGTACCGCAGCGGGCCGTCGATCTGCTCCGGCGGCACGCCCAGCTGGTCGGCGATCACGCTGTGCCCGTGCACGATCTCCGCGCCGCCCAGGCACGCCATCAGCTCGTCCGCCGCGTCCGGACCGTCCGGGCCGCGGAACGCGTAGCGGGTGGTCATCTTGCGCCAGCACTCCCACCAGTGGTCGAGCTCGTCGCCGCGCAGCACCTCGCGGACCGCGTCGTTGACGTCCCGCAGCGCGGTGCCGTACTCGAGGTAGGCCATGGTGTCCGAGTGCATCAGCAGGTGGTCGTCCACCAGGTGCACCACGTCCCGGCTGGTCAGCCACTCGATGTGGGCCTCGGTGAGCCGGTCCTGGTCGCTGCGCAGGCCGCCGTTGAGCAGCCAGCTGCGGGCGAAGCTGCGCGGTGTCGGCGCGTTCGGCACGTTCTCGTCGCCGAACCGGTGCATGCCCAGCAGCAGCACCTCGTGGTTGCCGATCAGCGCGTCGACCCGGCCGCTGGACTCCCGCGCCTGCTCGGCCAGTCGCATGACGAACTCGATCACGCCGATGCCGTCCGGGCCGCGGTCCACGAAATCGCCGAGGAACCACAGCTCCGCGTCCTTGCCCAGCCAGTTCCCCTCCGCGTCCACGAGGTCGGAGGTGTGCAGGGCGCGGGTCAGCTCGGCGAGGTGCCCGTGCACGTCGCCGACGACGAAGAGCGGTCGTTCCACATCCGTGACCATAAGCGAACGACTACGTGCCGCGCACAGATCACGCAATTTCGCTACCCGGCGTGACGCCGCGTTCGCGTTCAGTTCAGCTTCTGCCAGTCGAGCACCCGGTGGGCGGCGTCCGCGTCGCCGGCGAAGACCGCCCGCTCGACCGGGAACCGGCCCCACAGCACGAGGTACAGCTCCTCGGCCGTGCCGGTGACCAGGGACGTGGGCTCGACGCCCGTCGTCACCGCCGGCGGGCGCGTGCCGTCGGTGGCGACGAGCCACGTCCGGTCCGCGTCGGTCGCCCGGAACCCCACCGCGACCGGACCGCCGTGCCACTCCGGGCCGACCAACAGCCGGGACAGGAACTCGTCGACGCCGTCGGCCGCGATGGCGGCGGGCACCGGCTCCTGCCGCCCCGCCGCCGCCCGCGCGTCCCAGCAGTGCACGACCGCCTCGTGCACCTGGCGGGACGCGACCTCGGCGGCCGTGCCCAGCTCGCCGGGGTTCCACCACGTCCAGGCAGGCCCGTCCGGGTCGCTGTCCCGCTGCACGGCCAGGTACCGGGCGTTGACCCGCAGCCAGCTGTCGAACGGGTCCGACCCGACGTCCGCCGCCGCGCGCGCCGCGGCCTCGTCCGGACGCGGTCCCCCGGCGAGCAGGACCTCCGTCCACCACGCCTGCACCACGGTCAGGTGCGCGACGAGGTCTTCGACCGTCCACCCGGGACAGCTGGGCACGGGTTCCGCCGACCGGCCGCGCACCGCCTCGGTGAACGCCGCTCCGTACTCCTCCAGCACCCGGTTGAAGTCCATGATCACCACAGTAAATGAGGGGCGTCAGTGCTCGTCCGGGAACGGGTTCGCGGAGTGCCCGACGAGGTCCGCGATCGAGTCGATCACCCTGGTCGGCCGGTACGGGTACAGCTCGGCCGTCGAGGTCGCCGAGATGCCGGTGAGCACCAGGATGGTGCGCAGGCCCGCCTCCAGGCCGCTGCGCACGTCGGTGTCCATCCGGTCGCCGATCATCAGGGTGTTCGCCGAGTGCGCGCCCAGCGCCCGCAGCGCCGACCGCATCATCAGCGGGTTGGGCTTGCCGACGTAGTAGGGCTCGCGGCCGGTGGCCCGGGAGATCAGCGCGGCGATCGAGCCGGTGGCGGGCAGCGAGCCCTCGCGCGACGGTCCGGTGGCGTCCGGGTTGGTCGCGATGAACTTCGCGCCCTCCTCGACCAGCCGGATCGCCTTGGTGATGGCGGTGAAGCTGTACGTGCGGGTTTCGCCCAGCACCACGTAGTCCGGCTCGCGGTCGGTCAGCACGTAGCCGATCTCGTGCAGCGCGGTGGTCAGGCCCGCCTCGCCGATCACGAACGCCGACCCGCCCGGCCGCTGCGAGTCCAGGAACCGCGCGGTGGCCAGGGCCGAGGTCCAGATCGACGCCTCGGGCACCTCCAGGCCGGTGCGCGAGAGCCGGGCGCGCAGGTCGCGCGGCGTGTAGATGGAGTTGTTGGTCAGCACGAGGAACGGGATGCCCGCCGAGGTGAGCTCGGCGACGAACTCGCTCGACCCGGGGATGGGGTGCTCCTCGTGCACGAGCACGCCGTCCATGTCCATGAGGTAGTTCCACTGCTCGGCCATGGGGGCAATGCTGCCAGGTCAGGCCTCGATCACCCGGCGGCGGAAGGTGTCGATGACCGCCAGGTGGTAGCGCTCCAGCACGTCCCGCTCGGCGGGCGTGAACAGGGCGAGCACCTCGCTGAGCGTCTGCTGGGCCCCCACGAACAGGTGACTGAAGCGCTGGGGGTCCACGGTGACCTCGACCAGCACCTTGCGGCGGTCGTGCGGGTCGCGCACCCGGCGGACGTACCCGGCCTTCTCGAGCCGGTCGATCACGCCGGTGACCGCGCCGGTGGACAGCCCGGACAGCTCGGCGATGCGGCCGGCCGTGACCGGGCCCTCCGCGCGGATCGCCAGGTCCAGGCACTTCTCGTCGGTCGGCGACAACCCCATCTGCTCCGCCACCCGGCTGTGGAACAGGATCGTGAGCGTGCTGCTCTCCCGGGCGTAGCGGCCGAACCGCTCCAACACGTCCGCCGGGACGTCGTGCTCGCTCGTCATGTCAAGTAATTTAGCCGCCGAGAGACCGCGGCCGACATCGTCCTCGTGCGTGGGACGCCGCGTTGTCCCGTATTCGACCCGTTACCCCGGCGGGTGGGCCGATTACCCTGGCCAGGGTGACAGCAGTCGACTTGGGACTACCCGGCGTGCCCGGCTCGACCGACCGCCCGGACACCGCGCGGCTGGTCGACCGGCACGGCCGGACCGCCACCGACCTGCGGGTCTCGCTGACCGACCGCTGCAACCTCCGCTGCACCTACTGCATGCCGGAGCAGGGCCTGGACTGGTTGCCGAAGCCCGCCGTGCTGACCGACGAGGAACTGGTCCGGCTGATCGACGTCGCGGTGACCCGGCTCGGGGTGACCGACGTCCGGTTCACCGGCGGCGAGCCGCTGCTGCGACCCCGGCTGGAGGACGTGCTGGCGGCCGTGGCGGCGTTGGAACCGCGACCCCGGATGTCGATGACGACCAACGGCATCACCCTCGCCGCGCGGGCGCGCGGGCTCGCCGCGGCGGGCCTCGACCGGGTGAACGTGTCGCTGGACACCCTGGTCCCCGCCCGGTTCGCCGAGCTGACCAGGCGCGACCGGCTCGACGACGTGCTCGCCGGGCTCGCCGCGGCCGTCGACGCCGGGTTGGCGCCGGTCAAGGTGAACTCGGTGCTGATGCGCGGGGTGAACGACGACGAGGCGGTGCCGCTGCTGCGGTTCTGCGTCGAGCGCGGCTACCAGCTGCGGTTCATCGAGCAGATGCCGCTGGACCCCCAGCACGGCTGGGACCGGGACCGGATGGTGACCGCCGAGGAGATCCTGGCGGCGCTGGGCGAGGCGTTCGAGCTGACGCCCGAGCCGGGCGAACGCGGCGGCGCGCCCGCCGAGCGGTGGCTGGTGGCGGGCGGTCCGGCGACGGTGGGCGTGATCGCGTCGGTGACCAGGCCGTTCTGCGCGGCGTGCGACCGGACCCGGCTGACCGCCGACGGGCAGCTGCGCAACTGCCTGTTCAGCCGGTCGGAGACGGACCTGCGGGCGGCGCTGCGGTCCGGCGCGTCGGACGAGGAGTTGGCGGACCTGTGGCGCGGCAACGCGTGGGCCAAGGCCGCCGGGCACGGCATCGACTCGGACGGGTTCCACCAGCCGGACCGACCCATGAGCGCCATCGGAGGATGACGGTGAACCTGACGGTGCGGTACTTCGCGGGCGCCCGCGCGGCGGCGGGCGTCGCCGACGAGCGGCTGGAGCTGACCGCGCCCGCGACGGTCGCCGAGGTGCTGTCGGTGGTCGGCTCGCGGCACGGCGACGGGCTGGCGCGGGTGCTGGCCGCGTGCAGCTTCCTGCTCGACGGCGTGGCGGTCCGGGACCGCGACACGCCGGTGCCCTCCGGAGCGTCGCTGGACGTGCTCCCACCCTTCGCCGGTGGCTGACACCAGCGGTGGAACCACGTGAGCCAGACCTCACTTTGGGTAGTTTATTTCGGCCGGTCTCGGAACGGAAACGGGACGGTAACGGGCCTTCTAGCTGGCTAAACGCGAGGGTCGAAGCTTCACTCCATAGCGTTACAGTGACGTGCATCACAGCCTGTTCCGTTTGGCACGACTTCCCCGGTTACGTACCGTCGCTTCTCGGTTGGCCCCGACCGACCACGAGCAAGATCCGGGACGCCGAGCACCTCACCTGTCCGACGGCCCCCGGCACCAACCCCGAGCGAGAGAAATCCGCCGGACAGGGCGACGAGTGGCAGCACCGGGAACCCGAGCCCGAGCCACTGGCCGAGGTGCGGTGGGCTGAGAGGGAAATGGCTTCTTACCGAGGCAAGCACCGTCCGACCGCTGTCCGCACGATCGCGAAGGTCGCCGTCGCCGGCGTCATCGCGGGTGTGCCGCTGGCCATGGCCGTCGGCACCGCCGAGGCCCAGGGCTCCGGCGTCAACTGGGACACGGTGGCCGCGTGCGAGAGTGGCGGTAACTGGAGCATCAACACCGGCAACGGTTACTCCGGCGGTTTGCAGTTCTCGCCCGGCACGTGGGCGGCGAACGGCGGCAGCGGCCAGGCCTACCAGGCCTCCCGCGAGGAGCAGATCCGCGTGGCGGAGAACGTGCTGGCGTCGCAGGGCATCGGCGCGTGGCCGAACTGCGGCCCGAAGGGCCTGAACGGCTCGGCGGCCCCCGTGCAGCGGTCCGCCCCGGTCCAGCAGCAGCAGTCCGCGCCGGTCCAGCAGTCGGCCCCGGTCCAGCAGCAGCAGTCCGCGCCGGTGCAGCAGCAGGCCGCAGCCCCGGTGGTGGTGGCCCTGCCGACGACCAACCCGAACGGCGACTACGAGGTCAAGGCGGGCGACAGCCTGTCCAAGATCGCGGAGGAGCAGAAGGTCGAAGGCGGCTGGCAGAAGCTCGCCGAGCTGAACAAGGAGTTCATCCCGAACCCCGACCTGATCATCCCGGGCTACAAGATCGCCACCAAGTAGTCGGGACGCACCACGCCACGGACCCACCGCCATCCCGGCGGTGGGTCCGAGTGCGTTGCGGGCCGAGCGAGGACGGCCGCGCCTCGGGCTGGTTTCGAGCGCTGCGGGCCAGGACGAGGCCGGCTGGTCACGCCCCGGGCGATGGGTCCGAGCGCTGCGGGCCAGGCGACGACGGCCGGCCGAACTCCGAGCGGCGAGTTCGACCGCAGCGGGCCAAGGCGAGGCCGGCCGCTCGCACCCCCGGGCGGCGGGTTCGAGCGTGTTTGGTGAGAGCAGCCGGCGCACACCCCAGGCCCGCCGGCACGAGGTGTCCGCGAGTGGTGGGCTCCGGCCGCTGCGGTCGACTGCGCACTGAGTGTCGGCGCGGACCGCTCCTCGGCGCGGACGGCGCGTCCTCTGTCGGCCCGGCGCGGTCCTCGGGTCGGCGCGGAAGGCGCGGCGCGGTCGGTCTGTCGGCGCGGTGTGCCGATCAGCGCGGCCGGTGCGCTCGACGTGCTCGCCTCGTGGCCGTGCTCGCGGTCAGGGGCAGTTGACCCACTCGTCGGAGCCGTCCGCGAAGACCTGGCGCTTCCACACCGGCAGGCGGCGCTTGACCTCGTCCACCAGTTCCGCGCACACCGCGAAGGCCTCCTTGCGGTGTTCCGCCGACACCGCGACCGCCAGGGCCACGTCGCCGATCTCCAGCGGACCCACCCGGTGCGTCACCGCGACCGCGCGCACGCCCTCGAACGCCTTCACGACGTCGGTGACCACCTCGGCCACGACGTCCGCCGCCGACGGGTGGCCGACGTACTCCAGCGACCGCACCGACCGGCCGTGGTCGTGGTCGCGCACCACACCCGCGAACGTCACCACCGCGCCCGCCGCCGCGTGCTCCACGAGCCGGGCGTGCTCCTCCACCGACACGACCTCGTCGGTCACCGTCGCCCGCAACACCGACGTCACGCGTGATCACCCCCGGCAACCTGGTCGACCGCGTGCTCCAGCACCTGCCCGAGCACCTCCAACCCGTCCCGCACCCCGCCGGTCGAACCCGGCAGGTTCACCACGAACGTGCGCCCCGCGACACCGGCCACGCCGCGCGACAGCACCGACGACGGCACCCGCGGCCACCCGGACATCCGGATCGCGTCCGCCACGCCCGGCACCTCGAAGTCCAGCACCGCCCTGGTCGCCTCGGGCGTGCGGTCGGTCGGCGTGACGCCCGTGCCGCCGGTCGTCACGACCACGCGCACCCCGTCGGCCACCGCCTCGCGCAGCGCCTCCTCGACCGGGTCGCCGTCCGGCACCACGACGGCGTCCGGCACCGCGTAGCCCCGCTCGCGCAGCCACGCCACGATGATCGGCCCGCTGCGGTCCTCGTAGACGCCCGCCGCGGCCCGGTTCGACGCGGTGACCACCCGCGCGGTGCTCACGGGCGCACCCAGAGGCCGGTCTTGCCGCCCTCCTTGCGCTCGACCCGCACCGCGTCCAGCGTCGCGGCCGGGTCCACCGCCTTGACCATGTCGTGCAGGGTCAACCCGGCGACGGCCACCGCGGTCAGCGCCTCCATCTCCACGCCCGTGCGGTCGGTCGTGCGCACCGTCGCGGTGATCAACACCTCCGCGTCGGCCAACTCCAGGTCCAGCTTCACGCTCGACAGCGCGATCGGGTGGCACAGCGGCACGAGTTCGGACGTCCGCTTGGCCGCCATGATCCCGGCGATGCGGGCGGTGGCCAGCGCGTCGCCCTTGGGCAGGCCGTCGCGGCCGAGCAGGCCCACGACCTCGGTGGTCGTGCGCAGCCGGCCGGACGCGACCGCGGTGCGCGCGGTCTGCTCCTTCTCGGACACGTCGACCATACGCGCGGCGCCGGTCGAGTCCAGGTGCGTGAACGGCATGACCGGATGTTATGCGTTCGCGGCCTTCCGGACGGCTTCGGCGACGGCGGGCGCCACGGAGCTGTCGAACACGCTCGGCACGATGAAGGAGGCGTTGATCCGGTCGCCGTCCACCACGTCGGCGATCGCGTTGGCGGCGGCCAGCAGCATCGCGTCGGTGATCGTCTTCGCGTTCGCGTCCAGCAGACCGCGGAACACGCCCGGGAACGCCAGCACGTTGTTGATCTGGTTCGGGAAGTCGCTGCGGCCCGTGGCGACGACGGCGGCGTGCTTCTGCGCCTCCATCGGGTCGATCTCGGGGTCCGGGTTGGCCAGCGCGAACACGATCGCGTCGTGGTTCATCGTGGCGACCTGCTCGGCGCCGAACAGGTTCGGGGCGGACACGCCGATGAACACGTCCGCGCCGACCAGCGCGTCGTGCAGCCGACCGCTGACGTTCTCCTTGTTGGTGGCCGCGGCGATGGACTTGAGGTTGTCGTCCAGGCCCGGCCGGTCCCGGTGCACGATGCCGTCCACGTCGACCGCGACCACGTCGCCCGGCTCCTGCTTGAGCAGCAGCCGGATGATCGCGCTACCCGCCGCGCCGACGCCGCAGACCACGAGCTTGCAGTCGGAGATCTTCTTGCCGACCACCCGCAGCGCGTTGCGCAGCGCGCCGACGACCACGATCGCGGTGCCGTGCTGGTCGTCGTGGAACACCGGGATGTCGAGCTTCTCGCGCAGCCGGGCCTCGATCTCGAAGCACCGGGGCGCGGCGATGTCCTCCAGGTTGATGCCGCCGTAGACCGGCGCGATCAGCTCGACCGCGCGGATGATCTCCTCGGTGTCCTGGGTGTCCAGGCACACCGGCCACGCGTCGACGCCCGCGAACTTCTTGAACAGCGCCGCCTTGCCCTCCATCACCGGCAGCGCGGCGGCCGGGCCGAGGTTGCCCAGGCCCAGCACGGCCGAGCCGTCGGTGACCACGGCGACCGTGTTGCGCTTGATGGTGAGGCGACGGGCGTCGTCCGGGTTCTCCGCGATCGCCTGGCACACCCTGGCGACGCCGGGGGTGTAGGCGCGGGACAGGTCGTCGCGGTTGCGCAGCGGGACCTTGGACGAGATCTCGATCTTGCCGCCGAGGTGGACCAGGAACGTCCGGTCGGACACCTTGCGGACCACGATCCCGGGCAGCAGGGCCAGGGTGTCGGTGATGTCCTTGGCGTGGTTGGCGCTCAGGGCGTTGCAGGTGAGGTCGATGACCACCCGGTCGGTGTGCGACTCCACGACGTCGAAAGCGGTGATCACCCCGCCGGCCCGACCGACGGCCGATGTCAGATCACCGGCCGCGCTCGCCGAGGGCGGCGCCTCCAGTCGGACGGTGATCGAATAACCAGGGCCGGGGACCGGCATCGAACCTCCCAGAACGCGTTCCGCGGTGGTCGAAGCCTAGTCCCGGCACCTTTACGGAACGCGCGCGACTCGACGCCGCGCGCGCCCGTACGGACTAGCGGTTGATCTCGGTGACCGGGTGGTGGTAGCCCAACTGGTCGACGGGCAGCGGGAACGTCACAGTGCCGAAGGGCGACATCGCGCCCTGGGTCTCGCTCGCCAACTCGCTGACCGCGTACTTGCCGTCGGCCGGCGGCTCCGGCCAGTGCGGGTCGATGCGCTCGGGACGGGCCTTGGCCACGATTCCTCCTCGGTGGTGCCGGTCTGCGCCCACAAGTGTGCCTTACCCCCGCCCCGCACCCGCGAGACCTCCGGCACCACCGGACGGAGTCGACCCGGTGCCGCGGAGTCCGCGCCGCGAGCCGGCGCGACGGAGCCGACGTCGCGGCCGAGCGGCGCGGACCCGGCGGCGCGGGTCGGACAGCGCGGGTCGGACAGCGCGGGTCGGACAGCGCGGGTCGGACAGCGCGGGTCGGACAGCGCGGACCCGGCGTCGCGCGTCGTGCGGTGTGGCCGGAGGCGAACCGACCCGGACGTACCGGGCGGAACGTGCTGCTCGGGCGGATCTTCGGGCCTTCGGCGCGGAGGACTCCTGGGGGCGAGCGGGGCCGGGCATATACCGTGGTGGGGATGTCCGGCGGCACGTTGGCTGAGTGGTTGCGGGGGCGGGAGGATTCCGCGCTCGTGGCGTTGTTGCGCGCGCGCCCGGATCTGGCGACGCCGCCGCCCGCGGACACGACGGTGCTGGCGACCCGGATCGGGTCGCGGGCGTCGGTCGCGCGGGCCTGCGAGGACCTCGACACGTTCACCCTCGCGGTGCTGGAGGGGTTGCTGGTCGTCGACGCCGACCAGCGGCCGACCAGCGCGGACCGGCTCGCCGAGCTGTTCGGGCGGGACGTGCGGGACGCGCTCGCCGTGCTGCGGGCGCGGGCGCTGCTGTGGGGCGAGGACGACGCGCTGTCCACGCCGCCCGCCACCCGGGACGCGGTCAACCCGTTCCCGTGCGGCCTCGGTCGGTCGGCGCCGGCGCTGGCCGAGGCGGACCTCGGCGGGTTGGGCGAGGACGAGCGCCGGGTGCTGGCGACGTTGGCCGCCGGACCGCCGGTCGGCCAGACCAGGGACGCCGCGCACGTCGTGTCGCTGGCCAGGGCGCAGACCCCGATCCAGAAGCTGCTCGCGCGCGGCCTGCTGATCCGCCGGGACGCCCAGACCGTCGAACTGCCCCGCGAGATCGGGCTGAAGGTGCGCGGCGACCGGCCGCTGGCCTCGGCCGCGAGCGCCGAACCGCCGTTGACCACGCGGTCGCTCGACCCGGTCGGCGCGGACAGCACGGGCGGCGGCGCGGCGCTGGAGCTGTGCCGGCACGTCGAGGGTCTGCTCACGGCCTGGTCCGCGGAACCGCCCGCGGTGCTGCGGTCGGGCGGGCTCGGGGTGCGCGAGGTGCGCCGGCTCGCCAAGGACCTGGGCGTGGACGAACCGCGGGCCGCGCTGCTGGTGGAACTGGTGGTCAACGCCGGCCTGGTCGCGGACAGCGACGGAACCGAACCCGAGTGGGTGCCCACCACCCAGGCGGACGGCTGGTTGACCGCCGGGCCGGAGCACCGGTGGGCCACGCTCGCCCAGGCCTGGCTCGACCTGCCCCGACTGCCGGGGCTGATCGGCGGGCGCGACGACCGCGACCGGCTGCTGAACCCGCTCGCCCCCGAGCTGAACCGGCCCGCCGCGCCGCGCGACCGCCGCCGGGTGCTGGAGGCGCTGGCCGCGCTCGACCCGGGCACGGCCGTGCCGGACACCGCCCAGCTGGCCGCCGTGCTGGCCTGGCGCGCGCCGCGCCGCGGTGGCCGGCTGCGCGACGAGCTGGTCCGCTGGACGGTGGACGAGGGCACCGCGGTGGGCGTGATCGCGCTGCACGCGCTGACCTCGCAGGGCCGGACCCTGCTGTCCGAGGGTGGCGGCCCGGCCGCGAAGCGGTTGGCCGACGTGCTGCCGCCGCCGGTCGACCACGTGCTGGTGCAGGCCGACCTGACCGTGGTCGCGCCCGGCAGGCTGGAGCCGGAGCTGGCCGAGGAGATCGCGCTGGTCGCGGACGTGGAATCGGCGGGAAGCGCGACGGTCTACCGGGTGCACGAGGGCTCGGTGCGGCGCGCGTTCGACGCCGGCCGCACCGCCGCGGACCTGCACGAGCTGTTCCGGTCCCGGTCGCGGACGCCGGTGCCGCAGTCGCTGACCTACCTGCTGGACGACGCCGCCCGGCGGCACGGGCGGTTGCGCGGCGGCACGGCGGGTTCGTTCCTGCGCTGCGACGACCCGGTGCTGGTGGCCGAGGTGCTGGCGCACCCGGTGGCCGAGCGGCTGGACCTGCGCCGGATCGCGCCGACCGTGCTGGTGTCGCCGCTGCCGCTGGCCGAGGTGCTGGACGGGCTGCGCGGCGCCGGCTTCGCGCCCGCCGCCGAGGGCCCCGACGGACGGGTGCTCGACCTGCGGGAGAGCGGGCGCCGGGTGCCGGGCAAGGGCCGCCGCCGGCCGGTGCCCGCCGCCACGCCGTCCGAGGAGCAGCTGGGCGAGCTGGTGCGGCTGGTGCGGGCGGGCGACCGCGCGGCGCGCACGACGGGCGGCACGCGGGTGTCGGTGCCGGGCCACCTCGGCGCGGGCCCCTCCGCGACGCTGGAGCTGTTGCAGCAGGCCGCGAAGGACGGTCGCAACGTGCTGGTGGACTTCGTGGACGGGCACGGCACCGCGGCCCGCCGGTTGATCACTCCGCACCTCGTCGGCGGCGGCGTACTGGAAGGGGTGGACGTCGCCTACGGCGAAGTGCGCAGGTTCCCCCTCCACCGCATCACATCCGCCGCAATGGCCGAAAGCTAGCTCACTCTCCGTGTTCCATCGTTCGTGAGATGCGTCCACCCGGTGGTGATCTCGTTTCCCTCTAGCGTCTGAGTGGGCGTTTCGGACGTCCACCCGGACTACAGAGGAGCACCAGAATGGCCATCTTGCGCAGGGGAATGCTCGTGCTCGCGGGTGTCGCCGCGGCCTGGGCTTTCGCCGCCGGCACCGCCAACGCCGACACCGCGACGCCCACCGACGACACCGCGACCGTGGTCGCGAACGTCGACGCGGTGGTGGACGCGACCCTCGGGGGCACGGATGCCGTCGCCACCGCGACCGACGTGGTGGACAGCGCCGCGGCCACGGTCGACGGGGCTGCCACGGCCACCGACGTGCACACGACCACCTCGGGCGTGGTCGTGGACCTGAACGGCGGGATCGACATCGACCTCGACCTGGTCGCCCACCTGAACCTGCTGGGCATCCACATCGACATCAACGGCGGCGGCCACGACGGCGACGTCGTCGGCGGTGGTCTGCTCGGCGGTGGCGGCCTGCTCGGCATCATCCACATCGGCTGACGTCGGCCCCGGGGCGCGCGGTTCACGCCCACGAAGCCCGCGGCGGGCACAACCTGCCGTTGTCGGAACAGTGCAGTAAACCCCGAAGGGCGGTCTCCCACGAGGAGACCGCCCTTCGGGCGTTCACGAACGCGTCAGCCGGCGCGGACCGACATCCACTGGCGCATGGCGTGTTCCACCAGCGTGATCAGCGTCTGCTTCGTGGACTGCCGGTTGCGGGCGTCGCACGTCACTATCGGCACGGACTGGTCGATCGTGAGGGCTTCCCTGACGTCCTCGATGCGGTGGTGCAGCAGGCCGTCGAAGCAGTTGACCCCCACGACGTACGGCAGCTGCCGGTCGTCGAAGAAGTCGATCGACGCGAAAGCGTCGGCCAGCCGCCGGGTGTCCACGAGCACGATCGCGCCGATGGCGCCGCGCACGAGGTCGTCCCACATGAACCAGAACCGGTGCTGACCCGGCGTACCGAAGAGGTACAGGATCAGGTCCTGGTCCAGTGACACCCGACCGAAGTCCATGGCCACCGTGGTCGTGACCTTGTTCGGCGTGGCCGAGAGGTCGTCGACCCCGGCGCTCGCCTCGGTCATGACCGCTTCGGTGGTCAGCGGAACGATCTCCGACACGGAACCGACGAACGTCGTCTTGCCCACGCCGAAGCCACCGGCCACCACGATCTTCGCGGAGGTCGTCGGCTTCCGTGCGCCTTCGGCCGCGTTGGGGCTAGAGCCTGCGAAGCCCACTGAGCACCCTCTCAAGGAAATCGATGGACGGCCGGTCCCCCACGACCAATCCGCCCTGGTGAATCAAAACCAAACCCATGCTCGCCATGTCGCCGATCAGCACCCGCACCACGCCCAGCGGGAGCCGGAGGTGAGCGGCGACCTCGGCCACCGACCTGGTGTCGGTGCACAGACCGCAGATCGACCGGTGTTCGGGGAGCACCGCCGCGTCCCTTTCGAGGCCGCGGTCGCTGGTCGAGACCAGCGCCTCGATGGCGAGATCGTAGTCGGGCCGGGTGCGGCCACCGGTCCGCGTGTACGGGCGGACCAGCGACCCCGACTCCGCCGCGGGGTTCTCCTCGCGACGGACCACCGGCTGCGGGCCGGTGGTGTAGGGCAGCTGTTCCGGCACGCTGTCGGGCAGGCCGTGGGCACCGAACAGGTCGGCACCCGGACCCCCGAACAGCCCGCTGCCGTACCCGTCGATGTCGAACCGGTTGGGGACGTCGTCGTAGTCGTACGACGAGTCGTCAACCTCACGCTGAGACATATCGTCTTGCCCCTGCCCTGTGCCTTCTACCCGCGGTGTCCGCTCCGCTCGGACCGGCCGCGGGTTGGGTGCGTCGTCGGCTTCCTCGTCCTGTGCGGGGTCGTCGGCGTCCGGCTCATCAAACTGGAAGCCATCGGCTGCCCACTGCTGGTAGTTGAACTTCCTACCCAAGCCGCGGCCTCTGGCGCCAGATCTCTCAGCCATTTACCTCTCACCCCCACGATCTCATGAGGATCTACCGCCGAACCACACCCTGGAGCTGCGCACGCAGCTCCGGGGTGAGCTGCTGGCCCACGCGCTCGACCAACAGGGTCATCTCGTACGCGACCAAACCGATGTCGCAGTTGGGTGCGGCGAGTACGGCGAGGCACGAACCGTCGCTGATCGACATCAGGAACAGGTAGCCCCGTTCCATCTCGACCACGGTCTGGTTCACCGCGCCCGCCTCGAAGCAGCGCGCTGCTCCGGCGGTGAGGCTCACCAGGCCTGACGCGACCGCGGAGAGCTGCTCCGCGCGGTCACGCGGCAGGCCCTGCGAGCCGGCGAGCAGAAGCCCGTCAGCCGACACGACCACGGAATGTGCGACACCGGGTACCCGGCGCACGAAGTCGGTGATTAGCCAACCGAAACTGCCTGGCTGAGCTGCGGTCGTCACTCCTGCTCCTCGTCTTGCCGGCTCGACATGTCACCAGCGTAAGCGTCGATCAAAGCGTGTCGCCCACGACGGACGCCCTGCTGAAGACTCGACATGCGTCCACGGATGGCGTCAGCCGATCGTGGTGGCAGCGGGGGCCGCTGCGGTTGCCGCTCCGCCTGGGGTTTGGGAGCGGCGCTTCCCGGCACAAGCTGAGCCTTGGGCACCCGTTTGGGCAACCCTGCCTGTGTCGTGGTCTCTGGGGCCTTGCTGAGCAGGGCCTGTGCTGCCTGCCAACCTTCGTCGGCGGGAGACTGCCACGCCGGCTCGGCGGACTCGGCCGCGGGTTCGGGCTCGGTCACCGGTTCGGGCTCGTGGACCGGTTCGGGCTCGGTCACGCGCGGCGCCTCCGGTGTGCGCTTGGGCGGGTTGTCGGACGTGCGCGGCTGCCGCTTGGGCAGGCCGCCCTCGGTGAGCGACGGCGCGCTCTCCGCCGCCGGGGTCTCCCGGCGGGTCGTCGTCGGCAGGGGGTCCTCGGTGGTCGTCGGCGCGACCGGTGGCACCGGTCGGGGCTTGCGGGTCGGCAGGGCCGTCTCCTCCCGCGCTACTGGCTCGGACTCCGGTTCGGGCTGGGGAGCCGGTGGAACCGCCTGCGCGGTCGCCGCCGAGGTCTCGCTGCCCACGGCCTGGAACCACTGGGAGAGGACGGCCTCGTAGATCGGCAGTCGCTCGGTCGGTGCGTCCAGGTCGTGCTCGATCTTCCTCCCACCCCCCGCGACGCCGTTGGCCGACCAATCCGGAGCAGTGCCGTTGCGCCGTTCGGGCTCGACGGCGACCGGTTCGGGCTCGGGTTCGGGTTCCGGCTCGACCGGCTCCTCGACCGCCGGGTCGAGGAGGGTGCCGTTGAGCAGGCCGCCGTCGAGGACGGGCGCGAACTGCGTCGTCTCGAAGCCGTGGCCCGCGTCCTCCTCGTCGCGGTCCTCGTACGCGGTGAACAGCGTGGGCTCGCCGAAGGAGCCGACGGGCTCGTTCTCGAGGTCGCGCTCGACGGGCTCGTCGCCCATCGGCAGCCACGGCTGGGAGATCTCCTGCGAGGTCTCCTCGGGCGCCTCGGCGCCGAACGACGGCAGGCCGGTGACGGCGTGGGAGTCGGACTCCCCGTCGCCCTGCACGAAGCTGACCGGGAAGGCCGGCTGGTCGTCCTCGATCCGCGGCGTGACACCGGTGAACGCGCCGGCGATGCCGCTGGCCCGCTCCGCGGTGTTCTGCTGCGGCGGCGCGACCGTGCCGAAGAACGGCGTCTCGGCCGGGAACGGCGACACGGCGGGCGCGCCGGGCGACTGGACCAGCGTCTCGGGGACCACGACGAGCGCGGTGGTGCCGCCCTCGATGTCCTCGTTGCCGCGCAGCCGGACCCGGATGTCGTGCCGCTTGGCCAGCCGCGCGACCACGTACAGACCCATCCGGCGGGACACCGCGACGTCGACGTCCGGCGGGTTCGCCAGCCGCTCGTTCGCGTCCCGGATGTCCTGCTCGCTCATGCCGACGCCGCGGTCCTGGATCTCCACGGCCAGCTCGCCCTTGCGGGTGCGCGCGGTGCGGACTGTGACCTTTGTCACGGGGTCCGAGAACGCGGTGGCGTTGTCCAGCAGCTCCGCGATGAGGTGCACGAGGTCGTTGACCGCGCGACCCTGGACGGTGAGCTCCGGGGTTTGGCCGACCTGCACGCGGGCGTACTGCTCGACCTCGGACACCGCGGCGCCGAGGACCTCGGCCGCCGGCACCGGGCGGGTGAGCCGCCGGGAGAGGTCCGTTCCGGACAGGACCAGCAGGTTCTCGCTGTTGCGGCGCATGCGGGTCGCGAGGTGGTCGAGCTCGAAGAGGCTCGCGAGCTGGTCCGGGTCCTGCTCGTCCTGCTCCAGCCGGTCGATCAGGTTCAACTGGCGCTCGACCAGGGCCTGCGAGCGGCGGGAGAGGTTGACGAACATCGAGTTGACGTTGTCCCTCAACAGCGCCTGCTCGGCCGCCAGCCGGACCGCCTCGCCGTGCACCGCGTCGAAGGCCCGGGCCACCTGGCCGACCTCTTCGCGGGTGGTGATCGGCACCGGGTCGATGGCCGTCTTGGCCGCTTCCTGCGGGTTCGGGTCCGCGAGGATCCGGCCGACCGCCTCGGGCAGACCGTGGTCGGCGACCGCGAGGGCGGTGCGGCGCAGCGTGCGCAGCGGGTTGAGGATCGACCGCGCCACGAACAGCGCCATGACCAGGGCCAGCAGCAGCGCGCCGAGCACGATGCCGGAGTCGCGGAACGCCGCGGAGCGGGCCGCGCCGGTCAGCTCGTCGGTGCGGTTCTGGAGCTGCTCGAGGAGCAGGTTCTCCACGTCCCGGGTGAGGTTCACGGTCAGCGTGGCCGCGATGTCCCACTTCTCCGGGCGCAGCGACTCGAGGCTCTGGCCGTTGGTCGCCAGGTTGAGCGCCGACTCCTGCATGTCGTTCGCGGTGTCGACGATCAGACCGGTGACCGTGTCGTCGTAGATCTTGGCCTGGTCGGGGGTCGCGGACTTGCGGAAGTCGTTGCGCGCCGCGTCGAGCTCCGCGTTGGCCGCCAGCAGCGCGCGCTGCTGGTCGCCGGTGAACTCGCCGCGCTGGAAGACGTCGAGCATGATGCCGCGCTTGCGCGACTCCTGCTCCTTGATCCGCGCGATCGCGTTGGTGGCGAGGTGCAACCGCACCAGGCTGGGGTCGTTGATGCCCGCGATGGCCTCTTCGCCCAGGTCCAGGAGGCTCTCGACGGACTCCGAGTAGGTGCGGAGGACCGCGTCGGAGGGGTACTGCGTCTCGCGGACCGCGCCGCGGAGGCTGTTGAGGCGCTTGAGCTGCTCGGCGGCGCGGCGGAAGCGCGTCACCGTGTCCTCGGACAGGTCGCCGCTCAGCTCCACGATCTTGTTGTTCAGCGCGTCGGTCGCGTCGTTGACGCGCTTGAGCTGGCGGTCGAGGACCACCCGCTGATCGGCGCTGCGGCCGGACGCCACGTGGCTGGTGCTCAGGTCCCGCTCGCGCTGCAACTGCTGCACGAGGTCGGCGACCGAGGCCTCCAGCTGGATCTGGTTCGCGAGCTGGTTGAACTCGGTGGCGTCGGCGAGGTCGGAGTTGACCCGCAGACCGCCCAGCGCGAGCGCCGCGATCGTCGGGATCAGCAGCACGGCGGCCAGCTTGGTGGGCAGCCGCCAGTTGCGCAGCCGCCACCCCGCCGTCCGCGCATTCCGCTTCCGGATATCCGTGGCGGGGCCGGCACCGGTTGAATCGGTCACAGCTCCATCACGCAGCGCAGTCACTCCATCACCCAATTCGGGTCTTTCGGAGCGCGGTGGAATCCCCACGCCTGACTGGCTGGGACCTCTCTCACGTCGGGCCACCCTGGGCTTCCTCTTCCGGCAGCAGTGTTCCCCGGCCTCTCCCCACGGACCGAAGCATGGACTAGAAAACGGGCCGAATTGCAGCACAGAGGTGGTGTCGCCGGCTAGGGCACCCCACGCAACCGCACGGGGGCACAAGTGCCCGCAAGACCTGTGCCACCGGCCGTGCAGCGTAGTGCCGACCCCCTGCTTCGGGGAAGACTCCGTAAGCACTCACCGTATCGATCAGGGCTGTCTTTCATACCTCCGGGTGGTTACCATCCCCGCAGTCGACAACTCCGCGACTAATTCGGTTGATCAAATAGACCCGCGCTCCGGCGAGAGGTGCCATGCCTACCCCAGCACGTGTTCTCCGACGTGCGGCAGCGTTGTTCGCGTGTGCCGCCACCCTGACGGCGTGCGGCCTGCTGCCGGGCTCCGGCGGCAGTGACCAGACCCAGGTGGAGCGCAACACGCTGCGCATCGGCGTCATGCCGGTGGTCGACGTCGCGCCCCTGAAGCTGGCGCTGAACAACAAGCTGTTCGAGAAGGCGGGCCTCCAGGTCCAGCTGGTCACGGTGGCGAGCGAGGCCGAGGGCATCAAGCAGCTCGACACCACGCTCGACGTCACCTGGGCGAGCCACGTGAACCTGTTCACGCAGGTCTCCAAGGGTGCGCAGCTCCAGCTCCAGGGCGAGGCCTACCAGGCGGGCGCGAACTCGATGGCGCTGGTCACGACCAACCCGGACTACACGACGCCGGGCAAGCTGGCGTCGCCGCGGATCGCCGTGAACGACGTCAACGACATCGGCGCGCTGACCACGAAGGCCGTGCTCAGGACCGCCGGCGTGGAGAAGGGCCGGATCCGGTTCAACGAGATGGGCTTCGACCAGATGGCCAACGCCCTGACCTCGAAGACCGTCGACGCGGCGTGGATGGTGGAGCCGTACATCACCAAGGCGCAGCGCGACATCGGCGCCCGGATCCTCACCGACACGGCCGTGGGCCCCACCAAGGACTTCCCCATGTCCGGGTACGCGGCCAGCAAGAAGTTCGCCGACGCGAACCCGAAGACGCTCGCCCTGTTCCGGTCCGTGCTGCGGGACGCGCAGCAGGCCGCGTCGAACGACAAGCTTTCCGTGCAAGACGCGCTGACCGGCTATGTCGACGTCGACCAGCAGACCGCGGCGCTGGTGTCGGTGGGCACGTTCCCGCTGTCGCTGAACCCCGTCCGGCTCCAGCGGGTGGCCGACATGATGGACACCGAGGACGTGTTGCCCGGTCGTTTGGACGTCGGCGGGCTGCTACCCCCTGGAACGGCCAACTGAGTCGAGTTCGAAAACCGACCCGCGGGGGGCGTCCTCAAGTGAGGACGCCCCCTATTTTTTCGCGTTTACGCCTCGGCGAGACAAACCGTGGTCGCAGGCTGTGAGTACACGAACACGATCTCGCCCGCTTCGCACGCGCTGTTGTCCGCCGTGCCGGCGGCGACCTTAGTCACCTTGTGCGTGGCGGATGAATCGCAGGTCACCTTGGTCGTTTTGCCCGCGACGACGGTGCCCTCCTGCGCGAAGCAGTCACCCGGCGCGGCGTTGAGCATCAGGCACAGCTTGTAGCCGTCGCTGCGCCGTCCGCCGCGTTCGGAGTACTCCGAGTAGTCGCCCGAGGGGCAGGAGTCGGTGCCGCTGTCGAGGTTCGCGGCCACCTTGAAGGCGGCGTCGGCGCTGCCGCAGTCGACCTTGTCCACGTCCGCGTCGGTCACCGTGACGCGGTTCACCCGGACGCACTCGCCCGGGTCGGCGCCGGACGGGCCGGTGGCGTTGGCGATCAGGCCGGCCACCACGATGCCCACCACGCCCACGACGACGGCCGCGATCAGCAGCTTCGCGCCGCGTGGCGTGCCGCCCTTCGGCGCCGGTGGCACCGGGTTGACCTGCGAGTACCGGGGTGGGTGAGGCTGCTGCGGCCCGTAGGGCGGCGGTGGCGCGCCGTAGGGCGGCGGTGGGCCGACGGGCTGCGGTGGCGCGCCGTAGGGCGGAGGGTGGCCGACCGGCTGCGGTGGCGCGCCGTGCGGAGGTGGACCCGGAGGGCGCCCGTCCCGGCCGGGCGGCGGGTACGGCGGCGGGTGGGGTGGCGTGGTCACCGTCGGTGTCCTCTCGGCTCGGGCGGGGGCACCGTAGCGCCGACCGCCCCGCCACCGCAGGTGATCACCCGATTACCGAAAGACCTCCCCCGCCGGGGCGAGGGAGGTCGTTCCCGGCGGACCGGGGGTGTTTCTCCGGGCACTGCCCGACAAGCATCGGGCGCTGTCGAACCACCCGTTCGGCGTAGTGCTACTGCTCGGCGGGTGCCAGGCAGTAGGTCACGGCCGGCTCCGGATAGGACATGCCGGCACCTTCGGGGCACTTCGAGGTGTCGGTGTCACCCTGGAGGACCTTGGTCACCTTGATCGTCTCAGCGCCCGAGCAGGCGGTCTTGACGAAGTCCGAGCCGGTGTCGCTCGGCTTGTAGCAGGCGCCCTCGGTCATGTTGGGCAGCAGGCACAGCTTGTAGCCGTCGCCCGCGCTCGACGCCGGGGTGACCTCCGAGTAGAGGCCCTCCTCCGGGCACGTCGCGTCGGAGGACTGGAGCACCTTGCCGACCTTGTAGGTCGCCTTGTCCTCGCCGCAGCCGAGCGTGTCGACGTCGACCGTGGTCTCGCCGGACTTCTCGGCCACGCTCACGCAGTCGCCCGCCTGGGCGGACGTGCCGGAGGTGAAGTAGCGGACGGCGAACACGCCGACGCCCACCACGACGACGGCCAGGACGGCGATCAGCACCTTCTTCAGCGTGCCGCCGCCGGCACCCTCCTTGCGCGGCTCGTCCTCCTCCTCGTCCCGCGCCTCCTGGCCGGGAGCGAGGAGGTACGGGGAGGACGACTGCTCCGGCTCCGGCGCGACCGGCGGCGGGGTGACGGGGTGAGCGGCGGCCTCGGCGGGCGTGTCCGGCGCGGGGGCCGGCGGCACCTCCGGCGACGGCGGCGTCGGCGCGTCGGCGCCACTCGGCTCCGCGGACGGCACGGCGCCCTCGGCCTGGTCCGGCTTGTTCGGGTCGTTGCTCATCATCATCCTCGCTGGGGCGGGTGTGCGCGTGACCCGACCGAAGGTAGCGGCACGCGCGCGCCACCCTCGGCGGAGGTGGGGATCAGGCCCCTTCGGCGGGCACGAAGCAGAAGGTCAACTTCGGCTCGGGGAAGGTGAGCGGCGTCGCCTGGACCTCGGCGCAGGCCGCCTCGTCCTCGACGTCCTTGATCTTCTTCACCAGCTTGACCACGCTCGCACCGGAGCAGTCGACCTTCTTCAACCCCATGTTGAGGGTGTTCATCAGGTCGTAGCAGCCGCCCTCCTCGAGGTTCGGCACCAGGCAGAGCTTGGTGTCCGGGCCGCGGCGCTGGGTCTCGGTGTACTCGTCGTAGCTGCCGCCGCAGGACGCGGTGGTCGAGTCGAGCACCTTGCCGACGGTGTAGTTGGCCTCGGCCGAACCGCAGTCGACGGTCTTGTACTCCGGCTTGACCGTGGTGCCGGTGACGCTGGCGCAGGCGCCGGCCTTGGTCTGCGCGGCGTCGCTGCCGAAGTAGTTGATCGCGTAGCCGACGGCGACCACGACCACCACGCCGATGATGCCGCTGACGATGCGGGCGCCGACACCCTTCTTCTTGGGCGCGACCGGCTGCGGCTGGCCCTGGAAGGGCTGCTGCGGCGGGTACGGCTGCTGCGGCGCCTGCTGGTAGGGCTGGCCCTGCGGCTGCTGGCCCTGGTACGGCTGGCCCTGCGGCTCGCCCGGGAAGGGCTGGCCCTGCGGCTGACCCTGGTACGGCTGCTGCGGCTGCTGGGGGTACTGCTGGGGTCCGGGCGCGTTCATGTCGACCTTCGTTCATCCATTCGGGATTGCCGCGGTTCGATTCCACGTCTGGGTGGTACGCGGCAGGCGCAGGCACGCTAACCGGCCGCCAACCGAGAAGTGGTCGGCTTTACCAAAACGAGTCCGTGCGCTCAGCGTCACAGCCGGGTCACTCGAGGCCATCGACTTGCACACGGTTGGAACACTGTAGGGACACCAACCGACAGGAGTGCCCTCTCGTGACCGACGGCCCCTTGATCGTCCAGTCGGACAAGACGCTGCTGCTCGAGGTGGACCACCCGCGGTCCGACGAGGCGCGCACGGCCATCGCGCCGTTCGCCGAGCTGGAGCGCGCGCCCGAGCACGTGCACACGTACCGCGTCACGCCGCTCGCGCTGTGGAACGCCCGTGCCGCCGGGCACGACGCGGAGCAGGTGGTCGACGCGCTGGTCCGGTTCTCCCGCTACCCCGTGCCGCAGCCGCTGCTGGTCGACGTGGTGGACACGATGGGCCGGTACGGCCGGCTGGTGCTGACCAACCACCCGGTGCACGGGCTGGTGCTGGCCTCGTTCGACCGCGCGGTGCTCGAAGAGGTGCTGCGCAACAAGAAGGTCAAGCCGATGCTCGGCACCCGGCTGGACGACGACACCGTGGTGGTGCACCCGTCGGAGCGCGGCCGGCTCAAGCAGCTGCTGCTCAAGGTCGGCTGGCCGGCCGAGGACCTGGCCGGGTACGTGGACGGCGAGGCGCACCCGATCGACCTGGTCGAGGACGGCTGGAAGCTGCGCGACTACCAGCGGATGGCCGCACAGGCGTTCCGGGCGGGCGGGTCCGGCGTGGTCGTGCTGCCGTGCGGCGCGGGCAAGACGCTGGTCGGCGCGGCGGCGATGGCCGAGGCGGGCGCGACGACGCTGATCCTGGTCACCAACACGGTCGCGGGACGGCAGTGGAAGCGTGAGCTGGTGGCGCGGACGTCGTTGACCGAGGAGGAGGTGGGCGAGTACTCGGGCGAGCGCAAGGAGATCCGGCCGGTGACCATCGCCACCTACCAGGTGATCACCCGCAAGTCGAAGGGCGAGTACCGGCACCTGGAGCTGTTCGACTCCCGGGACTGGGGCCTGATCGTCTACGACGAGGTGCACCTGCTGCCCGCGCCGGTGTTCCGGATGACGGCCGACCTCCAGTCCCGGCGGCGGCTCGGGCTGACCGCGACGCTGGTGCGCGAGGACGGCCAGGAGGGCGACGTGTTCTCGCTGATCGGCCCGAAGCGGTACGACGTGCCGTGGCGCGACATCGAGGCGCAGGGCTGGATCGCGCCCGCTGAGTGCACCGAGGTCCGGGTGACGCTGACCGACGCCGAGCGGCTGGAGTACGCGACGGCCGAACCCGAGGAGCGCTACCGGCTCTGCTCCACGGCGCGCACGAAGGTGCCGGTCGTGCAGGCGGTGCTGGCCAAGCACCCGGACGAGCCCGCGCTGGTGATCGGGGCGTACCTGGACCAGCTGGACGACCTGGGTGTCGCGCTGGACGCGCCGGTGATCCAGGGTTCGACCAAGAACAAGGAGCGCGAGGCGCTGTTCGACGCGTTCCGGCGGGGCGAGCTGCGGACCCTGGTGGTGTCGAAGGTCGCGAACTTCTCCATCGACCTGCCGGAGGCGTCGGTCGCCGTCCAGGTGTCGGGCACCTTCGGGTCCCGGCAGGAGGAGGCCCAGCGGCTGGGCCGGCTGCTCCGGCCCAAGGCCGACGGCCGCCAGGCGCACTTCTACTCCGTGGTCTCCCGGGACACCCTCGACACCGACTACGCCGCCCACCGCCAGCGCTTCCTCGCCGAGCAGGGCTACGCCTACCGGATCGTGGACGCCGACGACCTGCTCGGCCCCGAGCTGCCCAAGATCGACTGATCGCCGCCGTCGCCCGGGTGGTGATCGACACGGCTGTGGGTGATCGCTAGTTTTGGGTGGACTGGTTCTGCGGCCCGACGGTCGGTGGCGGATGAGTGTGGTTGTGCTGGGGTCGCCCGAACCCGGGTGGTTCGCGTGGCGGCCGGGTGCCGACCGGTCGGCCGCGGTGCGGGCGGCGACGGTCCGGGCCCGACGGCGGGTCGGGGTGTGGGTGGCGGGCGCGGGCGGCGCGGCGGGCGTCGTCGGTGGCGTGCTGGTCGGCGGCGCCGTCGGCGTGCCGGTCGGGATCGCGTTCTTCGTGGTGGCGGCGGTGGTGTCGGTCGCGCTGATCCTCCTGTTACCCGTGCGGGTGTCCGAGTGGGACGTGGTGCTCGCGGGGTCGGCGGGCGACGTGGTGCACTCCGACGAGTTCTTCGGGTTGGACGAGCAGCGCCGGCGTGGGCGGCGGCTGTGCGAGTCGTTCCTCGCCGCCCGCGGTTCGAAGGCCAGGCTCGACCCGGTCCGGGTCGGCCAGGTCGAGGTGCTGCTGTGGCGGGTGCTGTTCGCGTTGCGGGACAGCCTGACCGTGCGGCGGGCGTTGCGGCAGGCGGTGAACCGCGAGGGGTTGAGCGCCGCGATCGCCGAGTCGACCCGGGCGCTCGGGTCGGTGGACCGGCGGGTGGACGAGTTCGCGTCCGCGCTGCGGATCCTGGCCGAGGAGGCCGATCCCGAGTTGGCCTGCGCGGCACTGCGGCGGGTGGCCGCGCTGGACCCGCTCTAAGCTCGACCGGTGGTCCTCGTCTACTCGATCCCCCTGCGCAACCGGTTCCGCGGCATCACCGTGCGGGAAGGGGTGCTGTTCGAAGGCGCGCACGGCTGGGGCGAGTTCTGCGCGTTCCCGGACTACGACGACACCGAGTGCGCACCCTGGTTGGCGTGCGCCGTGGAGGCCGCCGAGCAGGGGTGGCCCGCGCCCGTGCGCGACCGGATCCCGGTCAACTGCACCGTTCCCGTCGTGTCGCCGGAGAAGGCGCACGCCATCGTGACCCGGTCCGGCTGCACGACCGCCAAGGTGAAGGTGGCCGATCCCGGCGCGTCGCTCGCCGACGACCTGGCCCGGGTCGAGGCGGTCCGGGACGCGCTCGGTCCGGGCGGGCGGCTGCGGGTCGACGCGAACGCGGCGTGGGACGTGGACACGGCCGTGCGCGCGTTGCGCGAGCTGGACCGGGTGGCCGGCGGGCTGGAGTACGCGGAGCAGCCGTGCCCGGACATCGAGCAGTTGGCCGCCGTGCGGCGCCGGGTGGACGTGCGGATCGCGGCCGACGAGTCGATCCGCCGGGCCGAGGACCCGATGAAGGTGGCCGTGGCCGGCGCGGCGGACCTCGCGGTGATCAAGGTCGCGCCGCTCGGCGGGGTCCGGCAGGCGCTGAAGGTCGCCGAGGCGGCCGGGTTGCCGTGCGTGGTGTCCTCGGCGGTGGAGACGTCGGTGGGCATGGCGGCGGGGCTCGCGCTGGCCGGCGCGCTGCCCGAACTGGACTTCGCCTGCGGGCTCGGCACGCTGTCGCTGTTGGACGGCGACGTGGCGGGCGACTCGCTGACCCCGCGCGACGGGTGGCTGCCGGTGCCGACCGCGCCGCCGGTGCCCGACCGGTACGCCGAGTTCGCCGCGGACGAGCGGACCGCGGCGCGCTGGCTGGACCGGCTGCGGCGGGTCCGGGCCGTCACCGGCTGATCGGCGCGCCCAGCGACAGCACCACGGAGTCCGTGCGCCCCAACGCTTCCACGCGACGTGGCGACTCCGGCGCGACGGTCAGGTCGACCACCCGGATCGGTGGTCCGAACTCGACCAGCGTCGGCACGTACCGGGCCTCGTCGACCGCCCACCCGGTGGCGCCCTTCACGAACCTGAAGCGCACCACCACTCCCTCCTCGGTCTTGCCCTGCGGCTCGGAGTGCCGGGCGACCTCGTTGCCCATGCCGTAGACGACCCACTTGCCGCCGATCCGCTCGACCGGCTGCACGGCGTGCACGTGGGTGCCGAGGATCAGGTCGACGGCGGGGTCGGCGAGCACGGCCCGGGCGATCTCCCTCTGCTCGTCGGTCGCCTCGTGCCGGTACTCCGCGCCCCAGTGCAGCGAGGCGACGACGACCTCGGCGCCGGCCGCCTTCGCCGCCCGTGCCGCGGCGATCACCCCGTCCGCGGTCAGCTGGTTCGCCCGCCACGGCTCGGGCAGCGGGATCCCGTTGAACCCGTAGGTGAACGAGACGTGCCCGACCTTCACCCCGCCCACGTCGAGGATCAGCGGCGTGGCGGCCTCGGCGGCGGACCGGTAGGAGCCGGTGTGCCGCAACCCGACCGCGTCGAGCCGGTCCAGCGTGGTCACGACGCCGTCCACGCCGCGGTCGAGGGTGTGGTTGGACGCGGTGGAGCAGCTGTCGTAGCCGAGGTCCTCGATCGCGGTCGCCACCTCGGGCGGCGCGCTGAACGCCGGGTAGCCGTAGGTCGGGGCGCCGGGCGCGGACAGCGGCGTCTCCAGGTGGCAGATCGACACGTCGGCGGCGACGGCCTGGCGCAGACCTGCCAGCAGGGGCCGGAAATCGCGCGCGCCGTCCTGGTCGGCCTGTTCGGTGAGGGCCGGGTGGACGAGGATGTCGCCGCCCGCGGCGAGGGTGAACGACGGTGGTGGGGCGGGGGTGCTGCTCGTCGGGGCCGGTGTGCTCGGGCTCGGGGTGGCGGTGGGCGCGGTCGTGCACGCGGCGAGGAGGGCGAGGCAGGCGGCCGACCCGAGGACCGACCGCCGGCCGCGCGGGGTCAGCGGTTCCGCCTTCGGCGCAGCAGGACCACCAGCACCACCACCCCGGCCAGGATCGGCAGCACCCGCGTGAGCAGCGGTGACCGCGACGGTTCGTCCGGCAGATCGGGCACGGCGTGGAGTCGTCGTTCGGCGACGGCTTCGGAAGTCACCCCTCCAGCGTCCTCCGCCGCGCCCGGTGGTGCCAGGTGGTCTACCCCCTGGATCGCACTCCCGCGGGCACCACCCGCGAACGTAGGCTCATGGGACAACCACCATCCCGCCCGCCACGGGGCCGCGCGGGATCGACGGAAGCCAACGCGCACAACGGTTCTCGGGCTCCGTGCAGCCGGAGGGGCCGCTCGACCACCCGGCACCTCGGCGGCCCACGCGCCGCGCGCGACGGGGCGTGGCGTGCGGGTCGGGGCGCCGCGCGTGACGGGCCTCGCTTCGGTCGGCGGGTGCCCGCGGTCCTACTGCGCCGTGTGGCCACACGCGCCGGACGCACCGATTCGGCCGGGTGCGCGCAGTCGTACAACGCCGTGTGGCCACACGGCGTCAGACGGGGCCGGTTCGGCCAGCGGGTGCCCGCAGTCCTACCGCGCCGTGTGCTCGTCCTTGATGACGTTGGCGAGCCGGCGGACACCCACGCGGATCCGCTCGGGC
>NZ_JBFAEO010000049.1:0-62714 GCF_040642015.1 Actinosynnema sp. NPDC020468
ATCGGGCCAACTCTTCGGATTCCGGATCTACCGTTCGGGCCACGCTTCGGGTGTTCGGACCTACCTTTCGGGCCGCTGTGGGGATCGCGCGACCGTGTTCGCCAGGTCCAGCGTCAGCCTCGGCGGCTGGGCGGGCGCGCCGACGAAGCCGCTGTCCGTGCCGCCGATGATCAACGCCAGCTGGTGGCCCCTCGGGATCACCTTGTCCGTGCTGGCCAGGCGGAACGTCATGGTGTAGGCCGTGCCCGGGGTGAGCGGCGATTCCTGGCTCAGCGAGCGGTGGTTGGCCAGGTCGGCCCAGCCCCGGCTGAAGATGTGCAGGCCGACGGTGGTGGTGTCGGCCGTGGTGACCGCGTAGCAGGCGTCGTCGCCGGTGGTGCTCGCGCCCCAGCAGGTTTCGGTCGTGCCGGTGCGGATGCCCTCGCCGGCCGCGCCGTAGTTGCGGATGGTCGACTGGCCGTAGTCGACCAGCACGGCCGACACCCGGGCGGTCGAGGTGCTCGGGGTCGCCCGGACGGTGACCGTGCCGGTGCCCGACACGTGCAGGTCCTGGGCGAGCGGGCCGGTGGTGTACAGGACGCGGGAGGTGGAGGACTGGGTCGGCTGCGCGGCCCACGTCGTCTCGCTCTGCTTCGTGTCGGTGAACGCCGCCCGACCCGCGACGGCCGGTCCGGTGGTGAGCGCGCCCAGTTCCGGCGTCGACCCCGGCACGGGCCGGAACGCGACGTTCCCGGTGCCCGCGGCGGGCCACGCGCTCTGGTCGGCCCACACGTCGGGCTGCCGCTCGACGCTCACCCGGGGCGCGCGCTCCGCGCCGTTGTCCAGGCCGAGCAGGTAGTGGTCGAACCACTGGTGCAGCGCGTCGACCCACTCCGCGCGCCGGTAGTCGAACGGGTCGACGTGGCCGGTTTGCGACAGCCACAGCCTGCGCTCGACGCCGGTCGCCGCGAGCGCGGTCCACCACTGTCCGAAGTGGACGGACTTGACGTTGAGGTCGTTGACGCCGTGCGAGGCGAAGACGCTCGCCTTGACGTTGCGCGCGGCGGCCACGTGATCCCGCTCGGCCCACGCGGCGTTGTAGTCGCCGTTGGCCGGGAACGCCTGGGAGAGCCTGCGGTCCGACGCCGAGCAGTCCTGGCCGAGGTTGCGCGCCTTGATGGTTTGCGACAGCCCGGCGGGGGAGCCGTTGTTCCCGACCGCGCCGTCCGTGCGGTAGTAGTCGTACCAGCTGGAGATGGCGGCGATGGGCACGATGGTCCTGAGACCCTCGACGCCGGTCGCCGCGACGCCGTTGGCGATCGTGCCGTCGTAGGACTTGCCGATCATGCCGACCGCGCCGGTGGTCCAGGACGCGGTGACCGCGGTGCCGCCGGTGGCGGCGGAGTAGCCGGTCGCGCGACCGTTGAGCCAGTCGACCACGGTCTTCGCCGAGCCGACGTCGGACGGGCCGCCGATGTCCGGGCACCCGCGCGACCGGTTGGTGCCGGCGAGGTCGACCAGCACGACCGCGTACCCGCGCGGCACGAAGTAGTTGTCGTAGTAGAGCGGGAAGCCGACCGGCCGCCCGGCGGAGTCGTAGGTCTTGCGCTCGGTGGCGTTGCCGCGTCCGCAGCACGAGTAGTACGGACTGGCGTCCATGATCACCGGCACCCGCACGCCCCGCTCGGCCGCCTCGCGCGGCCGCACCACGTCGGCCGCCACCCGGTCCGACCGCCCGTCGCCGTCACCGTCGCGGCCGATGTCCACCCACACCGTCTCGCGCACCGCCGTCGCGAAGTCGTACACCGGCTCGCTCTTCGCCGCGGCGGCGGCCGCCGTACCCGGCGCGACGCCGGCCATCAGCGCGAGGACCACCGCGAACACCCGTAACCGCATACCGCCCGCCCTCCCGGGAGAAGCTCTGGACTTCCGAGCTTCGAGGAGGGCGGTCGGGGGGCAGTAGGGCGGAAAGTACGGAAATCCCGCCCGCGGACCGGGTCAGGCGCCCGCGGCCGGGATCAGTCGGCCTTCCACTCGTCGTGGTAGCCCGCGAAGACGGTGTGCAGGTGGTGGCCGATCTTGAGGTAGTCGAGGTCGTCCAGGTTGGCCAGGGACACCCGGACCGACCACTTCGGGCCGTCGAAGCCGCCGCCGTTCAGCAGCACCACCGACGCCTGCTCGGCCAACCGGAACAACGGGTCGATCGGGTCGTAGGTCCGTTCGAGGTGGTCGGCGAAGTCCTTGCCGTAGACGCGTTCCGCCTCCGCCAACAGGTCCAGCTCGATGTAGTAGCCGGCGCGCCGCGGGTCGTCGGCGATCCGCATCCCCGCGCCCTCCACCAGCAGGTCCAACCGGGTGCGCACGATCTCCCGCACCTTCGCCTTGTACGCCTTGCCCTCGTCCTGGAGCGCGAACAGCGAGAACAGCACCAGCTGCACCTGTTGCGGCAGGCTCAACCCCGCCGTGTGGTTCAACGCCACCCGTCGCGAGTCGGCGACCAGGCGGTCGATGAACCGCAGGTCGTCCGGGTTCAGCGTCAACGTCCCGTACCGCCTGCGCAGCCGGTCGCGCTCGGCGTCCGGCAGGGCCGCGATGGTCTCGTCGACCACGTTGTCGTCGTGCAGGCCGATCAACCCCAGCCGCCAGCCGGTCGCGCCGTAGTGCTTGGAGTAGGAGTACACCAGCAGCGTGTTGCGCGGCAGGTCGGCGGCCAGGGTGCGGAACCCGTCCACGAACGTGCCGTACACGTCGTCGGTCACGATCACCAGGTTCGGGTTCGCGTCGCGGACGATGCCCGCGATCTGGTCGCGCACCCGGTCCGACAGCGCGAGCGACGGCGGGTTGCTCGGGTTCACCAGGCACACCAGGCGGATCGACGGGTCGGCGAGCTTCGCGACCTGCTCGGTCGGGTACCGCCACTCGCGCACACCGGCCTCCACGAACAGGTCCGCGCTGATCAACTCGACCTCGAACCCGTACTCGTCCAGCTCCGGGATCTCGATGTAGGGCGTGAAGATCGGCACCATCAGCGCGATCCGGTCGCCCTTGCGCAGCACGCCGTTCGCGAGCAGCGAGTCGAACACGTAGCACATCGCGGCCGTGCCGCCCTCGGTCGCGAACAGCGACAGCTCCGACCCGGCCGGCCTGCCGTCGAACAGCTCCTCGTGCAGGTACTCGCGGGCGACGCGCTCCACGTGCGTCAGGATCCGGTCCGGTGTCGGGTAGTTGTCGCCCACGATGCCGTCGGTCAGCTCGTGCACCCACGCGTCCGGGTCGAACCCGAACCGCTCCACGCCCAGCCGCACCGACCGGTCCAGCAGGTCGATACCGGGCAACCCCGGGTTGGCCTTGACGAACGCCGCGAACCGCTCCGCGACGCCCCGGGGCGCGGGCATCCCGCCGAGGTTGTCGGCCGTCCACACGCGACGGCTCTCCGCGAGCGAGAAGTGGCCCAGCGCGTAGAAGGCCTCGCGGGGACCGGTGGCGATCCAGTTCGGGTTGCCGCGACCCGCGTTCAGCATCAGCCGCGCGGACGTGGCCTGCTGGTCCTCGTGGTGGCCCTCGGCGAGCCGGATGAACACGCTCTTCAGCTCGAACGGGCTCAGCCCGGCCAGCTTCTCCATCTCGGCCCTGCTGTGGGACGACTTCGTCATGACGACGGCCTTTCTGCCGGGCTGGTCAGTGGTGGAGCAGGACGATCACGGCGCCCCAGATGGTCAGCAGCACGTTGCCCACCGCGTACGGGATCGTGTACCCGATGGTGGGCACCTGGTTCTTCGCCGACTCGTTGATCGCGCCGATGGCGGCGGTCGTGGTCTGCGCGCCCGCCAGCACGCCGAGCAGGATCGGCAGCTTCATCCGCATCAGCCAGTGGCCGACAGCGAACCCGATGATCAACGGGACGACGGTGGCGACCGCGCCCAGCCCCAGCAGCCCCCACCCGGCCTGTTCGAGGCCGCGGCTGAAGCTCGGGCCCGCGTTGATGCCGACGACCGCGACGAACAGGCACAGCCCCAACGTGTCCATGAACCACTGCGCGCCGCCCGGCACGTTGCCGAACGTCGGGTACTTCGCGCGCAGCCGGCCGAACACCAGCCCCATGATCAGCGCGCCGCCCGAGGTGGACAGGCTGATCGGCACGCCGCCCGCGTGCAGCGCCGGTATCCCGATGCAGCCGCCGAGGAAGATGCCCAGCCCGACCCAGATCATGTCGGTGGCGAAGCTCGTCGGCACCGGCGTGCCGATCCGGCGCGCGGCCGGCTCCACGAGCCGCTGGGGTCCGGTGAGCAGCAGCGTGTCGCCGCGGTCCAGCGTGGTCGAACCCCGCAGCGGGAACTGGGCGCCCGCGCGGTGCAGCTCGGTGACGAACACCCCGGCCAGGAACGGTTCGCGGCGCAGGTCGGCGATCGTGCGGCCCAGCTGCTCCTTGCGCCCGGCCACCACGTGCACGGTTTCCGTGCGGTAGCCCAGGAGTTCGACGTCGTCGGCCTCCGGGCCGATCTCGCGTTCCGGGTCGTAGGCCACGAGGTCGCCGCGGTTGCCGCTGAGCGCGACCACGTCCCCTTGCGCCAACACGATGTCCTGGTCGTGCGGCAGCAGTCGTCCCGCGCGGCGCACCCGGGTGATGTAGAGCCGTCGACCCAGCTGCGCCTGCTGCCGCTCGAAGGTGTCGATCGTGCGCCCGACGACGGTGGAGTGCGCGACGGTGAACGCCCGCAGCACCACCTCGTAGTACCCCTCGCCGACGTCGGGGTCGTCGTCGGCCTGGTCCAGCTCGCGGGCGAGCTCCGCGCTGTCCGCGGCCAGGTCGCGACCCACCACCCGCGGCAGCACGGTGGCGAGCAGGATCGCGCACAGGATCGTGCCCAGCGGGTAGGTGACCGCGTAGCCGATCGCCACCAGGTTCTGCTGCTCGGTGACCTGGTCGCCGGTCAACCCGGGCAACCCGGCGATCGCGTCGCCGGCCACGCCGATGACCGCGGACTGGGTGAGCGCGCCGCCGAGCAGCCCCGCGCTCAGGCCCGGCCCGTAGCCGAGGACCGCGGCGAACAGCCAGCACACCAGCAGACCCGAAACGCACACCACGACGGCGAGCCCGACCTGCGGCAGCCCGTCCTTCTTCAGGCCGCGGAAGAACTGCGGGCCCACCCGGTAGCCCAGCGCGAACAGGAACATGATGAAGAACAACGACTTCACCGTGCCGTTGACCGGGACCTCGAAGAGCCAACCCAGCGCGAGCCCGGCGAGCAGGCAGCCGGTGACCGCGCCGAGCGCGATGGCCCGCCTGCGGATGCGGCCGAGCAGGAAGCCGAGCGCGACGGTCAGGAAGACCAGGAGTTCCGGGTAGGGCTTGAAGATCTCGTCCTTGAGGAAGTTCATCCGGCCTCCGTCCGGTGTCCCGGCACCGAGGCTAGGAGCGGACCCGCCGATCCGCGCGTCGTGCGTCACCCGAACAGGCGACACCGCGCGGCGTTCCCGGTGCGGCCGGGTCATAGTCCACGGAGGACTTCGGCGTCCTGCGGGTGCGGGCCGGTCGGGGAGAGGTGGACTCGTGGACTGGGTGCGGCACCTGGTGCAGTCGACGCCGGAGATCGCGCTGTTCGTGTGCCTGGCGCTGGGGTACCTGGTGGGCAGGCTGCGGGTCGGCCCGATCCAGCTCGGCGGCATTTGCGGCACGTTGATCGTCGCGCTGGTGGTGGGGCTGCTCGAGGTGTCGCTGAACGACCAGGTGCGCACGATCGCCTTCGCGCTGTTCATCTTCGCGCTCGGGTACACCGGCGGGCCGCAGTTCTTCGCCAACCTCAACCGGTCCGGGTTCAAGATCGGCGCGCTGTCGGTGGTCGAGGCGGTGACCGTGGTGGTGCTCGTGCTGGTGCTCGCCGGGGTGCTGGACCTCGACGTCGGCACGGCCGCCGGCATCCTCGCGGGCGCGGCGACCGAGTCGGCGGTGGTGGGCACGTCGACCGAGGCGATCGGCAAGCTGGGCCTGGACTCCGCGGCCGCGGCGGCGTTGCAGGGCAACGTGGCCACCGCATACACGGTCTGCTACCTGTTCGGGCTCATCACCATCGTGCTGTTCACCAGCGGCCTCGCGCCCGCGTTCCTCAAGATCGACCTGCGGGACGCGTCGCGCGACCTGTTGCGGAAGATGGGCGGCGGCGACGAGGAACCCGGCACGGCCTCGGCGCTGCCGGCGCTGGTGGGTCGCGCGTACGAGGTGCGCCACGTCGTCGGCTCGACCGTCGCGGAGCTGGAGGCGGCGCTGCCGGGTCGGGCGACGGTGGAAGGCGTGGTGCGCGGGCACTTCCGGCCGGTGCCGGCGGAGTTCGCGCTGGCGGAGGGCGACCTGGTCGTGCTGGTCGGCGAGCGGGCCGCGTTCCTGGAGGCCGAGGACGCGATCGGGCCGGAGCGCGCGCGACCGGACGTGGCGGCCAGGACGACGCTGGAGACGCGCGAGGTGGTGGTGTCCACAAAGGACGCCGACGGGGCTCCGCTCGGATCGCTGCGCACGCACGGCGTGTTCACCACCTCGTTGTCGCGCACCGACCACCGGCTGCCGGTCGCCGACGCCACGACGGTGCGCCGCGGCGACGTGCTGACGCTCGTGGGCAGCGCGCGGGACGTCGACCGCGCCACCGACCGGATCGGCTACGCCGTGCCGCGGACCGTGGCGACCGACTTCGTGTACCTGGGTCTCGGTGTCACGCTGGGCATGCTGATCGGCAAGCTGACCGTCCACCTGGGCTCCGTGCCGCTGTCGCTCGGCACCGGCGGCGGCGCCCTGCTGTCCGGCCTGGTCTTCGGCTGGTTCCGCGCCCGCCACCGCTCGATCGGCAACTTCCCACCCGCCGCCGCGACGTTGACGAAGGACCTGGGCTTGGCCACGTTCATCGCGGCCACGGGCCTGTCCGCCGCCCCGCAGGCCGGCCCGCTGCTGCGCGAGTACGGCGTCCTGCTCCCGTTCGCGGGCATCGGCATGGTCCTCGTGCCGGCTCTCCTGTCGCTGTACCTGGGCAGCCGCGTGCTGAAGATCGACCCCCCGATCCTGATCGGCGCGATCGCGGGCCAGCAGTGCAGCACCCCGGCGATCTCGGCGGTGACAGGAGTAGCGGCCAACTCCGTGCCGCTGATCGGCTACACCGTCACCTACGCGATGTCCAGCATCCTGCTACCCCTCACCGGCCCACTCCTGGTGGGCCTGATCGGCACCTGAACCGAGGGGGTGCCGATCACTCCCCGCCCTGCGCGGAGTCCGTGTCGAGGGACCCGGGGATCAGCGTGGAACGCAACACCTCGGAGATGTCGTTCAACTGCTTGGCGGCAACGGTGAATTCGCCTTCGTAGACCTGGTGGTGGCCGCGGGCGGTGATCCGCCAGGTGCTGCGCAGTTCGGTGACCTCGGGCGTGTCCACGACCAGGGCGAACTCATCGGCATCGGTGTCATGCGTGCTCTGGGGACGCAGCGCGTCCAACACCACGGTGAGCGTCGTGTGCTCAGGTGGGGGCTGCCGGCGTAGGAGGAGAGGTGGTCCAAGAGCCCAGGCCAGGCGCGACGTGTTCGTTCTTGCCAGGACTTGATCTCTCTCCGGAACTGCTTCGGACTGTGGTGATACGGGTACGCCGACCGGAGGCTCAGGGTCTTCGTGCTGAGGTTCAGGGATTTCGTCAGGGGATCTGCGTCGCGTAGCGACTCCCTGAGCAGGTCACCGTGGGCTCGGAGGTAGTCCTCCAGCACGTGCTCGTACCCATGCGGGTGGTGCACCGCGTGACCGACGAGGGTCACGTCGAGGTCGGCGGTGACGGTCTGCTGTCGGAGGCGATCGAACATCGCGTGCTTCTCGTCGCCCGTGGCCACCCGGGTCTCGCCGTCGGCGCGGATGAAGATGTCACCGTTGGTCAGCTTTTCCGGCCCATCACTCCGACATGGCCACACGTTGCCGGTCGGCGGGTCGACGATGACGACGATGACGTCTCTGCCCTCGCCGGCGGGGATGCGAACGAAGTCCCAGCGAGGGCCGGGCGTGCCGGTGAAACGGGTGACGAACCGGGCCAACTCCATCGCCTCGAACGGGGCGATGCCGGTGACTGCGCCGTGAGCGACGCCGAGAACCATCAAGGCACGGCCCTGGAAGTAACGGGCAGCGGTGTCGGGGTCCCGGTTGGCCGCGCCGAGAACGAACTTCACGACCTTGGCCCGTCCCGACGACGCGGTGAGGTCGATGTCGGACTTCACCTCCAGGAAGTGCCGTTCGACGCGGTCGTCCGTCATTCCGAGCGATTCGACCAGCGCCGTCCATTCGACCTGTCCGCGTGGCAGTACCGGGAAGTCCATGACCACCGCCAATCCTGAACGCGAGGAGAGCGCACTGGGAATGTACCCGCCGATACCGACCTCGGCGGAACTCCTCGGCCCGGTGGCTAATCGGGATTCGCGGTTCCGGGTGTGGTGGGCGGTTCCGGCGGGTCACCGGTCGGCCAGCAGGCGCGGATTGGTCAGCAGGGCGGAGAACGCGCGTTCGGAGGCTCCCACCAGGACCGGGCCGGGGACGGTGCCGGCTACCACCTCCGGGGCGTGGGCTCTGGCCACGACGGAGGTGCGCAGGCCCTGGCGGATCAGGGTCGGGGCGGCTCGGAAGAGGGTGGCCAGGAGTCCGCTGAGGACTATCCGGTCCGGGGAGAAGAGGTTCGTCAGGCCCACCAGGGCGGTCGTCAGGTGGGTCGCGGTGGTCGTCACGGCGGCGGTCGCGGTGGGGTCGCCCGCCGCGTGGCGGGTGAAGACCTCCGGGATGGCGGTCGGGTTCTCCCGGTCGGGGTGGCCCGCCGCGGCCAGCAGGGCGCGGCCGTCGGTGTAGATCTCCATGCAGCCGCGTTGGCCGCACGGGCAGGGCGGGCCGGTCGGGGTGAGGGTGAGGTGGCCCGCCTCGAGCGCGTTGCCCGCGCCGGTGAACGGCCGGCCGTCGTGCAGCACCGCGCTGCCGATGCCGATGTGCTCGCACGTCAGCATCAGCACGGTGCCCGCGCCCCGCCCCGCGCCCCGGTGGTGCTCGGCGAGGATCGCGAGCGACGCGTCCTTCACCACGTGCACGGCCGGGATGCCGGGCAGCCGGGCGGCCAGGATCTCCGCCGCCGGCACGCTCACCCAGTCCAGGTACAGCGCCGAGTGCACGAAGCCGTCGGTGGCGCGGACCATCCCGGCCAGCCCGACCCCCACGCCCGCGCACGGCCGGCCGCAGTCGTCCAGCGCCCGCCGGATCGCGTCCGCGACCAGGTCCAGGGTTTCCCGCGCGGACGCGTCGCGGTGCGGCGACGGGATCTGCCGCCGGTGCACCACCACGTTGTTCAACCCCATCACGGCGAGGTCGATCACCCGCGCGTCGAGGTGCGCCACGGCCACCACCGGGCCGTCGGGGTGCGGTGCGAGCAGCGGTGACGGCCGGCCGCGCGACGGGGTGGTCCGCACCGCCGATCCCTGCGTGATCAGGCCGAGGTCGACCAGCTCGGCCACCGCCTCGCCGGCCGAGCTGCGCGGCAGGCTCAGCGCCGCCGTCGCGCCGGCCCGGGTCGTCGGCCCGGCGAAGTGGATCAAGCTCAGCAGTCGCGCCGCCACGGTCTCCCTCGATTGGAGGTATGCGGCCGGGTCGCCAAGCCATACTTTGTTCATCGGGCGAACATAACACTCGGTAGCAGGAATTTGTACGACCACCGGTGTGACCACGCCGCTCATCAGCGGCCGAGGTCCGGTGCCGGCTTGTCGCTGTCGCACGCTGTCACCGAATTGCCGCACGTCTTGACGATTCCCGCGACACCCGGGTGTGGTCATCACAAAGGGGGCTTGCATGTCGAACATCGTGCCGAGGCTGGGGATCGGGCCGATGTCGAGGAACGCGGTGGACGCGGCCATCGCGCTGGCGTACGACAGCGGCGAGCGGATCATGCTGATCCCGAGCCGCCGTCAGGTGGAGTCGACCGAACTCGGCGGCGGGTACGTCGAGGGCTGGTCGACGGAGACCTTCGCGGAGTACGTCCGGACCCGCGACCCGGAGCACCGGATCTGGTTGTGCCGGGACCACGGCGGACCGTGGCAGCACCCGGCCGAACGGGCCGGCGGCTACACCGAGGAGCAGGCGATGGCCGCGTCACTGGCCTCGTTCCGCGCCGACATCGAGGCGGGCTTCGACCTGCTGCACATCGACACCTGCATGGACCTGGACGGCACCGCGCCGATCGACCGCGCGATCGACCGGCTGATCAGGCTCTACGGCGAGTGCCACGAGCTGGCGCTCGCCTCGGGCCGGTCCGTCCGGTTCGAGGTCGGCTTCGAGGACCAGGGCACCGACACCAACGACCCGGTGGAGTTCCGCGCGCAGGTCACCGAGGTCCGCGACCGCCTGCGGGCCGACGGCCTGCCGACACCGACGTTCGTGGTCGCCCAGACCGGGACCAAGGTGGTGGAAACGGGGAACTCCGGAGCACTCCTCACCGCGCCCTCCGCCGTCGGGCACGTCGTGGAGCTGCTCGCGGACACCTGCGCCGAGGTCGGCAGCGCGCTCAAGGCGCACAACATGGACTACCTCGACACCGAGTCGGTGCGCAGGCTCACCGCGCGCGGCGTGGCGGCGATCAACGTCGCGCCGGAGTTCGGCGTCGTGGAGACGCGGGCGTTGCTCGACCTGCTCGACCGGCTGGGGTTGGCCATCGAGAAGGCCGAGTTCCTGCGGCTGGCGCACGACTCGGGCGCGTGGCGCAAGTGGCTGCGGCCGGGCACCACCACGACCGACGCGCAGCGCGCCGTCATCGCGGGCCACTACGTCTACGGGACGCCCGCCTTCCTCGACCTCAAGGTGGCCGTCGCCACCACCGCCCGGCACCGCGGCGTCGACCTCGACGCCGTGCTCCGGGACGCCGTCTACCAGTCCCAGCGCCACTACCTGCGGGCCACCGCCCCGCTGGTGGCGGCCGGAAACGAGGGGATCGCGTGACCGCCGACTACCTGGACCAGGTGTTCCCGCCGACCGGGCAGGCCTCGCCCGAGCGCGCGACGGACGGGCTGGTGATGACCTCCCTGCGCGCGGCCAAGGTCGTCCGCAAGGGCTGGGGCGAGGAGCGCTGGCTGGTGGAGGAGGGCGCGCCGTTCGCGTTCAAGCTCATCCACCTGCACGCCGGCGCCCGCACCAGCCTCCAGTACCACGAGCAGAAGGAGGAGGCGAACCTCATCGTCAGCGGCGAGGCGACGCTCTACCACGCCGACCGGGTGGGCGACGAGCTGGAGGTGCGCACGCTGACCGTCGGCGACATCGTGCACGTGCGGCCCGGCGCGGTGCACCGGATCGAGGCCGTCACCGACGTGACGCTCGTGGAGGTGTCCACGCCCGAGCTGGACGACGTGGTCCGCATCGCCGACGACTTCGGCCGCGGCGACGGCCGGATCGCGGCCGAGCACGCGCCGGAAGGGGCGTGACGTGACGGGCTACCGGGTTCCGCGCTACGACTACCCCGCGCAGCTGCCCGACCTGGACGGCGTGCTGCTGCCCGCGATCCGGGACACGCTGCTGCGCGGCGACTTCGTGCTGGGTCCGGCGGTGGCGCGCTTCGAGGAGGCCTTCGCGGGTTACCTCGGCGCGGGTCACGCGGTCGGCGTCAACTCCGGCACCGACGCGCTGATCCTCGCGCTGGACGCGCTCGGCATCGGCGCCGGCGACGAGGTGATCACGGTCGCCAACACCTTCCACGCCACCGCGCAGGCGATCGACCGGGTCGGCGCCACACCCGTGGTGGTCGACTGCCGGGAGGACGACTACCTGATCGACCTGGCGCAGGTCGAGGCCGCCGTCACGGGCAACACCAGGGCCGTCGTCGTGGTGCACCTGTTCGGGCAGGCCGTCGACATGGCCCGGGTGAACGCACTGGCCGCCCGGCACGGCCTGGTGGTGCTGGAGGACTGCGCGCAGGCCGTCGGCGCGCGGTCGGGTGCGCACCGGGTCGGCACCACCAGTGCCGCCGGCTGCTGGAGCTTCGCGCCGTCGAAGAACCTCGCGGCCGCGGGCGACGCGGGCGCGATCACCCTGGCCGACGACGACGTGGCGGACCGGCTGCGGCTGCTGCGGCACTTCGGGCAGCGGGAGCAGAACGAGCACGGGCTGCTCGGGTACAACTCCCGGCTCGACACGGTGCAGGCCCTGGTGCTGGAGCACAAGCTGCCCCTGCTCGACCGGTGGAACGAGCAGCGGGTCGCCATCGCCGAGACCTACTACCGGGAACTGGCCGGGCTACCGGTGTCCTTCCAGGCGGGCGCGGGTCCGGGCGAGCACGTCTACCACCTGTTCCAACTCCGCACCGACCGCCGGGACGCCCTGCTCGCGCACCTGCGGGCGGCCGGCGTCGACGCGGTCGTCCGCTACCCGCACCCCGTCCACCTCCAGGAGGCGTTCGCCGCGCTCCGCCACAAACCCGGCGACTTCCCGGTGGCCGAGGACCTCGCCGCGACCACCCTGTGCCTCCCGCTGTTCCCCTCCCTGACCGACGAGCAGGTCGACCTGGTCTGCGCCTCGGTGAAGGGCTTCTTCGCCGGGTCCTGACCCGTCCCCGTACCGCAAGGAGTGCCGATGCCCGCGTTCACGCTCGCCCTGTCCTCGGGGGACACCCTCGCCTGCCGCGCCGTGCTGTTCGACCTCGACGGCGTGCTGGTCGACTCGATGCCGACGATCGTCCGGCACCTGCGGGACTGGGCGGTGGCGCACGGCCTCGACGCCGACCGGGTCGTGGAGCTCTCGCACGGCCGCAGCAACGTCGACCTGATCCGGGTGGTCGCGCCGTTCCTGCCGGTCGAGCGGGAGGCGCGGCGGATGGAGCGGCGCGAGGTGGACGACGTGGCGGGCATCGTCGCCCGCCCCGGCGGCGCCCGGCTGCTCGACGCGCTGCCCCGCCGCGCGGTCGTCACCTCCGGCAACACGGCCGTCGCGCGGGCCAGGCTGCTGGCCGCCGGACTGCCCGTGCCGGACGTCCTGGTGACGGCCGACGACGTGCGGGTCGGCAAGCCCGACCCGGAGGGCTACCTCACGGCCGCCGCGCTGGTGGGGGTGTCGCCGGCGGAGTGCGTCGTGTTCGAGGACGCACCCGCCGGCGTCGCGGCCGCCCGTGCGGCGGGAATGCGGGTCGTCGGCGTCGCCGGCACGGTCGACCCCGCCGAACTGGGCGCGGACCACCACGTCGCCGACCTGGACGACGTGCGGCTGTGCCCCGCCGACGCGCACCGGCGGTCGACCGCGTGACCACCTTGCACGTGCCGGTGACCAGGCCGGCGGCCGCCGCGTTCGTGCTGTTCTTCGCGCTCGGCGCGGCGACCGCCGGCATCGGCGCCGCGCTGCCCGACCTGCGCGACCGGTTCGCCGAGGGCGGCGACTCCGGCGGGCTGCTGGTCAGCTGTTACAGCGCGGGCGCGCTCGTCGCGATCGTGGTCTGCGGCCTGCGCAAGCGGCGGATCACCGCCCGGGCCGAACTCGCGGTGTCGATCGCGCTGTTCGCGGTCGGTTCCGCGCTCGCGGGCCTGGCGCCGTCCTGGCCGGTGCTGGTCGGCGCGGTGGCGCTGGCCGGCTGCGGTTACGGCGGCGCCGTGCTGCACGTCAACACCGCGTTCGCGCGCGGTTTCGGCGACCGCGCCGTGCTGATGCTCAACCTGGTGAACGCCACCTTCGGCGCGGGCGCGGTGGCGGCACCGTTCGTGCTCGGGTTCTTCCCGACGGGCGCGGTGTTCGCGGCGATCGGCGTGCTGGCGCTGATCGGCGCGCCCGCGTGGGCGTGCGCCGAGGCCGACGACGGGCCGACCCCGGCCCGGCTGCGCGGACCGGACCTGCGCGTGCTGACCCCGTTCCTGGTGCTGGCGCTGTGCTACGCGGGGTTGGAAACCGGCATCGGCGCGTGGATGGCGACCCACCTGACCTGGATCGGGTTCGACCCGTCCGCCGCGGCGCGGTGGGTCTCGCTGTACTGGCTGGGCGTCACCGCGGGGCGGTTCGTCGTGCCGCTGTTCGCCCGCCGGCCCGCGCCCATCGTCGCCTGGTGCCTGCTGACCGCCACCGTCGCCACGGCCACCGCCACCGTGCCCGACCTGGCGCCGTTCTCCTACGCGGTGGCGGGTTTCGCGCTCGCCGCGGTGTTCCCCACGGTGATCGCCTGGCTGTCCGGCCTGGTGTCGGCCGCCCGGCAGGCCAACGGCCTGGTGCTGGTGGCGGAGCTGACCGGCGGCGTCGTCCACCCGCTGGTGATCGGGCTGCTGGCGAGCCAGGCCCGACCCGCCGCCGTCCCGCTCGCCATCACCGCCACCGGCCTCGCCTCCCTGCTCGTCGTGGGGTGGGCGCACCGGGTGGCCCGACCCGAGGAGCCCGCGTGAAGGTCTTCGGTTACGTCGAGGAGGCGTCGTTCCCGCCGGGAGCGGAGGTCGCCTGCATGATCAGCGCGCCGGGACCCGTCGCGGTCGACGTCGTCCGGCTGCTCCACGGCGACCGCAACCCCGCCGGACCCGGTTTCCGCGTCGAGCCGGTCGACCTGCCGCCGCGGGTCGTGCCGTGCCGGGTGCAGGACACCCACCCCGGCTCGTGCCTGCGCGCCGAGTCCGTCGTGCCGCCGGGCACCCGGACGCTGCGGGTGTCGCTGCTGGTGTGGCCGACGCTGCCGGCGGCGGGCGGCCCGCAGGGCCTGGTGGGCCTGGGGCCGGACCTGTCGCTCGGCCTGGACGAGGGCGGGCACCTCCGGCTGTGGGCGGGCGCCGAACGGGCCAGGCTGCCCCGACCGCTGCTCGACCGCCGCTGGTACCGGATCACCGCCGAGTTCGGCGTGGACGGCGTCGACCTCACCGCGACTCCGCTGCACCCGATCCCCGGCGACGACGAGCGGATGCGGGCCGTCGACCCGGAACCGGTCGACCTGACCGGCGTGACCGACGTCGTCGTCGCCGCGGCCTGGGCACCGGTCGACCGCGCGGGTCGGCCGAGGCCGAGGCACGGCTACAACGGCAAGGTCGAGCGGCCCGTGCTCGGCACCGGCGACGTGGTGCTGGCCGAGTGGGCGTTCGACCTCGAGCCGCACGGTGATCGCGTGGTCGACGTGTCCGGGCGGGACCGGCACGCGACGCTGGTGAACCAGCCGGCCCGGGCGATGACCGGGCACGACTGGACCGGCGAGGTGTCCGACTGCCGGGCCGCGCCCGAGCAGTACGGCGCGATCCACTTCCACGACGACGACCTCTCCGACGCCCGCTGGGACGTGAGCACCCGGCTCCGGCTGCCGGACGACCTGCGCAGCGGCGTGTACGCGGTGCGGCTGCGGGGTTTCGGGGAAACCGACCACGTCCCGTTCGTCGTCCGGCCGCGCGCGCCGCGGTCCGACACCGTGTTCCTGGTGCCGACCTACACCTACCTCGCCTACGCCAACGAGCGCACCGCCGAGAACCCCGACACCGAGGCGGCCAAGCTCACCGACCAGCCGATCGTCGCCGACCCGCACGACCTCGCGCTGCGCGAGCACCCCGAGTTCGGCCTGAGCCTCTACGACCTGCACCGCGACGGCTCCGGCGTCAGCTACTCGACCTGGCGGCGACCGCTGCTCACCCTGCGCCCGGACTACCGGATGTGGCTGTGCCGCGCGCCCCGGCACCTCGGCGCGGACCTGTACCTCGTGGACTGGCTGGAGCACTTCGGCCTGGACTACGACGTCGTCAGCGACCACGACCTGGACGCCGATCCCGACCTGCTCGAGTCGTACCGGGTGGTGCTCACCGGCTCCCACCCCGAGTACCACTCGCAGCGCATGCTGGACGCCCTGCGGCGCCACACCGAGCACGGCGGGCGCCTGATGTACCTGGGGGGCAACGGTTTCTACTGGGTGACCTCGCGGCACGCCGAGCACACCCACCTGATCGAGGTGCGCCGGTCGAGCGGGGTCCGGTCGTGGGAGATCCGGCCGGGGGAGGGGCACCACTCCACGACCGGCGAGCCCGGCGGGCTGTGGCGGTGGCGCGGCCGTCCGCCCAACGCGCTGGTCGGCGTCGGCATGACCGCGCAGGGCTGGGGCGACCGGGCGCGCGGTTACCGGCGCACCCCGGAGTCCCACGACCCGCGCTACTCCTGGGTGTTCGAGGGCATCGCCGACGAGGTGCTGGGCGATTTCGGCCTGGTGATGGGCGGCGCCAGCGGCGACGAACTCGACCGCTGCGACCCCGCGCTGGGCAGCCCGCCGCAGACCGTGGTGCTCGCGTCGTCCTTGCCGCACAGCGACTTCTACCAACTGGCCGTGGAGGACGTCTTCGCGATCACCGCCGACCTGACCGGCTCGACGTGCCCCCGCGTGCGGTCGGACCTGGTGCTCCTGGAGTGCAGCGGCGGCGGCGCGGTGCTCTCGGTCGGCTCGATCTCGTTCCTGGGCAGCCTGTCCCACAACGACTACCGGAACTCCGTGTCGCGCCTGGTGCACAACGTGCTGACCGCGTTCCGGCACCCCGGCCCGGTCGGTCGCGCGCCGGCCGAGAGCGGCGTGGTGGAGGAAGACGGGGACCGGGTGTCGGCACCGGGGCGCGGTCGGTCGTGACGGTCGAGGGGCGCGTCACGGCCGGGCGCGTCAGGGCAGGGTGTGTCAGGGCTGGCGGGCGTTCGTGGTGCCGCCGAGCTGTGCCGTGGCGTGTTCGCGTTGCCCTGCTTCGGGTAAGAGCGGTGTGGGCCTTGGCGTCGGGGTGTGTCAGGGCTGGGTGGGGAGGCGTTCGTGGTGCCACCGTGCCGTGCCGGGTTCGCCTTGCCCTGCTTCGGCTAGCGGTACAGGCCCTGGCGTCAGGGTGCGTCAGGGCAGGGTGGCGAGGCGTTCGTGGTGCCACCGGGCCGTGCCGCCGAGGATCGCGTCCGTCTTGACCCGTCGGAGGTGGCGGTGGGCGTCGTGGTCCCAGGTGAACCCGGTCGCGCCGTGCAGGTGCAGCGCGCTCGCCGCCACCTCCGCGCACACCTCCGCCGAGTACGCGGCGGCGGCCGACACCGCGGTGGCGCAAGCGTTCCGGTCACCCGAGTCCAGCGCCGCGCCCGCCGCCCGCACCGCCGCGTCCGCCGCGGCCAGCGCCACCGACAGGTCCGCGCACCGGTGCTGCACCGCCTGGAACGCGCCCAGCGGCTTGCCGAACTGCGTCCTCGTCGTCACGTGCGCCAACGCCGAGCGGAACACCGCGCCCGCAGCGCCCACCGCGTCCGCCGCGTACAGCGCGAAGTGGGCCTCCACCGCGCGGTCGACCGACACCACCGCCACCCGGGCGGTGGTCGTGTCCAGGTCCACCCGGTCGAACTCGCGCGTCAGGTCCAGCACGGCCCGCGCGGTCACCGCCACCTGCTCCCGCTCGACCACCGCCACCACCTCGTCGTCACCGCACCGCGCGGGCACGACGAGGTGACGCGCCCACCGCGCCCCGTGCACCGCCGCGACCGACCCCGTCAGCCGCACCCCGGAACCGTCGCGCGTCGCCACCGGCCACCCGTCGCCGGGCTCCGGGAAGGCGGGCACGACCAACCCCTCCACCGCGAGCCCCGCCGACCGGGCCATCGCGGCGGCCAACGCCACCCCGGCCGCGGGGATCGGCGACGCCACCTCGCCGGCCACCCTCGCGACCGCCAGCAGGTCGCCGTACGTGCCACCGCCGGTCAGCAGCTCGGCCATCCCCGCCGCCTCGACCCACTCCGGCGTCCAGTCCGCGCCCGCGGTCAACCAGTCGCGGGCCGCGTCGGCGACGGCGGTCATCCGGGCAGCCCCAGGCCGCGGCGGGCGATCACGGTCCGCAGGATCTCCGAGGTGCCACCGCCCAGCGTGTAGGCGTGCGAGTCCAGGTAGCCCACCACCAACTCCTCGTCGTCCAGTCCGGCCGGTCCCGCCAGGTCCAGCGCGCACGCCGCCAACCGCACCCGCAGCTCACCCGCCCTCAGCTTCACCGCGGCCGGGTCGGCGGTCGGCTCCTCCTCCAGGGCGCCCAGCGCGACGACCTCGGCGCGCAACCGGCCCAGTTCCCCGTGCGTGCCCGGATCGTCGCCGACCCGCGCCCGCAGCCGTTCCCACAGCACGCGCAGCACCGGCGCCGCCGCGAACAACGCCCGTTCCCGCACCAGCACGGCGGTCGCCACCGCCCAACCCCGCCCGACGCCGCCCAGCGGTTCGGCCGGCGCGCCGTCGAGGTGGACCTCCGCGAAGTCCGGCTCACCGGTGACCGTCCGCAGCGCGACGGCCCGCACGCCCGGCGCGCGCAGGTCCACCACGAACGCGCTCAGGCCGTCGTGCCGGCCGGAACCCGTGCGGGCCAACAACAATCCCCGGTCCGCCCACTGCCCGTTGGTGGTCCACACCTTGTGCCCGGTCACCCGGTACCCGGCGCCGTCCGGCACCGCCGACGTCCGCAGCGCCGCCAGATCACTGCCCGCCTCGGGTTCGCTGAACAGCACGCACCAGAGGTCCGCCCCCGAGCGGATCGCGGGCAGGTACCGCCGGCACTGGGCCTCGGTGCCGAACTCCAGCAGCGCGCCGGCGGCCACGATCCCGGCACCACCCGGCCGGGGCGCCTGCGCCGCGGCCAACTCCTGCGCCACCACCGCGTCCCGCTCCGGCTGGTGTCCCGGCGTGCCACCGTGGTCGACCGGCCAGTCCGCGCCCACGTAGCCGCGGGCGAACAGCGCCGCCGTCCACTCGCGCCACGCCGCCGCCTCGCGCTCGTCGGCGGGACCCCGCGCACCGGGTCGCCAGGCGGGCGCGTGCCCGGCGACGAACGACCGCACCTCGGCCCGGAACGTCATGCCACCTCCGCGAAGAACCGCGTCACCAGGCGGACCAGCTCGCCGGGCTTCTCCATGAACGCGCCGTGACCGGCCCGGCGGATCTGGGCGTAGCGGGCGCGCGGGATCGTCCCGGCGACCGCCCGACCCTGCGCGGGCGGCGTGAGCACGTCGTCCTCGAACCCGACCACCAGCGCGGGCGCGCGGATACCGGCCAACACCGCCGGGTCCGGCCGGTAGTGCGCGGAGGCCTGGGTGAGGCCGAGCTCGCTGTACCCCTCGACCGGTGGTCGGCCCATCATCTCCAGCGCGTGCGCGGCGAACGCGTCCGAGGCGAGCCTGCGCGGCGCGAACATCACCGACACCCGCAGCAGCGCCATCGTCGCCTCCGGGATCGCACCACCGGACTCCAGGCGCGCCAACGCCTCCGCGTGCAGGTGCCGGTACACCGCGCCCGGCTCCAACCGGGTGCCCGCCAACGCCAGCGCGGACACCAGGTCCGGTCGCGCGCCGGCCAACTCCTGTGCCACGAACGCGCCCAGCGAGTACCCGAACACCCGGCACGGCCCGGTGCCCACCACGTCCAGCAGCGCCGCCGCGTCACCGGCCAGCTGGGCGACCGAGTACGGCGGCGCCGGCACGTCCGACGGCGGCAGGCCGCGGTACTCCGAGGTCAGCACCCGGAACCCGGCGGCCACCAGCGGCGGGCCGAGGAACGACCGCACCACCTCGCAGGTGTGCGGACCACCCCACAGCGCCAACCACGGACCGGCGCCGTCGACGTTCCAGCTCACCGACACCCCGGTCGGCAGCGCGACCACCGTCACCGCTCCACCTCCGCCAGCACCTCGGCCGTGTGCGCGCCGACCGGGGGAGCCGCCGCGCGGATCGTCGTGGGCGTGCGGGAGAACTTCGCCGCCGGACCGGTCAACGGCGCCACGGTGCCGTCGGCGAGCCTGGTCGACTGGAGCATCCCGCGCGCCCACGTGTGCGGGTCCCGCGCCACCTCGTCCACCCCCGTCACCCGCGCGCCGGTCAACCCCGCCCCGGCCAGCACCGCCAGCACGTCGGCCGTCGTCCTGGCCCGGAACCACCCCGCCACGGCCGAGTTCACCGCGTCCCGGTTGACCCGGCGCTCCGCGTTGGTCGCCCACCCCGACGCGCGGGCCAACTCCGGCGCGCCGAACGCCTCGGCCAGCCGCCGCCAGTGCCGGTCGAGGCTCACCACCAGGTACACCGCGCCGTCCGCGCACGCGTACCGGTTCGCCGGCACGAACGGGTCGGTCTCGTCACCCCAGCGCCGGACGGGCACCCCGGTGGCCGCCAGCGTCAGCAGCCCGTTCGTCGCCGACAGCATCGCGTCCGACATCGCCACGTCGACGTGCTGCCCCTCGCCGGTGTGATCACGGTGCCGCAACGCGGCCAGCGCGCCGATCACCGCGTGCAACGCGGCCAGGTCGTCGGCCAGGAACGTGGGCGCCTTGACCGGCGGGCCGTCGGCGGCGCCGTTGAGCGCCATGAACCCGCACGCCGCCTGGATCACCGGGTCGTACCCGCCCAGGTCGCCCCGACCGCCGAACTGCCCGAACCCGGACACCGACACGTAGACCAGGCCGGGGTTGGCCGGCGCGCAGTCCTCGTACCCGAGACCCCACTGCGCCATCGTGCCCGGCCGGAAGTTCTCCACCAGCACGTCCGCCTCGCGGGCCAGCCGGCGCACCACCTCGCGGTCCGCCTCGGTCCGCAGGTCCAGCGCGACGCTGCGCTTGTTGCGGTGCACCGTCTGCTGCATCCAGGACAGCTCCGTTCCGGGGATGCACGGACCGGGCAGCGCGCGGGTGGTGCCCGGCAACTCGACCCGGACCACGTCCGCGCCCAGGTCGGCGAGCACGCAGGTCGCCATCGGACCCGACCACACCGTGGTCACGTCCAGCACCCGCACCCCGTCCAGCGGCCCGGTCAGGTCGCGGCGCGCACCCCGGTAGAACTCCGACTCCTCCACGCGGCCCCCTAAACCCGTTGCACCAGCGAGGCGGTGCCCTGCGACCCGCCGCAGCACATGGTCACCAGCGCGAACTCGGCGTCCGCCCGGTGCAGTTCGTGGACGGCGCTGACCAGCAGCCGCGCCCCGGACGCGCCCAGCGGGTGACCGAGCGCGATCGCGCCGCCGTTGACGTTGAGCCGTTCCGGGTCCGGCCGGAACCGCCGCCGCCACGCCAGCACCACCGCCGCGAACGCCTCGTTCACCTCGTACCGGTCGACGTCGCGCAGGCTCAACCCGGTGCGCGCCAACACCTTCCCGGTCGCCGCGATCGGCCCGTCCAGCAGGTAGTACGGATCCGCGCCCACGGTCACCTGGCCGACCAACCGCGCCAACGGCGTCAACCCGGCGGCCCGGGCCCGGCTCGCGGACGTCCACAGCAGCGCCGCCGCGCCGTCCGACTGCTGCGACGTGGACCCGGCCGTGTGCACGCCTCCCTCGACCAGGGGCGTGAGCCGGGCGAGCCCCTCGGCCGTGGTGTCGCGCAAGCCCTCGTCGGCCCGCACCCCGCCGACCGGCACGATCTCCGCGTCGAACCGGCCGGCGTCGACCGCACGGCGTGCCAACGCCTGCGACCGCACCCCGTACGCGTCGGCTTCGGCCCGGGTGATCCCGTCCCGCGCCGCGATCCGCTCGGCGCCGCCGAACTGGGCGCGCGGCGGGTCGTCCCACGGGTAGTCGGCGGTCTTGTAGTGCCCGCGCACCGCCGTCAGGTTCGACCCGAGGGCCACCCGGGACATCGACTCCACCCCGCACGCGATGCCCACGTCGATCTCGCCGGCCGCGATCAGCGCCGTCACCAGGTGGTTGGCCTGCTGGGCCGACCCGCACGAGGTGTCCACCGTCGTGCAGCCGACCCCGGGCGGCAGACCGGTGCTCAGCCACGCGTTGCGGGTCACGTTGAGGCTCTGCTCGCCCACCTGCGTCACGCAGCCGCCGATCACCTGGTCGACCTCGGCCGCCTCGACACCGGCCCGGCGGAGCACCTCGACCTGCGTCAGCCGCAGCAACTCCACCGCCTTGTACCCGGCGAGCACACCGCCGCGGCGGCCGATGGGGGTGCGGACGGCCGCGACGAGCACCGGCCGGTTCGCGATGTCGGGTCCGGTCAGCACCCGGCATACCCTACTATCCGCTGTCGGCTTTGGAGAAAACGACATCGCGCGTCCAGCATCGGAGTTACCGTGGCGCTGAGAGTGCACTGGTTCGTCCCGTCCCACGGCGACGGCCGCGACCTGGCCGGGCCCGGCCGCCGCGAACCCGACATCGGCTACCTGACGGCGGTCGCCCGGGCCGCCGACGACGTCGGGTTCCACGGCGCGCTGATCCCGTTCGGGCTGTTCTGCGCCGACCCGTTCGTCGTCACGGCCGCGCTGGCCGGCGCGACGCGGCGGTTGCGCCCGATGGTCGCGCTGCGGCCCGGGCTGGTGTCGCCGCTGCTCGCGGCCCAGCAGATCGCGACGCTGCAACAGGTCTGCGGCGGCAGGCTCGCGCTCAACATCGTCATCGGCGGCGACGCGGACGAGCAGCTCCGCTACGGCGACACCGCCGACCACGACCGCCGCTACGCCCGGGCCGACGAGTTCCTGACCGTGCTGCGCGAGCTGTGGCGCGGCGACCCGGTGCGCCACCACGGCGAGTTCTACCGGCTGGACAACGCCTTCCTGGTCCGCCCGCACGAGTTCCCGGAGCTGTACGTGGGCGGCTCCTCGCCGCAGGCCCGCCGGGTCGCCGCCCGGCACGCCGACTGCTACCTGGCCTGGGGCGAGACACCCGCCGCGCTGGCCGCGCTGCGCGCGGAGCTGCCGGACCCCGCACCCCGTTTCGGCACCCGCCTGCACGTGATCACCCGGGACACCGCCGAGGAAGCCTGGGCCGCCGCCGACGAGCTGGTCGCCGGCATCGACCCGGCCCTGATCGCCCGCACCCGGGCCCGCTTCGCCCGTTCCGAGTCGCACGGCCAGCGGCGGGCCGTGGCGTTGCGCGCCGACGGGTTGACCCCGTGCCCGAACTACTGGCTGGGCTTCGGGTTGGCCCGGCCGGGCGCGGGCACCGCGCTGGTCGGCTCGCACGCCGAGGTGGCCGACCGGATCCGCGAGCTGCACGACCTCGGCGTGGCCGACCTGATTCTCTCCGGTCAGCCGCACCTGGAGGAGGCCCACCGGGTGGGCGAGGGCGTGCTGCCGCTGCTGCGGGCCGCCGGCGTGCTGGCCGACTGACCGCTACCCGAACCGCCGCCACAACTCGCCACGCCGCGGCTTGCCGCTGGTGGTGCGCGGAACCGCGCCGCGCACCACCCGGACGTCGGCACCCTGCGCGGCCCGGCGCAGCACCCCGACCAGGTCCGCGGGCTCCGCCGCCGCGCCTTCCACCACGGCCACCGCCCCGGGCTCGCCGTCCCGCAAGCCGAGCGCCACCGCGACCCGCCGCGGATCCGCGCCCGCCTCGGCCAGCGCGGCCTCCACGTCCTCGGCGAACACCGCGCGCCCCCGCACCTTGACGCTGTCACCCCGCCGGCCGACGACGTGCAACTGCCCGTCGCGCAGGAAACCGACATCACCGGTCAGGTGCTCGCCCGAGGTCACACCCGGTCCGGCCACGCCGATCTCGCCGACCACCCCCGCCGGCACCGGCACCCCGTCCTCGCCGAGCACCACCACCCGCGCGCCGTCCACCGGCGGCCCGCACCCGACGAGCCCCTCCGCGACCCGCCACCCCGTGCCCGGCCGGACCCCGGTGACCACCAGCGTGGCCTCGGCGAGCCCGTAGGCGGGCAGCAGCGCGTGCGGGTGAAACCCTTGGGGGGAGAGGAAATCGGCGAACGCGGTCAACGTCTCCGCCCGCACCCGCTCCGCGCCGACGACCACCGCCCGCCACGCCGTGAAGTCCCAGTCGGGATCGCGCCGCGCCCGACGCACCACGTGGTCCAGTCCGAACGCGGGCATCGCCGTGATCGCCGCGCCCCGCCGCCCGAACAGCTCCAGGTACCGCTCGGGCCGCCGCAGGAACTGCTCGGGCCGCATCAGCCACAGGTCGGCGCGACACCACAGGGGCGTCAGCAGACACCCGACCAGACCCATGTCGTGGTGCACGGGCAACCAGGACGCGCCGGCGTCGTCGGGGGTGTAGCCGAGCCAGCGGCGGGTGGCCTCCAACGTGGCCTCCAACGCGTTCCGGGACACCGCGACCGGCCGCGGCCGGTCGCTGGACCCGGAGGTGAACTGGACCAGCGCCGTCTCCGCCGGGCCGATCACGACGTCGGGCCCGGTGCGCTGCGCCAGTTCCTCCACCGTCCACGCCCGGTCGGGCAGCGACCCGACCAGGTCGGCCTCGGTGACCACCCCGGAGGGTTCGACGGCGGCCACGACACCGGCCCAGTGCCGCCGGTACCGCTCGCCGTCGCCGAACGCCGCCGGCGGCGCGACCGGGCACGGTGTCACCCCGGCGAGCACCGCCCCGAACAACGCGGCCACGAAACCCGGCCCCGAGCGCAGCACCAGCAGCACCCGGTCACCCCGCCGCGTTCCCGCCGCCACCAGACCGCGCGCGACCGCGTGTGCGTGCCCGGCCAGCTCCGGGTGCGTCCACCGCTCCCACCCGGTGTCGGTGGCGAAGTCGATTCCCCGGTCCGGACGGGGGTGCTCGAGCCAGTCCAGCAGCCCCGTCACCGCACCGCCCGTGCCGAGAACGCCCAGAGCCGTTCGGCCGCGTCGTCCGCCAGCAGCTCCTCGGGCACCGGCCCGGGTTCCGCGTCGGGGTAGTAGTGACCGGCGGGTGGGAGCGGCGCGAGGGCGGCGGTCAGCACCACCCGGGCGGAGACCTCCGGCCGGCGTGGCGCGGGCACTCCGCGCACCGCCGCCCGCCGCAGCAGGTCGCGGACGTCGTCGCGGGTGAGGTGCCGCCCGATGCCGGTCGCGGTGAGCCCCGGGTTCACCGCCACCGCGTCCACCCCGCGCGTCCGCAACGCGACCGCGTGCAGCAGGCAGGCGGCCTTGCTGGAGGCGTACGCGGCGAACTTGTCGTACGGCTCGTGGTCGAACATCGGGTCGCCGAACCGGAAGGGGCTCAGCGCCGGGCCGCCGGAGGTCACCGCCACCACCCGCCCCGCCAACCGGGGCCGCAGCAGCTCGGTGAACAGGAAGTGCCCGAGGTGGTTGACCGCGAGATGCGTCTCCCACCCGCGCGCGGTCCGACCGCACGGCACCCCCATGACCCCCGCGTTGTTCACCAGCAACCCGACCTCGCCCGGCAGCGCGTCCGCCGCGCGCCGCACCGAGTCCACATCGGACAGATCGAGTTCGGCGAAACCGAAGCCCGACAACGGCGTCCGACCGGCAACGACCACCGCCCACCCGTCCGCACGCAGCGCCACCGCCACCGCCGCCCCGATCCCGCCACCACCGCCGGTGACCACGGCTACCCCGCCCACACCACACCCGCCTCGGCCCAGGTGCTGCCTGCGGTGATCACGACCGCCCCGCCCCCGCGAACACCTGCCTCGGTGCGGAATCCGGGCCGGGTGCTGCCTGCGGTGATCACGACCGCCCCGCACACGCGACATCCGCCTTGGTGCGGAGCCCGGGCTGAGCGTCGCCTGCGGTGATCACAATCGCCCCGCCCCCGCGAACACCTGCCTCGGTGCGGAGCGCGGCCCGGGCGTCGCCTGCGGTGATCACGACCGCCCCGCGCGTACGACACCCGCCTCCGCGAGGAGCCCGGGCCGTGCCGCCTGCGGTGATCACGACCGGCCCGCGCACGCGACACCCACCTCCGCCAGGAACCCGGTCACCGCGGCCACCACCGGCGCCGGGTCCTCGATCGCGCCGCCGTGCCCCAGGTCCAGCTCGCACACCCGCGCGCCCGGGATCCGCGCGGCCGACTCCCGCACCTGGTGCGGCGGGGTCAGCGCGTCCTGCGCGTACGCCAGCACCAGGCACGGCACCGGCACGGCCGCCAACAACTCGGGCTCCACCGGCTCGTCCACCCCCGGAACCTCCGGCGGGAACCGGCGCAACCGGTCCAGTGCCGCCGTCGCGAAGGCGTCGTCCGCCAACGCCCGCGGCGAGAACAGGTGCAGCGCCCGCAGCAGCGCCACCGCGTCCGGGGACGGCGGCTCGTCACCGCGGGCGGCGATCTCGGCCGACGCCGCGGCCGACAACGTCGTCGGCTCGAGGCACGCCGCGCCCAGCACCAGCGGTCGGTGTGGTTCGCGCACCGCGAAGCGCACCGCGGCCGGCACTCCGGGACCGTCGCCGAACACGACATCGACACCCGACAGCGCGGGTTCCAGCCGTTCCCGCAGCAGCGCGAGGCGGAAACCGCCCGAGAACAGGATCACCCGGCGAGCATACAACCGACACCCGACATCGAATGCGACACTGCCCCGGTGCTACCCCGATTCGACGCGAGCGCCGACGCGGTCCTGGACGACCCCTACCCGGAGTACGCGCGGCTGCGCGCGGCGGGCGGCCTCGGCCGGGGCGGGCCCGGCCAGTGGGTGGTGTCCCGGCACGCCGAGGTCGCCGCGCTGCTGCGCGACCGCCGGTTGAGCACCGACTACCCCGAGGACTACCACCGCTACTCGGTCGGCGACGGCCCGGCCGTGGACTTCTTCCGCCGCATCGTCCTGGACCGCGACCCGCCCGCGCACACCCGGCTCCGCAGGCTCATGGCACTCGCGCCGTCGGTGGTCCGCGCCGCCGCGCGGCGGGTGGAGCGCACCGTCGACGAACTGCTGCGCGACCGGACCGGGCTCGACGTGGTGGCCGACCTCGCTGTGCCGCTGCCCGTGTCGGTGATCTGCGACCTGCTCGGCGTGCCACCCGCCGACCGGGACGTCGTGCGCGACCGGGTCGCCGACCTCGCGCGCGGTTTCGCGGTCACCGTGCGGCAGCAGGACCGGGCCGCCGCGCACGACGCCGTGGTGTGGCTGCGGGAGTACATGGCGGCGCTGCCCGCGCGCTCCGGCCTGCTGGCGGCGTTGCGCGCCGGTACCGACCGCGCGGAGGCCGACGACAACGCGGTGTTCCTGTTCTTCGCCGGTTTCGAGACCACGGCCAACCTGATCGCCACCGGCTTCGACGCGCTGACCCGGCACCCCGACCAGTGGGCGCTGCTGCGCGCGGACCCGGACCGCGCGCCGGCCGCGGTCGAGGAGTTCCTGCGCTACGACGCCCCGATCCAGGCCGCCGCGCGGATGGTCGCCGAACCGGTCGCGGTGGGGGACCGGGTGCTGCGACCGGGCAGGCTCGTCGTGCTGCTGCTGGGTTCGGCCAACCACGACGAGACGGTGTTCGCCGACCCGACCCGACTCGACATCACCCGCGCGCCCAACCCGCACGTCGGCTTCGGCGGCGGCGCGCACACCTGCCTCGGCGCCGCGCTGGCCCGCGCCGAGGGCGTCGCGGTGTTCCGCTGGCTGGCCCGCAACCGCGCCGTGCTGGACCGGGCGGGCGAGGCGGAACGCAGGCGCGCCTTCACCTTCCGGGCGTTCACCGCGCTGCCGGTCACCCTGGCCTGACCTCAGGCCGGCCCGGCCTCCACGACCGGGAACACCAGCGTCGGCACCAACCTCGTGCGGCGGAGCCCGGCCTGGGTGAGCAGCGCGTCGATCTGCTCGGCGCTCCGGGCGCCACCACCCGCCATCGCCAGCAGGATCAGGTCGTAGGACCGCCCGACCTCCGCGCTGTCCCCGGGCGTCACGACCGGTTCGAGCAGCAGCAGCCGGGAATCCGGGCGCATCCCCGCCCGCACCGCGCGCAACAGCTCCAGCGCCCGCTCGTCCGACCAGTGGTAGAGCACGCGCTTGAGCAGGTAGGCGTCCGCGCCGGCCGGCACGCCGTCGAAGAAGCTGCCGCCCACCGCCCGCGCGCGGTCCGCCACGCCCAGCCCGTCGAACACCTCGCCCGCGCCCGCCACCACGTGCGGCAGGTCGAGCACCGTCCCGCTCAACCCCGGCAGCCGCGCCAGCAACCCGGCCAGGAACGCCCCGTTGCCACCGCCCACGTCCACCACCGTGCGCAGGTCCGCCCAGCCGTCGTAACCCTGGAGCACCGCGCGCAGTTCCAGCCGGGTGGCCGCGGCCTGCGAGCCGTCGAACCGCTCGGCCTCGCCGGGGTTGCGGGTCAGGTAGCTCCAGTAGTCGGTGCCGTGCACCAGCTCGAACGCCGACTCCCCGGTGCGGACGCTGTGGTCGAACCGCGCCCACGCCCGACTGTCGGCGGGCAGCAGGGGGTAGGCCGCGCGCAGCGACACGGGGTGGTCCGACCGCAGCGGCTGGGCCAACGGCGTCAGCGCGAACGTCCCCGGCTCCACCTCGGTGAAGATCCCCTTGCCCGCCAACGCCCGCAGCACGCGCTCCAGCGCGCCCGGGTCCGCGCCGGTCCGCTCGGCCAGCTCCGCGCCCGGCAGCGGCCCGGCCACCAGGTGGTCGGCCACCCGCAGGTCGCACACCACGCGGATCGCGTACGGCACCACCAGGTCCGCGAGTTCGGCCAGCCGCAGCACGGCGGTGATGTCCAGCCGCGGCCTCGTCCCGGACGCGGTCACCCGCGGTCCCGCAGCACGCCCAGCACGTGCGCCTCGATGTCGCCCACGGTGGCGATCCCGCGCGCGGTCTCCTCGTCGATCGGCGGCAGGTCGAACTCGTCCTCCAGCCCGAACGCCAGTTCCAGCAGCGCCAGCGAGTGGAAGCCCAGGTCCTCGACCAGCCGGGTCCCCGGCTCGGTCCGCGCGTCGGGCGCCTGCGCCAGTTCGAGCACCAGCGCGCGCACGGTCTCGCGCACGTCCTCCTCCGGTCGAGCCGATCCCCAGGTCGCCACGTGCTCGGTCATCCCGCAAGCCTCCACCGGTGTCGGTTCCGGCGGCCGAGCCTAGCCGCTCCGATGTCGGTTCCGCCGCGAGGTGTCGTGTCCGGGTGTCGGATTGCCCACGCGATATCGGGTCCGCTAGCGTCGGCCGCGCAGTCCGGCGGACCGGGCGGGAGGAGTCGCGTGGACGAGTTCGACCTCTTCACCCCGGAGGCCGCCGCGGACCCGTACCCGCTCTACCGCGGGCTCCGGGAGCGCGGGGGAGCGGCGTACTGCCCGTCCGCCGACGCCTGGCTGGTGAGCCGGCACGCCGACGTCGCCGCCGCCTTCGCCGACCACACCGCGTTGTCCTCGGCGCCCGGCGGCGGTTCCGGGCCGCGCTTCCTGCTCACCTGCGACCCGCCCGACCACACCGACCTGCGCAAGGCCGTCGTCCGGTTCTTCACCCCGCGGGTGGTGGCCGACCTCGCGGGCCGGGTCCGCCGGATCACCGAGGACCTGCTGGACGCCGCCGGCGACACCGCGGACGTGATGACCGCGCTCGCCGGACCGCTGCCGGTGCTGGTGATCGCCGAGCTGATGGGCATCGCGCCGGACCGCGCGGCGGACTTCAAGCGCTGGTCCGACGCGACCGTCGGCGGCGTCGACGTGGACCCGCGCGCGCTCGCCGTCGCCACGCTGGAGATGGGCGCGTTCTTCGGCGACGCCATCGCCGACCGGGCCGCCACCCCGACCCGCGACCTCATCGGCCGGTTGGTCGCGCACGGCGGCATGACCCACCGCGAACTCCAGATGTTCTGCGGCCTGCTGCTCATCGCCGGCAACGAGACCACCACCAACCTCATCGGCAACCTGTTGCGCGCGCTGTCGGTCGACCCCGACCAGCGCGCGTTGCTGCGCGCCGACCCGGCGGACGCCGCGCCCCGGGCGGTGGAGGAGGCACTGCGGTTCGACGCGCCCGTGCAGGCGGTGTGGCGGCGCGCGGCGCGGCCCTACCGGATCGGGCCGGACGTGGTGCCGCGCGGCGGGCGGGTACTGCTGCTCCAGGGCGCGGCCAACCGCGACCCCGACCGCCACCCGGACCCGGACCGGTTCGACCTGGCCCGGGCGCCGGTCGGGCACCTCGGGTTCGGCGCGGGCGCGCACTTCTGCCTCGGCACGCACCTGGCCCGGCTGGAGGCCCGCACCGTGCTGGAGGTGGTGGTGGAGCGCGGTATCGACGTCGAGCCCGCGGGTACCGCGCTGTGGAGCACGCCCCCGCCCCGCAGGCGGGACCGGCCCAGGGTGCGCCGCAACCCGGTCGTGCGCGGCCTGCGGTCCCTGCCGCTGCGGCTCGGGCGGGTGCGCGCGTGCACCTGAACCTGTTCACCGAGTGCGCGCCGTCGCCGCAGTTCGAAGGGCTGTGGCGGCACCCGCGGGACCAGTCCGCCACCGGCTACCGCAGCCTGCGGCACTGGACCGACGTGGCCCGGCGGTTGGAGCGGGCCTGCTTCGACGCGGTGTTCTTCGCCGACGTGCACGGCGTCTACGACGTCTACGACGGGTCGTGGGACACCGCGGTGCGCGAGGCCGTGCAGATCCCCTCGCTCGACCCGGTGCTGGTGGTGCCCGCGATGGCCGCGGTCACCGAGCACCTCGGGTTCGCCGTCACCTACTCCACCACCTACCACCCGCCCTACCTGTGCGCGCGGGTGTTCTCCACCCTCGACCACCTCACCGACGGCCGGATCGCCTGGAACGTCGTCACGTCCTACCTGGACTCCGCGGCGGCCAACGGGCTCGGCGAGCACCTGCCGCACGACAAGCGCTACGACCGCGCCGACGAGTACCTGGCCCTGGTGCGCGCGCTCTGGGAGGACAGCTGGGCCGACGGCGCGGTGGTCGCCGACGTGGCGCGCAACGTCTTCACCGAACCGGCGGCGGTGCGATCGGTCGACCACCGGGGCGAGTGGTTCGCGGTGCGCGGGCCGCACCAGTGCGAGCCCTCACCGCAGCGCACCCCCGTGCTGTACCAGGCGGGCGCGTCCGGGCGCGGCCTGGACTTCGCCGCCCGGCACGCCGAGGTCGTGTTCCTGACGCTGACCGATCCCCGGCGCGGCGCGGAGCAGGTGGCCGCGCTGCGCGCCAGGGTGGCGGCGGCGGGCCGCGACCCGGCGTCGGTGAAGGTGCTCCAGGGGATGCCGGTCGTGGTGGGCCGTGACGCCGCCGACGCCCGAGCCAAGGCCGACCTGTTCGTGGAGCTGCACAGCCCCGAGGGTCGACTGGCCAAGTGGTGCGGCTGGATGGGCGTGGACCTGGCCGCCCACCCCGACGACACCCCGCTGGACGAGCTGCCCGCCAACGGCAGCCGCACCCCGCTGGAGTTGTTGCGCCGCACCGATCCCGACCGCGACTGGGTGGTGGGCGACGTGCGCCGGATGGTCACCATGCCACACCGACCGCTGCGCGGCGGCCGGATGATGCTGCACGGCACCGCCGCCGAGGTCGCCGACCAGATGGAGCGCTGGACCTCGCGCGCGGGCGTGGACGGGTTCAACCTGGTGCCGTGCCCACCCGCGACCGGCGTCGAGGACATCTGCGACCTGCTGGTGCCCGAACTGGTGGCGCGCGGCCTGTTCCGCGCCGCCTACGACCCGGCCGAGCGCACCCTGCGCGAACGCTACTTCGGCGTCCGATGAGCCTCGACCTGACCGACGTGGTGCCCCTGGTCCGCGAGCGCGCCGCCGAGACCGAGGCCGCCCGGGGGCCGTCGGCCGAGGTGCTGGCCGCGCTGCGGGCCGCGGGGTGCCTGCGGTTGCTGACGCCTCGCGAGCGCGGCGGGCTGGAACTGCCGCTGCCCGACGTGCTGGAGGTCGTGCGGGCGCTGGCCGAGGGCGACGGCGCGGTCGGCTGGCTCGTCGGCCAGGCCGCCGTGGCCCAGCTCGTGCTCTCCCGCTTCCCCGCCGAGGCGGCCGAGGCGTGCTTCCCCGACGGCCCGGACACCGTCGGCGCGGGCGCCGCCGCGCCCAAGGGCAAGGCGCTGCCCGTCGAGGGCGGCTGGCGGGTGTCCGGGCAGTGGCCGTTCGTCAGCGGGATCGACCACGCGCGGTGGGTGTTCCTCCAGTGCGCCGTGTTCGGCGGGGAGGCGGTCGAACTGCGCGCGATGCTGGTCCCGGTCGCCGACGTCGAGCGGCTCGACACCTGGCGGTCGCTCGGCCTGCGCGGCACCGGCAGCCACGACGTGCGGGTGCGCGGGTTCTGCCCGCAGGCGCGCTCGGCCGACCTGCTGACGGCCGGCGCGACGCCCGACCGACCCGCCTACCGGGTGCCCACCGTCCCGTACGGCGCGACGGTCGTCGCCGCGGCCGCGCTGGGCATCGCCGCTGCGGCGGTCGCCGAACTCGTGGCCTGCTCCGACCGACGTCCCGCGTTCAGCCGCGACCGGCTCGCCGACACCCCCGAGCACCTGGCCGGGGTGGGCCTGCTGACGACCAGGCTCCGGGCCGCCGACGCGCTGCTGGCCGCCGACGCCCGGACCGCCCACCATGCCGCCGAGACCGGGCGATCGTTTTCCGGAGACCTGGGCCGGCTGCGCAGCGCGGCGGCCTGGTGCGCGCACGAGGCGCGCGCCGTCGTGGACGCCGCCCACCGGCTCGCGGGCGGACCGGCGGTGTACGACGGAACGCCGCTGCAACGCCACCTGCGGGACGTGTACACCGCGACCCAGCACGCGGCCGTCAACCCCCAGGCGCACACCGCGCTCGGCACCGAGATCCTCCGAGGAGCACAACCGTGACCCAGATCGTCACCCCTTACCTGCACTACGCCGACGTGGCGGGCGCACTGGACTTCCTGTCGGCGGCCTTCGGGTTCCGGGAAACCCTGCGGATGCCCGCCGACGACGGCAGCGTCAACCACGCCGAGATGGACGTGCCCGGCGGCGGCCACCTCATGCTGGGCGACCCGGGCCCGGACTACCGGACACCCCACCAGCTCGGCGGGCTCACCCAGGTCCAGTTCGTGGTGATCGACCAGGACGTGGCCGAGCACTGCGAGCGGGCCCGCGCGGCCGGCGCGGTGATCGTCCAGGAGCCGCACGTGCAGTCCTACGGCCCGGTCGGCTACCTGGCCGAGGACCCCGAGGGGCACCAGTGGTCGTTCAACGGGGCGAACCGGTGACGGCGACCGAGTCGGACGTCCGGCAGATCGCCCTCGAACTCCCGGAGACCGCGGAACGCACCTCCTACGGCACGCCCGGCTGGCGGGTGGCGGACAAGCTGTTCGCGCGGATGCACGAGGACGACGGCGTGCTGGTCGTGTGGTGCGCGGACGAGGGGGAGAAGGAGGCGCTGCTCCGGTCCGCGCCCGACCGGTTCTTCACCACCGCGCACTACGACGGCCACCCGATGGTCCTGGTCCGCCTGGCCGAGGTCGACAAGGCGGAACTCCGCGAGCTGCTCACCGACTCCTGGCGGACGCGCGCGCCGAAACGCCTGGTGGACGGGTGATCAGGGCAGCGCGGCCACCTCGCGCGCGGAGAGGATCTCCGGGTCCGGCCGCGAGGTGAGCCGGACCCCGCCCGCGAGTGCCACCGCCTCCGCGGTGATCCGGCACAGCGCCAGGTGGTGCTGTGCCGCGCCCCGCAGGTCCGTGCCCGCCGCGACCGCCCGGGCGAACTCCACCATGGCCGCGTGCGTGGCGTCGGGCCACAGCACGTCCAGGACCTCGCGGTAGGTCGGCGCGGGCGGGCCGATCAGCGAGGTCACCGGCTCGGTCAGGTGCGGCGCGGTCACCTCGTCGTACCCGGTCGCCGCCTCCGCGCCCGCGGGCAGGTGCGGACGCGGCGACCACAGCACCGGGCCGTGGGTCGTGGCCAGCGTCAGGTGGCCGCCCTCGGTGCCGAGGGTGACGCGGTGGTAGGTGTGCGCGTGGTTGTCCGGCACGCGGGCGTCCAGCTCGGGTTGCACGCGCACCGTGACGGGCACACCCGCGATCTCCCCTTGCAGGCACCGGTACGGGTGGTCGCCGGGCGCGTCGACCGCGGCGAGCCGCCACGGCCTGAGCCCGCCCAGGACCAGCCCCAGCAGGTCGAACATCGTGTACGCGACCTGGAACGCGCACACCGCGTCCACGTACAGCGCGCGTTGGCGGCGCAGCAGGGCCCGAGCCCGGTCGACGAACCGGCGCACCGGCTCCACGTGCGGGTAGTGCGTGTTGACCGCGTACGGCACCCCGCGCGCCGCGCGCAGCGTCTCCACCAGCTCCCGCTCGCCGAGCGGGTGCTCCTGCAACACCGGGACGCCGCGCGCCAGCAGCGCCTGGGCCAGCCGCGCGCCGGGGCCCGAGTTGATGCCCGCGCCCACCACCACGCACGCGATGTCCACTGCGGACACCTGGGCCACGTCGGTCCACAGCGGCACCCCGTACCGCGCCGCGCACCGCCGGGATCGCTCGCCGCCGGCGGCCAGGATGCCCGCCAGCACCAGCGGCGGCCGCACCCCGGCCAGGTAGGCGCGCCCGAACTTCGTGCCGCAGACCAGGACCCGGGTCACACCGCGCCCTCCTCGAAGGCGGGCACCCCGTCCAGCACGTCCACCCCGGCGAACCCCGGCAGCGACGGCAGCGCCGCCACCAGGTCCGCGTGGTCCAGCACGTCCACCGGGTACGCCACCCCCGGCGGCACCCGCCCGGCCAGCACCTCCCGGGTCGCGTACGCGGCGATACCGCCCGTCAGGCCGTAGGTGTCCGTGCCGCGCAGCACCAGGGTGCGCTCGACGTCCCGCCCGGTCAGCCGGAACACCAGCCGCTGGTAGGGGTTGCGCCCGAACAGGTCCAGGTCGGCCGCGCCGATCAACTCGGCCGCCGCCGCGTCCAGGTCCGCCGCACCCGTCATGGCCGCCTGGAGCCGGCCGAGCGCGGCCGACAGGTGACCCGCGCCGTCGAACACCGTGTACCAGTCCGCCTCGGCCAGTCGCAGCGCGGCGGCGGTCCGCTCGGCCTCGCGGCTGAGGTACGGGTAGGTCGTGACGCGGCCGGGGAAGAACGGCAGGTCCACGTCGTCGGAGGGGGAGAGCGCACCGGACACCCGCCGCCCGTCCCGCCACGCCGCCCGCGCCTCACCGTGCCCACCGCCCAGGCTGAGCAGGTAGTCGCCCGCGCCGGCCGGGGTGAGCCGGTCGACCAACCCCACGTGCGCGGTCAACGCCACCGGTTCGACCAGGTCCGCGGCCAGCCACCTCGGCAGCACGGCGGTCAACCCGGGCACGAGCCCGGCGTCCAACACCACCGCCCTCGTGGGCTCGACGCCGGCCAGCGCCCGGTGCACCGGCTCGTCACCGCCGGGATCGACGTAGTGCGCACCCGCGGCGAGGGCCGCCCGCGCGACGGTGTCGAGGTGCCGGTAGGACGGCCCGGCGCAGTTGAGCACCACCGCGCACCCGGCGCAGAAGTCGTGGAGCGCCACCGGATCGGTGAGGTCGACCTGGACGGCCTCGGCGCCCAGTTCGGCGGCCAGGGCGGTCGGCGGCACTCGGCCACCGAGCCGCAGCGGGCCGACGTTCCAACCGGCGAGCACCCGTGTCGCGGCCCGGCCGACACCGCCGGACGCGCCCAGCACGCCGATCATCGGCCCACCTCCGCGCGGAAGTGCCGGTGTGCGGCGGAGTTGCCCGCTCGGTCGCCGATCCCGGTGGCGGGTACGCGCGTCGTGGCCCGGCTCGCGCGCAGCACGTCGAGCCGTACCTCCGCGTGGACACTGTGGTGTGTGGTGGGATTCGCCGCTTGGACGCCGTTTCGGGTGGCCCGCGCGTGCGTCGCGGTCGGGGTGTCGATCATGACCGCACCTCCGCGCGGAAGTCCTGTGCTGCCCCGGGTGTTCCGCGTCCCGGTCATCGCCGCACCACCGCCACCTCGCCCAGCACGCGCGCCGACCAGAACTCGCGGGCGCGGTCCTCCGGCCAGGACGGGCTCGCGATCACCGTCACGTCGCCCACGTACAGGTCCGCCTCGACCTCCGGCGCCACGCCCGACACCACCACCTCCGCCACCGGCACGCCCCGCTCGGCCAGCCGCGCGGCCGTGCCCACCGCGATCGGGCCCGCCGCGCCGTGACCGACCAGCCGGACCCCGGTGTGCCCAGACGCGACGATCGCCGCCGCGTAGTCGTCCGGTCCGCCCGCGCTCGGCAGGCCCCACAGGTCGCCCGTCGTCGTCGCCAGCACGTCGCTGTAGGCGTCGAAATCACCATCGACCGGCACGAACAGCACCGGTTCCCCGCCACCACCGCCCAGCGGCACCAGGTCGGACGCGGGTTCGGTCACCGCCGCGGACGACTCCAGCCAGCGCGCCATCCCGGCCACCGTGGTGCCGCCCACCAGGTGCCGCAGCAGGTCGTCGAACGGCACCGCCGCCGCCTCGGGCAGCCGCTCGGCCAACCGGCCCGCCAACTGCGAGGCCAGGAGCGAGTCACCGCCCAGGGCGTAGAACTCCCGGTCCCGGCCGACCGCGTCGACCCGCAGCACCTGACCCCACAACCGCGCCAGCGCCCGCTCGGCGGCGGTTTCCGGTGCCGAGCCGGCGACCCGCGCCCGGTCCACCGTCCCGCGCTCGTGCCACGCGACCAGCGCGGCCGGGTCCACCTTGCCGTTGGCGTTGACCGGGAACGCGTCCTCGACGTGCAGGGTGGGCGGCACCATGTGCGCGGGCAGGCGCGCCGCCAGGTGTGCCGCGAGGTCCGCCCGGTCCACCCGCACCCGGTCGGATTTGGCCACCGCCACGAACACGTGCATCCCCAGGTGCGCCAACGGGTCCTCCGGCTCGGGCAGGCACAGCACCGGGTCCAGCCCGCGCTCGGTCAGCAGCCGCAGCCAGGTGTCCCGGCCGACGAACGTGTCGTCGGTGCGGCCCCGCTGGTCGGCGAACTCGCCCGAGGTGGCGTCGAACAGGAACTCCATCGACGTCAGGATCGCGTAGTTGTCCTTGGTGTTCTCCAGGAACACCAGCAGTCCGCCGGGGGTGAGCAGCCCGTGCAGCCACTCCAGGGTTCGCCCGACGTCCTTGGCGTAGTGCAGCACGTTCGCGCACAGCACCACGTCGTGCGAGTTCGGCGCCGCGCCCTGCTCGCGCGGCTCCCGGGCGAGGTCGAACCGGCCGAACCGCACCCAGGGCCGGTCGGCGAACAGGTCCGCGGCCCGGGTGAGGAAGAACTGGGCGACGTCGGTGAACAGGTAGTCCGGCCGCGTCCCGTCCAGCGCCGGCACGACGACCGCGCTCGTGCCGCCGACGCCCGCGCCGACCTCCAGCACGCTCGCCGGTCGCGCGGCGGCGGTCACCGCGGCGGCCACGGCGTTGAGGTAGCGGCTGAGGAAGTTCTCGGTGTAGGCGGCGACGTGGATGTCCACGCCGCCGTCGGGGAACAGCAGCGCCAACGGGTCCGTGTCACCGCGCAGCAACCCCGGCAGGTGCCCGGCGGCGGTGCGGAAGTAGGTGATCATGTCCGCGCCGTAGTCCACCTCGCCGGCCAACCGCTCGACCTCGTCCCACGCGGGCTCGGGCACCGGACCCGTCCGCCGGTAACCGACGACGGTGCGTTCCAGCAGGCCGTGCGCGGTCAGACCGCGCAGCCACCGGCGGAGCAGCCGGTGGTGCCGGGGCGCGGCGGCGGTCGCGTCGAGCACCTCGGCCAGGTCGTGCACCACCGCCGTGTCGGCGAACAACCCCGCCCCCACCAGGGTGTCCAGCATCGCGGCCAGCGCGGTGGCGTCCAGGACCTGCCCGAACCGCACGACGCTCGCGCCGTCCACACCCTCGGCGGCCCGGGCGGCGGCGGCCTTCGCGGCGGCCACCAGCGTGGCGGGGTGCTCGCGCGGCGCGCACCGGGCGGGTTCCACGAACCCGACCAGCTCCCGCGCGGTCGGCGGTCCCACAGCCACCACGGCGGCCTGACCGACGGCCGGGTGGGTGGCCAGCGCCGCGGCGACCTCGCCGGTTTCCACCCGGTGGCCGCGCACCTTGACCTGCGAGTCGATCCGCCCGAGCAGCTCGATCGACCCGTCGGGGTGGTACCGGCCCAGGTCGCCGGTGCGGTACAGCCGCCGTCCCGCCACCGCGGTGAACTTCGCCGCCGTCCGCTCCGGATCGCCCAGGTAACCCAGCGCCTGCCCGATCCCGCCGATGTGCAACTCGCCCGGCACCCAGTCCGGGCACGGCGCGCCGGCCGCGTCCAGCACGTCCCAGGTCTGGTTCGCCAGCGGCAGCCCGTAGGGGACGCTGCGCCACTCCGGGCGCACCTCGCCGATCCGGTGGTGGATCGACCAGATCGCCGCCTCGGTGGCGCCGCCCATCGACACCAGGTCCAGGCCGGGCACCAGGGCCCGCACCCGGTCGGGGAGCTCCAGCGGGATCCAGTCGCCGGACAACCAGGCCTGGCGCAGCGTCCGCGGCCGGGCCGCCGGCGTCGCGCCCAGGTAGTCCGCGTACATCCGCAGCTGACCGGGCACGCTGTTCCACAGCGTCACGCCGTGCTCCAGCACCAGTTCCGCCCAGTGCGACGGGTCGGCGCGCCGGGCGTGCGCGGGCAGCACCAGCCGTCCGCCCAGCGCCAGCGGGCCGAACACGTCGTGCACCGACAGGTCGAACCCCAGGTCGGACAAGCCCAGCACGCGGTCGGTGCCGGTCACGCCGAACCGGGAATCCACGTCCCGCACCGTGTTCAGCGCGGCCCGGTGGCTCATCACCACGCCCTTGGGGCGCCCGGTCGAGCCGGAGGTGAAGATCACGTAGGCCGGGTCGTCCGGCGCCACCGGGTCCGGCTCCGGCGCCACCGGCCGGTCGTCCACCTCGTCCACGACCAGCACGGCCGGTCCGTCCGGCCAGCCCGCCTCGCGCAGGTCCGGCTGGGTCAGCACGGCCCGCACGCCCGAGTCGGTCAGCACGCCGTCGCGCCGCACCGGGGGTTGGGCGGTGTCCACCGGCACGTACGCCGCGCCGGTCAGACACACCGCCAGCACCGCCACCGGCTGCCGCCACCCCCGGTCCAGCACCACGCCGACCCGGTCGCCCGGTCCGACGCCCAGCGCGCGCAGCCGCCCGGCCACCGCGTGGGCCGTCCCGGCCAGCTCGGCGTAGCGGAGCGCGTGCCCGTCGCCGCACACCACCGCGAGCGCGTCCGGCGTGCGGAGCGCCTGCTCGAACACCCCGGTGTGCAGCAGTCCGGCGGGTACCGGCGCGGCGGTGGCGTTGACCGCGGCCCGCCGCGAGGTCTGCGCCGCCGGCAGCACCACGGGTTCGGCCGCGAGCCAGGCGCCGTCGTCGCGGGAGAGCCGGTCGAGCAGGTCGGCGAACGCGGCGAACGCGTCCTCGGCGACCCCGTCGGGCAGCACGCCCTCGCGCACGTCCCAGTTCGTGTCCAACCCGCCGTCGCGCTCGATGTTCTGGCAGTCCAGCACGACCTGCGGGGTTTGGCTGACGCCGTGCCCGAGGCGACCGCCCGAGCCCGCGCCCTCGCCGAGGCCGATGGCGCTGGTGAACACCACGGGCATCAATGCGCCGGCCTGACCGCGCCTGCGGGCCAACTCCCGCAGCACCTCGACGCCCGAGCAGAGCCGGTGGTCCAGGTCCTGCCACAGGCGCTGCTGGGCCCGGCGCGCCCGGTCCGCGAACACCGTCCCGGCCGGCTTGTCCAGCGCGAGCAGGGTGACGGTGGTGAAGTCGCCGACGACCCGGTCGACGTCCGGGTGCAGCGGCAGCCGGTCCAGCAACGTGACGTTCAGCGTGAAGTCCGGCCGGGCGCTCCAGCGGGCCAGGGTTTCCTGGTAGGCGGCGAGCACCGCGGTCGACGGGGTGACCCCGTGCGCGGCGGCCCGCTCGCGCAGCCCCCGCCACCGCCGCGGCTCGATCCGCGCGGCGTGCCGGCGGAACCGGGGCCGGCCGGAACCGGGCAGCAGCGGCAGGTCCGGCGCGGGCGGCAGCGAGTCGAGCCGGTCCCACCAGTACGCGCGGTCGCGCCGGGCCGCGCCGCCCGTGCCCACCGCGCGCCGGGCGAGCGCCCAGTCCCGGAAGCCGATCCCGATCGCCGGCAGCACGCCGCCCGCGAGCAGGGTTTCCAGTTCGTCCACCAGGACGCGCACGCTGACGAAGTCGGCGATGAGGAAGTCCAGCGAGAAGTGCAGCACGTCGCCGTCGTCGCGGCGGGTCAGCCGGATGTCGAACAGCGGCCACCGGGCCGGGTCGCGCCTGGCGTGATCCATCTCCTCGCGGGTCGCGGCCAGCACGGGTTCGGCGTCGCCGCCGCGCGCGTCGGTCACCGCGACCTCGTACGGCGGCACGTGCTCCAGCACGCGCTGACCCAGGTCGGTGTCGAACACCGCGCGCAGCATCGCGTGCCGCGCGACCAGCAGCCGCACCGCCTCCGTCAGCCGCGCCGGGTCCACCGCCGGGTAGGTGATCTCGCCGTACCCGTGGCAGCCCACGCCGCCGTAGGCGAACACCTCGCGCCGCCCGACCAGGTACGCGGCCTGCACGTCGGTCAGCGGGAACGGGTCGTGCGCCCGCGCCGGGTCCGGCACCGCCGCCGCGACCCTCTCGCGCAGGTGCGCCAGCACGGCGGCCTTGTGCGCGCGCAGCAGGGCGGTCCGCTCGGCGGTCATCACCCCCGTCGGGGCGCGGAAGCGCAGGGCGCCGTCCTGCTCCCACAGGTCGACACCGCGCCCCTCCAGGTCGCCGACAAGTTCCGAGGGGTCCACGTTCAGCGCGCTCATCACGTCCTCATCGGGGTGTCCGGTCGGTGAACAGGCCGCGCCGGTCGCGGTACGCCGCGCGCAGCCCCTCGAGGAACTGGGCGCGGTCCACCCAGTACAGCTCGACCCAGATCTGATCGGGGTCGCGCAACCACAGCTGCCACCCCGGCTCGTACCGGGAGGTGCGCACGCCGCTGTGCGGCACGCCGATCGAGTCCAGGTGCCGCGCGTGCTCGTCCAGGTCGGCCCGCTCGGGCACGTGGAACGCCACGTGGTGCAGGCCGGGACGGCGCTCGTCGGCCGGGCCGGGCAACGGCTCCCGCGGCAGGCCCAGCGCCAGCGAGGCGAACGAACGCGGGTGCAGCAGCATCCGGAACACCGCGCCGGCCTCGGGCGGCGCGATCTCCTCCAGCACCACCATCCCCAGCACGGCGGTGTACCACTCGGTGCTCCGGTCGAGGTCCGACACGGTCAGCGCGACGTGGGTGGACCCGTCCAGCGCCGGCACCTAGGCGAGCCTGCCCTCGACCAGCGGGAAGATCCCGGTCGGCGCGACCCTGGTCAGCCGCAGCCCGGCGGCGGCGAACAGCGCGCCCATCTCCGCCCTGGTGCGGCAGCGGCCCTGGCCCATGCCCAGCACGTACAGGTCGTGGATCTTGCCCGGGTCCCACCGGTTGTCCGCGCGCACCACGCCGTCGAGCACCAGCACCCGACCCGCCGGGTCCATCGCGGACCGGACGTTGGACAGGATGCGCACCACCTGCTCGTCGGAGAAGTCGTAGAACACCCGCTTGAGCAGGTAGGCGTCACCGCCGGACGGCACCGAGTCGAAGAAGTCGCCGCCCACGACCTCGCAGCGGTCGAGCACGCCGGACTCGGTCAGCCAGGGCACCGCGCCCGGCGCGACGTGCGGCCGGTCGAACAGCACGCCGCTCATGCCGGGGTTCGCGGTGAGCAGCCCGGCGAGGAACTGGCCGTTGCCGCCGCCGACGTCGACCAGCCGCCGCACGCCGCCGAGGTCGTAGGCGAACCCGACGACCTCCAGTTCGCGCTCGGTCATGTCCCACATGTCGCGCTCGTGCACCGCCCGGTAGTCCTCGTGGGTCGCCACGTACTCCCAGAAGTCCTGGCCGTGCACGTGCTCGAACCCCGAGCCCGGTGTGCGGACGCTGACCTCGAACGCCGACCAGGCCCGAACGTCCACATCGGACATCTGGTACATGCCGCGCACGGTGTGCGGGTGGTCGGAGCGCAGCAGCTCCGAGATCGGCGTCAGCGCGAACACCCCGCGCTCCCGCTCGTGGAACACCCCGCTGCCGGACAGCGCGCGCAGCACCCGCAGCAACGACGGCGGGTGCGCGCCGACCCGGTCGGCGATCTGCTCCGCGCCCAGCGGACCACCCGCCAGCGCGTCGGGCACCCCGATGGACACCGCGACCCGCAGTGCCAGTGGTGTCACGTAATCGCCCAGCCGGGCCAGTGCCGCGACCACGCCGGGCTCGGGCGGTGCGGTGCTGTCCACGCTCATCGGAACTCCCGCCTCGGATGTCGGTTCCGCCGGACACCCTACAAGCAACATCCGACGCGGCACACCGCCCCCACGCGGGTTGACAGCGGAGATCGTGTTGTGTGAATGTCGCTTCCGCCAGAACCGACATCGGGAGGTTTCCGCCGTGCCGCCTGGCCCCACCACCCGGCCCGCCGACACCGCGCGGACCCTGGCGGACCTCGCCCGCGGGCACGACCCGGACCGCACCGCCGTCGTGGCGGACGGCACGCGATCGTCCTACGGCGCGCTCGACTCCCGGGCCGACCGGCTCGCGGCCGGGTTGCACGGGCTGGGCCTGCGGTCCGGTGATCGCGTCGTGGTGCAACTGCCCAACGGCGCGGCGTTCGCCGAGACGCTGCTCGCGTGCTTTCGCCTCGGTGTCGTGCCGGTGCTCGCGCTCGCCGCGCACCGCCGCGCCGAACTCGCCCACCTGGTGCGCGCCTCGGCCGCGGTCGCGCTGGTGGTCACCGACGTGGTCGCCGGGTTCGACCACCGCGACCTCGCCCGCGAGGTCGTGCCGGGCACCGGGGTCCGGCACGTCCTCGTCGCGGGCGAACCCGGCCCGTTCACCGCGCTGGCGGCCCTCGACGCGGACCCGGTGCCGCTGCCCGCGCCCGACCCGTCCGACCCGGCGCTGCTGCTGCTCTCCGGCGGCACGACCGGGCTGCCCAAGCTGATCCCGCGCACCCACGGCGACTACACGGCCCAACTGCGCGCGTCCGCCGCGGCGATGGGGTTCGACCGCGACGGCTGCTACCTGGCCGCGCTGCCCGCCGCGCACAACGCCGCGCTGGGGTGTCCCGGCGTGCTGGGTGCGCTGTTGCTCGGCGCCAAGGTGGTGTTCGCCCGGACCCCGAGCCCGGACGAGGTGTTCGGGTTGATCGCCCGCGAGGGCGTCACGCTGACCACGCTCATGCCGCCCCTGTTGGCGTTGTGGGTCGACCTCGCCGAGGCGTACGCGGCCGACCTGTCCGGGGTGGTGGTCGAGGTCGGCGGCGCGGTGCTGGACCCGGTGACGGCCGCGCGCGTCGGCCCGGTGCTCGGCGCCCGGTTGACCCACTGGTTCGGCATGGCCGAGGGGCCGCTGGCGTGCACCCGTCCCGACGACCCGCCCGAGCGGGCCGCCGCCTGCTGCGGCACGCCGCTGTTCGCCGCCGACGAGGTGCGCCTGGTGGACGAGGCCGACCGCGAGGTGCCGCCCGGCGCGGTGGGCCGGTTGCTGTGGCGCGGCCCGACGACGATCCGGGCTTACGCCGAACCCGACGACGCCGCGTTCACCGCGGACGGGTTCCTGCGCACCGGCGACCTCGCGCGCCGGGAGCCCGACGGGTCGCTGGTGATCACCGGGCGGACCAAGGACGTGGTGAACAGGGCGGGGGAGAAGGTGTCGGTGCCCGAGTTGGAGCTGCTGCTGGCCGCCCACCCCGCCGTGCGCGGCGTGGGCGTGGTCGCCGTGCCGGACGCCTCGCTCGGCGAGAAGACCTGCGCGGTGGTGGTGGCGCGGGAGGCCGCGCCCACGTTGGAGGAGCTGCGGGACTACCTGAGCGGCGGCGGGCTCGCGGCGTTCAAGCTGCCCGACCGGCTGGTGGTCGTGGACGCGCTGCCGCACACCCCGGCGGGCAAGCTCGACCGGCGGGCGCTGGCCCTGGTGGCCGGGGCGTGACCGGGCTCGGCATCGAGGAGATGCGCGACGACGTGGCCGCGCTGCTCGGCGTGGCCCGCGAGGGCGTGCCGGACACCGCGGACCTGGCCCGCCTGGGGTTGGACTCGATCGGCGTGATGCGGCTGGCCGGCCGGTGGCGGCACGCCGGCGCGCGGGCCGCGGACCTGTTGGAACGGCGCACCCTCGCGGAGTGGCACGGGGTTCTCGGCGGGCCGGTCGCGCCGGTCGAGGTGCCCGAGGTGGACCCGGGCGCGCCGTTCGACCCGGCCCCGATGCAGCACGCGTACTGGGTGGGTCGCGCCGACGGGCACCCGCTCGGCGGGGTCGGCGCGCACTTCTACGCCGAGTTCGACGGCCGCGGCGTGCGTCCGGACCGGCTCGTGGCGGCGGTGCGGGAGGTGGTGGCGCGGCACGGGATGCTCCGGGTCCGGTTCACCACCGACGGTCGCGCGGTGATCTCCCCGGAGGTCCGCCCGCCGGTCGAGGTGCGCGAAGTGTCCGATGTGGACACCGAGTTGCCGATGCTGCGCCGGGAGATGTCGGCGCGGCGGATGGACGTCGAGGCGGGCGAGGTGTTCCGGGTGGTGCTCAGCCTGCTGCCCGGCGGCGCGACCCGGCTGCACGTCGCGGTGGAGATGCTGGCCGCCGACGCGCACAGCTTCCGGGTGCTGCTGGCCGACCTCGCCGACGCCTACCTGGGCCGCGCCGCCGAGCCGATCTCCTTGACCTACCAGGGTTACCTGGCCGCCCGCGCCGCGACGCCCGACCCCGCGCGCGAGGCCGACCGCCGGTACTGGGCCGGACGGCTCGCGGACCTGCCCGGCCCGCCCGCGCTGCCCCTGGCGCTGGACCCGGCCCGGCTGTCCGGTCACCGCGCCGAACGCCGGCACCGCCTGCTCTCCCTCGACGACCGGGCCGTGCTCGCCGCCCGGGCCGCCGAGCACGGCGTGACGCTGCCGGTCGTGCTGGCCACCGCGTTCGCCGACGTGCTCGCCGCGTGGAGCGGCACCCGCCGGCTGCTGCTGTGCCTGCCCCGCTACGACCGCGTGCCGCTGCACCGCGACGTCGACCGGCTCGTCGGCGACTTCACCGACCTGCTGCTGCTCGACGTGGACACCGGGCCGGCCACCTTCGCGGCCCGCGCGCGCGGCGTGGACGAGCGGCTGCGGGCGGACCTGGCGCACGGCGCGTGGTCGGGTCTCGACGTGCTGCGCGAACTGTCCCGGCTGCGCGGCGGACCGGTCGGCGCGCCCGTGGTGTTCACCAGCGCGCTCAGCCTGGGCGAGCTGTTCGGGCCGCCGGTGCGCGCGTGCTTCGGCGAACCGGGGTGGACCACCTCGCAAACCCCGCAGGTGTGGCTGGACTGCCAGGCCGTCGAACTGGCCGACGGCGTCGGCCTCAACTGGGACGCAGCCGAGGGCCTCTTTCCCGCCGGCGTCCTGGACGCGATGTCCACCGCGTACGGCCGGGTGCTCGACGGCCTGGTCGAGGGCTCCGGCTGGCACCGGGACCCGGTGCTGCTGCCGGCGGACCAGGCGGCACGCCGAGCCGAGCTCAACGCGACGGCGCCGATGCCCGCCGAGACCTTGCACAGCGCGTTCTTCGCCCGTGCCAACCAGAACGCGCCCGTGGCGGTCGGTGATGGGGCGGCCCGCGGCGGCCCGGCCCCGAGGCCGCGCGACGCGTTCTTCGCCGGTGCCGACCTGGATGCGCCGGAGGTGGTCGGCGATGGGGTGGCCCGCAGCGGTCCGGCAGACAGGCCGCGCGACGCGTTCTTCGCCGGTGCCGATCCGGATGCGCCCGTGGTGGTCGGTGATGGCGTCGGGCTCGCGCATGGCGGTCCGGCCGCGGCGTCGCGCGACGCGTTCTTCGTCCGTGCCGATCCGGATGCGTCCGTGGTGGTCGGTGCCGGCGTTGGGCTTGCGCCTGCCGACCCGGACGCGCCGGTGCCGGTCGGGGACGGGGTGGCCGGGAGGCTGCGCGACGCGTTCTTCGCCCGTGCCGACCCGGGCGCACCCGCCGTCCTCGGCGACGGCGTTCGGCTCACCCACGCCCAACTCGCCGACGCCGCGCTGCGGGTCGCGGGCGCGCTCCGCGGTCTCGGTGTCGAACCGGGTGATCGGGTCGGGGTGGGCTTGCCCAAGGGTGCCGACCAGGTCGTCGCCGTGCTCGGCGTGTTGGCCGCGGGCGGCGTGTACGTGCCGGTCGGCGTCGACCAACCGCCGGCGCGGCGGGAGCGGATCGTCGCGCGGGCCGGGCTCCGGGTCGCGATCACCGACGACGACTGGCCCGGCGTCGAGACCGTGCGCCCTGCCGAGGCCCGCCGGGCGGAACCGTTGGCCGCGCCCGTCCACCGCGCGCCCGAGGACCCGGCGTACGCGATCTTCACCTCCGGCTCGACCGGGGAGCCCAAGGGCGTGCTGGTGGCGCACCGGGCGGCGGCGGGCACGGTGGCCGATCTCGCCGAGCGGTTCGCCATGGGTCCCGATGACCGAACCCTCGCGGTGTCCGCGCTGGACTTCGACCTGTCCGTGTTCGACGTCTTCGCCCCGCTGCGGGTCGGTGGCGCGGTCGTCGTGGTCGGCGAGGACGCGCGGCGCGACCCGGCGGCCTGGGCCCGGCTGGCCGGGGAACACGGCGTCACCGTGCTGAACTGCGTGCCCGCGTTGGCCGCCCTGCTCGCCGACCACCACCACGAGCCGCGGTGGGTACTGGTGGGCGGCGACCGGGTGCCCGTCGACCTGCCCGGCCGGTTCCCCGGCGCACGGGTGGTCGCGCTCGGCGGCACCACCGAAACCGCCATCCACTCCACGGTGTTCGAAGGCGGCGGTGACTGGGCGTGCCTGCCCTACGGCGTCCCGCTGCGCGGGGTGCGCTGCCGCGTGGTGGACCCGGTGGGTCGCGACTGCCCGGACTGGGTCGCGGGCGAGTTGTGGATCGGCGGCACCGGTGTGGCGCTCGGCTACCTCGAGGACCCGGAGCGCACGGCCGACCGGTTCGTGACGCACGACGGCGGTCGGTGGTACCGGACCGGCGACCTCGCCCGCTACCGGCCCGGCGGGGTGATCGAGTTCCTCGGCCGCACCGACCGGCAGGTCAAGGTGCGCGGCCACCGGGTCGAACCGGGCGAGGTGGAGAACGCGCTGGTCGGGGTGCCCGGTGTGCGGGCCGCGGTCGTGCTGGCCGAGGGCGCGCGGCTGGTCGCGGCCGTCGTCGGGCCGGACGAGGAGGACCTGCCCGCCCGGGCCCGGGCGCACGCCGCCGCCCTGCTGCCGCCCGCCCTGCTGCCGGACCGGATCGTGGTGCTGCCCGCGCTTCCGTTGTCCGCCAACGGAAAGGTGGACCTCGACGCCGTCGCCGCGCTGGTGCGGGGAGCCGCGCCGGCCGCGGAACCGCCGGTGGGCCCGGTGGAGGAGCGCGTCGCCGAGGTGTGGCGGGACCTGCTGGGCGTGCCCGCCGTGCACCGCCGCGACGGGTTCTTCGCGCTCGGCGGTGACAGCCTGCTCGCCGTGCGGCTGCCCGATCGCCTCGCGGCGGTGGGTGTGCACGGCGCGCGGCTCGCGGAGTTGGTGGCCCGACCCGCGCTGGCCGACTTCGCCGACGGGCTGCGGCTCGGCCGGCCCACCACCCGCGACGCGGTCGTGCCCGACCCGGCCGCCCGGTTCGAGCCGTTCGACCTCACCGAGGTGCAGCGCGCGTACTGGATCGGCCGCGCGGAGAGCTTCGCGCTCGGCGGCGTCGGCGCGCACTGGTACTGGGAGTTCACCGGCGGCGAGGTCGACCTGCCCCGGCTGGAGGCCGCGTGGAACGCGGTCGTGCGCCGGCACGACATGCTCCGCGCGGTCGTCGGGGACGACGGTCGGCAGCGCGTGCTGCCCGAGGTGCCGCACGCGGTCGTCCGGGTGGTGGACGACGTGCGCGCCGACCTGGCCCACCGCGTGCCGGATCCGGCACGCTGGCCCCTGGTCGACCTCCGGATCGACGCCACCCGGGTGGGCATCGGGTTCGACCTGCTCGTGCTCGACGCGTTGAGCATCGTGCTCGTGCTCACCGAGTTGAGCGCGCTCTGCGCCGACCCGCACGCGCCGCTGCCGCCGGTCGGCGTGACCTTCCGCGACTACCTCGCCCAGGCCGGTCCGAGCCCGGACGAGGTGGACCGGGCGTGGGCGCACTGGCGGGCCGCCGACCTGCCGCCCGGCCCGGCGCTGCCGCTGCGCACCGACCCGGCGACCGTGGTCCGACCCCGGTTCTCCCGTCGGGAACTCCGGTTGCCGGCCGCGACGTGGACCGCGCTGCGGGACCGGGCCCGGGCCGCCGGTGTCACGCCCGCGGTCGCGTTGCTGACCGCGTACACCGAGGTGCTGGCGCGCTGGAGCGGCGGCCCGGACCTCTCGGTCGTGCTGACCCAGTTCGACCGCCGCCCCGTGCACCCCGACATCGACCGCGTCGTGGGCGACTTCACCTCGCTGCTGGTCGTCGGCTCGCGCCCGGTGCCCGGCGAGGACCTGGCCGCGGCGGCACGGCGGACGCAGGACGTGGTGTGGCGCGGCATGGAGCACTCCGCGGTGTCCGCGGTGGACGTGCTGCGCGAGCGCGGCGCGACGGTGCCGGTGGTGTTCACCAGCGCGCTCGGCCTGCCCGGTGGCGCGGCCGTGTTCGACACGCCGTTCGGCTCGCAGTCGTGGGGTGTCTCGCAGACACCGCAGGTGTGGCTGGACAACCAGGTCCACGAGCGCGACGGAGCGCTGGTCGTGTCCTGGGACGCGGTCGACGCGCTGTTCCCCGCCGGTGTCCTCGACGCGGCCTTCGACGCCTACGCGCGGTTGTTGCGCTGGATGGCCGCGGCGGACTGGACCGGCACCCCGCCCGCGCCGCTGCCCGTCGGGCAGCACGCCGCCCGGACCGCGGTGAACGCGACCGCCGGACCGGTGCCCCGGCACGGGGTGCACGAGGAGTTCTTCGCCCGCGCGGCGACGAGGCCGGAGGCCACCGCGCTGCTGTGGGGCGAGGACGGCCGGCTGAGCTACCGCGACCTGGCCGACGCCGCGCTGCGGGTGGCGGGCGGCCTCGCGGCACGCGGTCTGCGCCCCGGCGAGGCGGTGGCCGTGCACCTGCCCAAGGGCCCGGAGCAGGTCGTCGCGGTGCTCGGTGTGCTGGCCGCGGGCGGCGCGTACGTGCCGGTCGGCGTCGACCAACCGCCCTCCCGCCGGGACCGGGTGCTCGCGAGCGTTCGGCTCGCGCTGTCGAAGAGTCCCCTCGACGGCGTCGAGGTGGTCGCGGACGCCGCGCCGTTGCCGGGACCGGTGCCCGTCGACCCGGACGCCGTCGCCTACGTGATCCACACCTCGGGGTCGACCGGCGTGCCCAAGGGCGTCGAGATGACGCACGCGGCGGCGCTCAACACCGTGGTCGACGTCGTGGAGCGGTACGGCGTCGGAGCCTCCGACCGGGTGCTCGCGGTGTCCGCGCTGGACTTCGACCTCTCCGTGTTCGACCTGTTCGGCCTGCTGGGCGCCGGCGGCGGGGTGGTGCTGCCGACCGAGGAGGACCGGCGCGACCCCAGGGCGTGGCTGCGGCTGGTGCGCCGGCACGCGGTGACGGTGTGGAACTCGGTGCCCGCGCTCTACGACATGCTGCTGGCGCAGGCCGGTGACGACGTGCCCGCGCTGCGGGTGGCGCTGGTGTCCGGCGACTGGGTCGGGCTCGACCTGCCCGCTCGCTCGCCGTGCCGGCTGATCGCGCTCGGCGGCGCCACCGAGGCGGCGATCTGGTCCAACGCCTTCGACACCGCGGACCTCGAGCCGGACTGGCGGTCGGTGCCGTACGGATTCCCCTTGCGCAACCAGGAGTTCCGCGTCGTGGACGGCCGGGGTCGCGACTGCCCGGACTGGGTCGCGGGCGAGTTGTGGATCGGCGGCGCGGGCGTCGCGCTGGGGTACCGGGGCGACCCGGAACGCACGGCCGAGCGGTTCGTGACGCACGACGGCGGTCGGTGGTACCGGACCGGCGACCTCGGCCGGTACCGGCCCGGAGGCGTGCTGGAGTTCCTCGGCCGGGCCGACGGTCAGGTCAAGATCGGCGGCCACCGGGTGGAGCTGGGCGAGGTGGAGGCCGCGCTGCGCGCCCACCCCGAGGTGGACGAGGCGGTGGCGTTGGCCGTCGGCGAGCGGACCGCGCGTCGGCTGGCCGTCGCGGTCGTCGGCCGGGTGCCCGACGACCTGCGGGCGTTCCTCGCCTCGCTGCTGCCCGCCTACCTGCTGCCGGACCGGGTGCTCGCGGTCGACTCGGTGCCGCTGACCGGCACCGGCAAGGTCGACCGCGCCGCGCTGGCCGTGCTGCTGGAGGCCACGCCCGCCGACGCCGGCGAGCCGCCCACCGGCGAGTGGGAGGAACGGGTCGCGCTGGTCTGGCGGGAGGTTCTGCCCGCGCGGGAGTTCGGGCGGCACAGCGGGTTCTTCGCGGTCGGCGGCGACAGCCTGCTGGCGACCCGGGTCGTGGACGGGCTGCGGCGCGGCTTCCACGTCGACCTGACCCTGCGGGAGCTGCTCGACGCGCCGACCGTCGCGGGCCTGGCCGCGCTGCTGGCCGACCGGATCGGCGACGGCGTCGAGGAGGGCGTGCTGTGAGCCACCCGCTGCCGGTGCACGGTGTGGAGGACGGTCCCGGCTGCCGGCAGCCCTGGGTCGAACGTCCGGGCTCCCGGTGGGCGACGGTCGCGACGGTCGCCGTTTCGTCCACTGTGGAGGGTGTGCGGTGAGCCGCCCGTTGCTGGTGCTGGTGCACGGCATGGAGGACGGTCCCGGCTGCTGGCAGCCGCTGGTCGAGCAGCTGGGCGACCGGTGGTGGACGATCGCGCCGGCGCTGCCGTGGCGGGCGGGCGGCGACTACCGGTGGCGCGCGACCGGGACACCGGGCGCGCTGCTGGCCGCCGAACTGGCCACCGTGTTGTCCACTGTGGACGAACGGCCGGTGGCGCTGGTCGGCCACTCGTTCGGCGCGAACGCGGTGCTCGAACTCGCCGCCCGCGCGAGCGCCCCCGCCGCCGCGCTGGTCCTGCTCTCGCCCACCTACCGCCCGCCGGACCTGGAGCTGACCTGGGCGACGTTCGACCGGTCGCGGGCGGCGTTCGACCGGCAGATCGCCGACGGCGTCGCGACCAGGCTCGGCCGTCGGCTCGCGACCCTGGACGCGGACGTGGCCGCCGCGATGGCCGCCAAGGCCGCCGACCGGGCCGGACCCGCCGGGTTCCTGGCCGCCTACGACCAGTTCGCGGCCAGCGCCGACCTGCCGCTGCGCGCCGTGCCGATGCCCGCGCTCGTGCTCTCCGGGCGCGGCGACCCCAGCTTGGGCCGAACCCGCGCCGCCGCGCTGGCCGCCGCGATGCCCACGGCGCGGGTGGTCGTGGAGGACCACTTCGACCACTTCTGCCACGTCCGCCAGGCGGCCGACGTCGCCGCCCGGATCACCGAGTTCCTGGACACGACGGGGAGCCACCGATGACGACGAGCCTGGCCCGGCCGCGCTACGACGGCGCCAACATCCGCACCTGGGTGGGGTTCCGGCAGTTCCTCGCGCTGGCCGAGGAGGCGGTGCTCGGCTGGTTCCGGGAACGCGGCCTCGGCCCGCACCGCCTCTACCACGACCACGGCGCGGAACTGTCCGTTGTGGACGTGTCCGCGCGGCTGCCCGCGGTGCTGGAGGTGGACGACGAGGTGCGCGCCGAGGCCGAGCCGCTGGGCGGCGGCCGGTTCCGGGTCACGCTCACCGCCGAGCGCGCGTCCGGCCGGGCCGTCGTGCTGGTCGGGAAGGTCGCGGTCGCCCTGGTCGGCGGCGACGGCGTGCCGGAGGTGGCCCGGCAGGCGGCCGGCGGCTATCCGCCGGCACCCGAACCCCTCGCCGACGACAGCGGGTTCGCCTGGACGTGGCGCGCCCGGTACTTCCACTGCCACTTCTCCGACCGGGTGCAGCACGCGGCGTACGTGCGCGCGCTGGAGGAGGTCGTGGACCGCTACCTCGCCGACCGCGGTCGGTCGGTCGGCACGCTGCTGCGCGACCGCGGCTGGATCCCGGTCGTGTCCCGGGTGCGGGTGCGGCTGCTGGCCGACGCGCACATGGAGGAGGACGTGCGGACCGGGTTCGCCGTCACCGACGTGCTGAAGAACGTGGTGTGGGAAGGCCGGATGGACTGCACGGTCGAACGGGCCGGCGTGGTCGTGCCGGTCGCCACCGCGACGATCCAGCACGGGTACGCCCTCACCCGGGGCCCCGGCGCGGGCACGCTGGCCAGGCTGGACGAGGCGACCGCGGCGGCGTTGACGGGTGGTGCGGCGTGAGGAAGTCCTTGCCACGGCTGTACTTCTCGTTCCGCAGCCCGTTCAGCTGGATGGCCGTGGAGGCGTTGCGGCGCGCGCTGCCCGACGCGCTGGCCCGGTTCGACCTCGTGCCGTTCTGGGACCCGGACCCGGCCACGTCGGCGGCGCTCACCGCGCGCGGCGCGGACACCCACTACACGCAGATGAGCAAGGCCAAGCACCTCTACATCCTCCAGGACACCCGGCGCTGCGCGGAGAAGCTGGGCCTGGCGATGAAGTGGCCGGTCGACGTCGACCCGTGGTGGGAGGTGCCGCACCTGGCGTGGTTGGCGGCCCGCCGCGAGGGTCGGGCCGAGGCGTTCTACGACGCGGTCGTGGCGGCGCGCTGGGGCCGGGGCGAGGACGTGTGCGACCAGGACGCGGTGGCGCTGCTGGCCGAACGCGCGGGCGTCGACCCGTCCGCCGCCCTCGCGCCCGCCGACCCCGAGCTGCGCGCCGAGGGCGTGACCTGTCTGGAACGGGCGTGGCACGACGACGTGTTCGGCATCCCCTACCTGTTCCTCGGCCGGCACCGGTTCTGGGGCCTGGACCGGATCCCGGACTTCCTGGCCGCCTACCACCGCTCGGACACCGTGCCGCCGGCCGTACCGGTGGGCGTGGTCGCGGGTGATCGGGACACGGCGGGCGGGTGCGGCTGATGGACGCGGAACGCCTGCGCCGCAAGCGACAGCTGGCCGCGTCGCTGCGGATCTTCCACCGGCTCGGGTTCGCCGAGGGCGCGGGCGGCCACGTCACCGCGCGCGATCCCGAGCACCCGTCGCGGTTCTGGGTGAACGCGCTCGGCCGGTCGTTCGCGACGGCGCGCGTCCGCGACCTGCTGCTGGTCGACGCCGACGGCGAGGTGCTGGCGGGGGAGGGGCGGGTGAACCCGGCGGGGTTCGCGATCCACTCGCGGCTGCACCGGGCCCGTCCGGACGTGGTGGCCGCCGCGCACGCGCACTCGGTGCACGGCGTGGCGTGGTCGACGCTGGGCCGCCCGCTGGACCCGATCTCCCAGGACGCCTGCGCCTTCCACCACGACCACGCGGTGTTCGACCAGTACACCGGCGTGGTGCTGGACCCGGCCGAGGGTGACCGGATCGCGGCCTGCCTGGGTGGTCGCAAAGCCGTGGTGCTGCGCAACCACGGGCTGCTCACCGTCGGCGGCTCGGTGGCCGAGGCGGCGTGGTGGTTCGTGTCGATGGACCGGTGCTGCCGGGTGCAACTCCTCGCCGAGGCCGCGGGCACACCGGTGCCGATCGACGAGCCCGCCGCCGTCGCGACCGCGCGGGTGATGGGCACACCGGGCATGGGCGTGCTCAACTTCAAGCCCCTGTACGCCGAGGTCGTCCACCGCGAGCCGGACCTGCTGGACTGACGATGTCCCTCGTCACGGCCGAAAGACGTTACGCAGCCGAGGAACTGGAGGCCCGCGTCCGGTCGCGCGCGGCCGGTCTGCACGCCGCCGGGGTGCGCGCGGGCGACCGGGTGGCGGTGCTGGCGCACAACGGCGCCGAGGTGGTCGAGGTGGTGCTGGCGTGCTGGCGCTCCGGGCTGGTCGTCGTGCCGGTGAACCCGCAGCTGACCCCGGGCGAGCTGGCCGCCGTGCTGGCCGACGCCCGACCCCGGGCGGTCGTCACCGACCGGGACGCCGTCGACGGTCATCGGGTGCTGCCGGTCGACGTCGCCTCACGCGGCGCCGTGCCGCCCGAGGTGACCGGCGGGCTCCTGCTCTACACCTCCGGCAGCACCGGCCAACCCCGCGGTGTGGTCAGCGGTCTGCTCACGCCCGGCGAGCCGTGGGCCCGGGCCCGGCGCAGGCTCACCGCGTTGACCCTGGACCCCTGGCGGTTGCCCGCCGACGGGGTGGTGCTGCTGGCCGGACCGTGGCACCACGCCGCGCCGCTGTTCTTCGGGCTCTTCCCGCTGCTGCTGGGTTCCCGGCTGGTGGTGCTCGACCGACCGCGACCGCACGAGCTGCTGGCGACCGTCGACGCCGAGCGGGTCACGCACGCGCACCTCGTGCCGACCCAGTTGGTCCGGGCGCTGGCGGTCCGCGCGGACGTGCCGTTCGACGGCGGCTCGCTGCGCCGGGTGTGGCACGGCGGCGGCCCGTGCCCGCCCGAGGTCAGGCGCGCCGTCGTGGACTGGTGGGGACCGGTGCTCACGGAGTACTACGGCGCCACCGAGGCGGGCATCGTCACGCTCACCGCGCCGGACACCCCGGAGGGTTCGGTGGGTCGGCCGGTCGCCGGCACGGAGGTGCTGATCCTGGCCGATGGGAACGCCGTCGCGCCCGGCGAGGTCGGCGAGGTGTGGGTGCGGCGCGCCGGTCGGACGTTCACCTGCGGTGACGAGGGTCGGCTCGACGCGGCGGGCAACCTCCACCTGACCGGGCGCTCGGCGATCCTCACCGGCGGGGTGACCGTGCGGCCGGCCGAGGTGGCGGCCGTGCTGCGGGACCACCCGGAGGTGATCGACACGGTCGTGTTCGGCTTCCCGGACGAGGAGTTCGGCGCCCTCGTCGCCGCGGTGGTCGTGCCCGTGCACCCGGCCCGGCCCGGGCTCGCCGGCGACCTGGACGCGCACTGCCGCACCCGGCTCGCCGCGTACAAGGTGCCGCGCGGCTACGGGTTCGTGCCCGAGCTGCCGCGCGACCACGCGGGCAAGCTGCGCGCCGCCGGGTTGCGGGCGGCTATCGGAACCTGGCCGGGAACCGCGTCACGCCGTTGACGAAGGTCGAGGCCAGCCGGGTCGGCTCGGCCAGCGGCTCGAACCCGCGCAGGTGCGGCCGCAGTTCGTCCAGCAGCACCGTCACCTCCAACGCGGCCAGGTGCGCGCCGAGGCAGTAGTGCGGCCCGGCGCCGAACGCCAGGTGCGGGTTCGGGGTGCGGCCCAGGTCGAGCCGGTCGGGCTCGGCCACCACGGTCTCGTCGCGGTTGGCGGAGGCGAAGTACAGCACCACCCGGTCGCCGCGCCGCACCGGTTGGTCCGCGAGCACGCAGTCCCGGGTGGCGGTGCGGCGGAACTGGCTGATCGGGGTGATCCAGCGGACCAGCTCGGCCACCGCCGACGAGGTCAGGCCGGGGTCGGCGACCAGCCGGTCCCGCTCGGCGGGGTGCGCGGCCAGCACGTGCAGGCCATTGCCGATCAAGTGCCGGGTGGTTTCGTTGCCCGCCACCACCAGCAGCAGCAACAGCGCGCAGAAGTCGCCCACCGACAGCGCCGACGCCATCCGCCCCACGAGGTCGTCGCGCCCGCGCCGGCGCTGGTCCTCGGCCAGGTCGACCGCGTACCGGTACAAACCCGCGACCGCCCGCTGCGCCTCGGGCGCGCCGCCGAACCGGGGGTCGTCGAAGCCGACCAGGGCGTTGCTCCACCGCAGCATCAGCGCCCGGTCGGCCGCCGGCACGCCCAGCAGGTCGCACAGCACCAGCAGCGGAAGTTCGGCCGCCAGGTCGGCGACCACGTCCACCTCGCCGGCACCCACCACGGCCTCGACCAGCCGCCGCGCGTGCGCCCGCACGGACTCCCGCAGCCCGCCGACCGCGCGCGGGGTGAACAACGGCGTCAACACCCGGCGCAGGTCCCGGTGCCGGTCGCCGTCGAGGTCGACCAGCATCCGCCGACCGCCGGGTACGTCGTGCAGGAACGCGCCCTGGGCCTGCGAGGAGAACAGCGCGGTGTCGCGGGACGCGGCGGAGATGTCGGCGTGCCGCGTCACGGCCCAGAAACCGGCGTCGACCCACGCCACCGGCCGTTCCCGCCGCAACCGGGCGAACAGCGCGTGCGGCACACCCCCGGTGAACGTGGCCGGATCGCCCAGGGCGTCGGCGGTCAGCACTCCCTCAGCCGGCACGGCACACCCCCGCCGCCCGCAGGCGGCCGTCGTCGTCCACCCCGGACACCGCGACGGTGCCGGGGACCTCGAGTGCGGCGGCCACCGCGAGCGCGACGATCCCGGTGGCCCCGTACGCGTCCCAGTCGGGCAGTTCCAGGCTCGTCGCGTCCGGCGGCGGCACGACCAGCGAGGCGCTTCCGCCGCCGGGCGTCAGCACGACGCAGGCCGCGCCGGCCACCAGCGCGCCACCGTGCAACCGGGTGGCGACCGGGTCGTCGGGTTCCGCGCCGACCAGCACGACGCGATCGGCCCGCCCGGCGCGGACCAACCCGAGGGCGACGTCCACCGCGTCCCACGCCGAGCCCGCGCCGGAGCACAGCAGCAGGTTGGGCCCGCCGAACCCGTACCGGATGGCGATGGTGGTGGCGATGACGTTGCTCGAGGCGTTGGGCGCGTCCATCGGGCTGACGTGCCGCCACGACTCGTCCCGCACGGTCCGCACGATCCGGTCGACGGCCTCGGCGGTGCCCAGGTTGGCGCTGACCACGACGGCGGTGCGCGGATCGGGCGCACCGGGCGGCCCCAGCGCGGCCCGCACCGCGCACAACGCGAGCCGGGTGGCGGGCTCGACCCCGAGCAACCCCCGCCCCAGCACCTCTTTCGCCCGTGCGGCCGGACACGCGCCACCGAGCCCGGCGACCGCTTCGGCCTCCACCCCGTCCAGCAGCACTCGTGGGGCGGGACCCGGCACGTGCACACCCCACGCCGTGATGCCCACGTGGTCGGTGGCGGTGCTCGGGGTGGTCGACGGGCCGTTCGCGCTCGGCAGTCGCAGCACCGTCACCGCGTTCACGCCGCCGAAGCCGAACGCGTCGACCTGGGCCACCCGGGGTGTCGCCGGCGTCGGCGCGGTCACCAGCCGCAGCGGCACGGCGGGCGTGCGCAACCCGACCACCGGCGGCACCACCCCCGCGCGCAGGGCCCGGGCCGCGAGCACCACCGCCACCAGCGCGGCACCGCCCGAGGTGTGCCCGACGGCCCCCTTGCACGCCGTCACCACCGGCCCGTCACCCAGCACCGCGCGGATCGCCTCGGCTTCGGCCGGATCGTTCAACGCGGTGCCGGAACCGTGCGCCACCACCAGGTCCACCTCGTCGGCCCGCACTCCCGCCCGGGTCAGCGCGTCCCGCATGGCCCGCGCGATGCCCTCCGGGTGCGGCGCCGTCGGGTGGTGCGCGTCGCAGGACAACCCGGTCGCCACCACCTCGGCCAGCGGCGCGGGCGAGGACCGCCGCAGCACCACGGCCACCGCCCCTTCACCCAGCACGACACCCGCCCGCTCCGCGTCGAACGGCCGCAACACCTCGGCCCCCGGCGCGGCCCGACCGACGCACGCGAGCATCGACTCGCTCACCGAGTCCGTCGCCGCGACCACGACCACGTCCGCCTCGCCCGCCTCCAACAGGTCCTGCCCGAGCGCCAACGCGTGCCCACCCGCACTGCACGCGTTCACCACGGTCGTGACCCGAACCCCCGGCAGGACCTCCCGCACCACCGCCCCGAAGTGCAACCGCTCCACCGCCGGCGGCTCTCCGGTCGCGAGTTCGACCGTCCGCGTCTCCCGCAACCCGGTCCCCACCACCACCCGCACCCGCTCCCGCGCCGGATCGACCCCCACCGCGACCTCGCGCACGCACTCCGCCAACCACGCGCTCGCCGCGAACGGCACACCGGTGCCCGGAGCGTGGTAGGCGTGCCCGACGTTCACCGCACCCACCCCGCGCAACGGCCCGACACCGCACCGCCCGGCCACCCACGCGTCGAACGTGGCCTCGGCGTCACCGAAGCAGGACCGCACCGAGTCAGCGCACAACACCACCGCCACCACCCCACCCCCACACCGCTCCGCCGCCCGCCGACCGCCCGGTGACCGTGGTGTCAGCGCACCACACCACCACCCCGACCTCGCCGGTCGAACCGGCGGCGAGGGCGCTCCCGGCATTGGCGAAGCACGCCCACGCCGCCCCACCTCCGTGCCCACGCAGTCGCTTCGCCGTCGGCCGGGTGCGCCGCGAACACGCGGTCCGGCCCGGCGCGCCAGGTCCGCGTTCGGCCGGTGCGCCGCGCCACCCTCGCGCCACTTCGCCGTCCGCCGTCTGCTCGCCGAGAGTCGTTCCGGTGCAATCGAAGCGCGCCCGCACCGCCCCACCCCCGCATCCGGGCAGGTGTTCCGGTGTCGCCGAGCCGGGAGCACGCCGCCCCGCCGTTCCGTCTCCGTGAGATCCGCGCCGCCGCGTTGCCCTCGGTTGAGCGCGTGCTCGTGCCGGAGCCGTACCGCGCCACCCTCGCGCCACGTCGCCATCCGCCGTCTGCTCGCCGAGAGTCGTTGCGGTGCAACCGAAGCGCGCCCGCATCGCCCCACTCCCGCATCCGGGCCGGTGTTCCGGTGTCGCCGAGCCGGGAGCACGCGGCGTCACTGCTCCGCCTCCGTGAGACCCGCGCCGCCCTGCCGCCGCCGGGCGAGCGCGTGCTCGTGTCGGAGCCGTACGGCGCCACCCTCGCGCCACCTCGCCGTCCGCCGTCCGCTCGCCGAAAGTCTTTCCAGCGCAACCGAAGCGCGCCCGCACTGCCCCTCCGCAGCACCCGGGCCGGTGTTCCGGTGTCGCCGAGCCAAGACCGCGCCGCCCTGCCGCCGCAGGGTGAGCGCGGGCTCGTGTCGCTGCCGCCGACGCGGAACCGTGCCACACCGCTGCCCACTCGGCGACAGTCGTTACGGCGCGACCGACGTGCGAGCGTGCCGGGTCAGCGCGCACCGCCCCACCCCCGCAGCACCCACGCCGCCACGCCGCCGTCGGCCGACCACGCGGTGCACACCGCGACCCGGCCGTCGGCGACCTCGTCCCGCGCGGCCAGCACGGCCGCCGTGCGCAGGGCCGGGCCGGCTGCCTGGCAGTAGCCGAGCCAGTCGTCCACCGCCAGCACCGGCACCCCGCCCACCACCGCGATCACGGCGTCGGTTTCCGGGCCCGCTCCACCGACCGCCGCCAGCGCGACCTCCGCCGCCCGCACCCCGGCCGCCTCCAGCGCGCGCCGCAGGCACGACGCCAGCGCCTCGGTCATCGCGGCGGGGGACTGGTCGCCCGGGCGGTGGCCCGTCACGACCGCCAGCACCTCGGCCTCCACCGCGCGGCCGGCGGCGAGGACGTCCGCGGTCCGCTCCAGCACGAACACCGCCGCGCCCTCGCCGGGCACCGCGTCCGGGCGGCCCGCCCGCGCCAGCCACGCCGAGTGCGGGGTGTGCTCGGCCACCGCGCCGGTCAGCAGCAGGTCGGCCCGCCGGTGCCGCAACGCCGTCGCCGCGTACCGGACCGCCTGCGGGAAGGCCAGGTCCCCGCCCGCGACGGTGGCGTTGATCCCGGCCAAGCCGTACCGGATCGCCGCCTGGCCCGCCGCGCAGTTCATGATCGTGTTCGGGAACAGCGACGGCGGCACCAGGTACGGGCGCTGCGCCGTCATCGTCTCCGCGCTGAACTCGCTGGTCGACCGCTCGCTGCCGGCCGTCGTGCCGAGCACCACCCCGGCGCGGGCGCGCTGTTCGCCGTCCAGGTCGGCGGCGGCGTCGCGCAGGGCCAGCCCGCACGCCGTCACCGCGAACCCCGTCCACCGGTCGAACGTGCTGGTGCCCTTGCGACCCAGGCTCGCCCGCAGGTCGAAACCCCGGTGCACCACGGCCCGGCCCGCCGCCGAGTCGACCGGTTCCGGGCCGCGGCCGGTGCGCACGACCTCGGCCAGTGCCACCCGACCCTCGCCCGCGCCGGACAGCGCCGACCACCCGGTCACCGCGACCCCGGTCACGCGACCTCGCCGAACACCGTGATGGCGTTGTTGCCACCGAAGGCGAACCCGTTGTTCTGCGCCACCCGCACCCGCGCCGGCCTGCTCACCGGCACCACGTCCAGCGCCGCCAACTCACGATCGGGGGTGCGCCAGCCCGCGGTCGGCGGCAGGAACCCCTCGGCGATCGCCAGCACCGACGCGATCGCGCCGAACCCGCTGGCCGCGCCCATCGTGTGCCCCAGCACGGACTTCACCGAGCTGACCGGCGGCGGCACGTCGCCGAACACCTTGGTGATCGCGGCCGCCTCCACCGCGTCGTTGGCCCGGGTCCCGGTGCCGTGCGCGCAGATGTAGTCCACTTCGGACGGTCCGATCCCGGCGTGCGCGTGCGCCAGCCGGACGCACTCGGCGATGCTGTCCGGGTCGGGGGCCATGATGTGCCGGGCGTCGCAGTTCAGCCCGTACCCCAACAACTCCGCGTACACCCGCGCGCCGCGCGCGAGCGCCCGGTCCAGCGGCTCCAGCACCAGCGCCGAGCCGCCCTCGCCGGTGAGGATGCCCTCGCGGTCGGCGTCGAACGGCGTGCAGGCGTGCTCGGCCAGCGCGCCCAGCCGGTGGAAACCCGCGTGCGCCCACCGGCACACCGAGTCGGCGCCGCCCGCCACGACGACCTCCGCGTCGCCGTCGACGATCAGGTCGTAACCGCGGCCGATGGCGTAGTTGCTCGCCGAGCACGCGGTCGCGAGCGTCAGCGACTCGCCCTCGGCGGCCAGTTCCTCGCTCACCGCCCGGCTGATCCGACCCGCGGGCAGCGCGGTCGCCACCCCCGCCGGCACGGCCGGGAACCCGCCCGCCAGCACGGCCGCCGTCATCGCCTCCAGCTCCTGCGACTCGCCGCTGGTGGTGCCCATGACCACGGCGGTGCCGCCGCCTGCGGTGTCGGCCAACCCGGCGTCGTCCACGGCCAACCGCGCGGCGCAGGCCGCGAACAGGCTCGTGCGACCCCAGCCGCGCGGGTCGAGCCGGCGCAGCAGGCGCTCCGGGGCGAAGTCGGGCACCTCGCAGCCGTGCACGCGCGGGAAACCCGTGGTGTCGAAGGAGGTGATGGGCGCGGCGCCGGTGCGGCCGGCGCGCAGGGCGGCGGAGAACGCCGCCCGTCCGGTGCCCACGCTCGACACAGGGCCGAGCCCGGTGACCGCGACCCGGACCACGCTCACCACCCCGCGTAGCGGCCGAGGACGGCGTGCACGGCGAGCAGGTTCGTCATCGAGGCGAGCTCCGCCTGCGGGATCTCCACCTGGTAGCGCTTCTCGACCCGGGCCAGGATCTCGATGGCGCGCAAGGAGTCCGCGTCGTACTCGGCGACGAAGTCGGCGGTGTCCGACACCTCGTCGGGTTCCAGCTCGAACACCTCGGCGACGATCTCGCGCAGGTCGTCCAGGTGCTGCCGGGACGTCGTCATGGTCGTGGGTCCTCTCGGGTGGTGGGGATGGGAAGGTCGGTGCGCGGGCGGACGACGGCGAGGAACGACCCCATGACGGCCACCCGCCGATCGCCGACCCGGGTCGTGCCGGAGGCCGTGCTGACGCCCTCGCCGCCGTGCTCCAGCAGCACCTCGTGCCGCAGCACGTCGCCGGGGTAGACCGGGTGCTCCAGCACGCAGTCGCGCAGCGCGGCGAGCATCGGCAGCAGCCCGTCGGGCCGGCGGCCGCCGTGCAGCCACAGCACGGCGGCGGCCTGGCCGAACGACTCCAGCAACAGCGACACGGGGTAGGCGTACGCCGAGGCGGGCGCGGTGTCGGGGAGGTCGCGGTAGCACGGCTCGGTGACCGTGACGGCCTTCGTGGCGATCAGCCGCACGCCGGGTTCGATCGACTCGACGCGGTCGAGCAGGACCATCGGGTGCCGGTGGGGCAGCAGCGCTCTGATCCGGGCGTGGTCAAGCAACCTCGGCCTCCAGCCGCAGCCGGACCTGCGCCACCGGCGTGCCGTCGGCCTCCCGGACCACGTCCGCGCGCACCGCCCAGCCGGAGCCCGTCGTCGTCACGACCACGTCGAAGCGGACCACGTCGCCGGGCACCACCGGCGCGGTGAAGCGGGCCCGCTCGACCGCGGTCGTCCGGGTGGGTAACCCGGTGCCACCGGCCACGGCCTGGCCGACGCCCTCGATCAGGAAGACGCCCGGGAAGACCGGCGCGCCGGGGAAGTGCGCGGCCGTGTGCGGGTCGTCGGCCGTGATCGGGACGCGGGCGGTGATCCACCACCCGCTCTCGGTCTCCACCGCCGAGACCGGGCCGACGACGCGCAACGGCGCCGCCCGGTCGCCCGCCGCGAGGACGGCCGGCGCGGTCACGGCGCGACCATCCCGCCGTCGACCCGCAGCACCTGGCCGGTGATGTAGGAGGCGCGGTCGGACAGCAGGAACGCCACCGGCTCGGCGACCTCCGCCGCGCTGCCGAACCGGCCCAGCGGCACGCTCTCCCGCGCCGCCGCCCGACGCCGCGCGGGCAGCGCCGCGGTCATGTCCGTTTCGATGAACCCCGGCGCGACCACGTTGACCCGCGCGCCGTAGGGGGCCAACTCCTTGGCCAGGGACCGGCTCAGGCCGATGATCCCGGCCTTGGAGGCGGCGTAGTTCGTCTGACCCGCCAGGCCGTCCAGCCCGGAGATCGAGGACACCGCGACGATCGCGCCGCCACCGCGCTTCATGAACCGGAAACCCAGGGCGCGGCACACGTTCCACGCGCCGGTGAGGTTGGTGTCGAGCACCGCGGCCCAGTCCGCGGGCGGCATCAGCGCGATCGGGGCGTCCCGGGTGACGCCCGCGTTGCACACCACCGCCGTCACCTTCCCCAGTGCCTCCTCCGCCTCCGAGACGAAGGACTCGACCTCGGCCGCGTCGGCCACGTCGCACCGCGCGAAGTGGCAGGCCACGCCGAGCGCGGTGATGTCGTTCGAGGTCTTCTCGGCCGCCTCGCCCCCGACGCGGGAGCAGAAGGCGATGTCGTAGCCGTCGGCGGCGAGGCGGAGCGCCACCTCGCGCCCGATGCCGCGTGAGCCGCCCGTGACGAGGGCGCGGCCTACAGCCACCCGGTGGCCTCCTGTGGTCGGTGTGTGGGGTCGGACTTCCCGGACGCGCCACCGCGCGT
>NZ_JBFAEO010000050.1:0-61139 GCF_040642015.1 Actinosynnema sp. NPDC020468
CCCGCTCGCGCCCCGTTCACCGACCGGGCGCGAGCGGTGCCCTACCGACACAGGCCCCGCCGATGGAGCCAAACCCTTGACGCGGCAAGGGTCTCCAGCCCGACCCCGGGTCAGCCGGCGGCGGTGCGCACGACCTCCGCCAACGGGGTCGCCGGGTGCCCGGAGAGGCGTTCGACGTGGTCGGTCACCCGGGACAGCTCGTCGGCCGCGATCGCGGTGTAGGTGGACACCCAGGCGTCGAGGAGCCAGTCCGGCGCGTTGTACGAGGCGCGCGACAGGTAGGCCTCCTCCACCGTTTCCCGGTGGTAGGTGACGGGGCGGCCGGTCACCTCGGTGAAGAGCGCCGCCGCCTCGTCCAGGGTGACCGCCTCGGGTCCGGTCAGCTCGTAGACCTCGCCCGCGTGCGGCTCCGGGTCCAGCAGCACGGCGGTGGCCGAGTCGGCGATGTCGTCCAGGCCCACCGCGGACACCCGGCCGTCGCCCGCCGGGCCGCGGATCACGCCGTCCTCGCCCGCGAGGCCCGGCATGAGGTCGGCGTACATGTTGTCGCGCAGGAACGTGTGCGTCAGCCCGCTCGCGCGGATGTGCGCCTCGGTCGCGTAGTGGTCGCGCGCCAGGGTGAACGTGGCGTTCGGCGAGGCACCGAAGAACGAGATGTAGACGAGGTGGCGCACGCCGGCCTCGGCGGCGGCGTCGATGAACGAGCGGTGCTGCTCGACCCGGTCCGCGGACTCGGACGCCGACACCATCAGCACCCGCTCCACCCCCGTCAGGGCGGCGCGCAGGGCGGCCGGGTCGGCGAAGTCGCCGGGCACCGCGGTGCACCCGGGCAGGCTCGGCGCGCGGCTCGGGTCGCGCGCGAGGAGCCGCTGCGGCACGCCCGCCGCGGCCAGCCGGCGGGCGACGCGCCCGCCGAGGCGACCGGTCACGCCGGTGACCGCCGTGGTGGCGTGTGCTGGGTCGGTCATTCGTCTGCTCCCCTGGGTGCGTGGCTCACCTGCGATCTTGACGTGCAGGTTAGCCGCACCCCCCGACGGCGGCCGGCCGCGCCGTCCACAAGGGACGCCGCGTGGATGCCCCGCCACCAGCGGTTACCGGCGTGAGTCCGGTGAGGACGAGCAGGCCGGGTGCCCCGACGTGCCACCGCCGGCGATCCGGGGAAAAATTCGCGGAGAAATTCTCGGTGAACGATGTCGAATCCGCCCGACCTCCTTCGACGTGGGTATGAAGGTCGGTTCGACACGCCCGGTTCCGACCGGACGGCCGACCCCGGACACACACAGGGAGTGACCATGCGGTTTCTGCTGATGCACCGACTCGACGAGAGCGCTCCGGAGGCCTGGAACCCCAGCAAGGAGTTCATCGAGACCATGGGCGCGTTCATCCAGGACTCGATCGACAAGGGCATCCTGATCACCGCCGAGGGCGTGCACCCGTCCGTCAAGGGCGCGCGGGTCCGCAAGACCAAGGGGGCGGGCATCGCGGCGACCGACGGCCCGTTCACCGAGGCCAAGGAGGTCATCGGCGGGTTCGCGCTGATCAACGCGGCGGACCGGGCCGAAGCCGTCGCGTTCGCCACCCGGTACGCGGGCCTGTTCGAGGAGATCGAGGTCGAGGTGCGCCAGGTGGTGGAGTTCGAGGACCTGGCCGAGCTGGGCTGAACCCGGTTCGGTCAGCCCGCCGGCGCCCGGAGGACACCCGTCAGAGTCGTGGTCACGACCTTGCGCACGGCTCCGGGTTCCGGCGGGTCGCCGGCGGCGATCAGGTGGGCCGCCCCGATCAGCAGCACGGCGAGGACGCCCACGTCCGCGTCCCGGGCGACGCGGCCCAGGTCGCGTTCGGCGGCGAGGTAGTCGGCGATCGCCGTCGTGCCCTCCGACATCAGCGGGATGCCGACCACGCCGGCCGCGCGCAGCCGGGCGCGCAGACCCTCACGGAACACGACGAGGCCGAGCACGGCCGTCGCCATGCCGCCGAACAACGCGGTGAGCGCGTCGGTGACGTGGTCGACCACGGTGCCGGTACCCGCCGCGGCGCGCAGGTCGGCGCCCTGCGCCCTGATCAGCGCGGCGCGGTCCAGCACCAGGTCGGCGAGGAAGTCCTCGAAGTCCGCGAAGTGCCGGTGCAGCACGCCCTTCGCGCACCCGGCCTCGGTGGTGACCGCGCGACTGGTCAACCCGCTCGGACCGTCGCGCAGCAACACGCGTTCGGCGGCTTCGAACAACTGCGTGCGCGGGTCGCGGATCGCCACGCCGGTCGGCATGTCCACCTCGCGTCTCGTCGTCGTCGGGACCACTTTAGCCCTGATCACCGACACGCCGGGCGGGGAGAACCCCGGCCCGGCACCGGGTAACGCGTGGGGCGAACGGGACGGGCGCCGCGAGTGGGCACGTGCCCGCTAGAGTGGGCGCATGCCCACTCAACAGGGGGACGACCCGCACCGGCACCGGGACCTCGCGGAGTCGTTCGGCGTCGACCCGGCCCGCTACGACCGCGCCCGCCCCCGCTACCCGGACGCGATGGTGCGCGCGATCGTGCCCGGACCCGAGGTGCGGGACGTGCTGGACGTCGGCTGCGGCACCGGCATCGCCTCCCGGGCGTTCCGGGCGGTCGGGTGCCGGGTGCTCGGCGTGGACGTCGACGCGCGGATGGCCGAGTTCGCCCGCAGCGGCGGGATCGACGTGGAGGTCGCGCCGTTCGAGACCTGGGACCCGGCGGGTCGGACGTTCGACGCGGTGGTGGCGGGGCAGACGTGGCACTGGATCGACCCGGTGCTCGGACCGGCGAAGGCGGCGCGGGTGCTGCGCCCGGGTGGTCGGCTCGCGGTGTTCTGGAACGCGCTCGAGCCGCCGGCCGAGGTGCTCGCCCCGTCCACCGCGCTGTTCCGCCGACTGGTGCCGGGCGCCGGGGACGGGTCGCCGCGGGCCGGCTACGAGGCGTTCTTCCCCCGGACCGCGGCCGGGATCCGGGGGTCGGGCGCGTTCGGGCCGCCCGAGGAGTGGCGGTTCGAGTGGGACTACCGGAGCACCCGGGAGCAGTGGCTGGACCAGGTGCCGACCAGCGGGCTCGCCGCCCGCGTCCCGCCGGCGGAGATGGCGGACCTGCTGGCCGCCACGGGCGCCGCGATCGACGCGCTGGGCGGCGAGTTCACCGTGCGCTGCACGACGGTGGTGGTGACGGCAGTCCTGGGACCGTGACAGTCCACAAAGGACTCAACCGGGCAGGTCCGAACGCACCTCGCGCCGGCGGCGGCGAACCCGGTCGCCGTGGCGGAGCCTCGGTGCCTCCTCGCACCCGCCGCCGGACGACGGGGTGCGCCCCTGGTCGGTGTGGTCGAACCTCGGTGCCTCCTCGCACCCCGCCGCGGACGACGGAGGGTCGCCTTGGCCGAACCCCGGGACCTTCCCGCAGCCCGCCGGCGGCGACGGAGTGTGACCCTGGTCGGCGGCGGTCGGCGATGTCGGACCCTCCGCCTACGATCCGGGCCATGAACTCCGAAGCACCGCTGCCCGCGGAACTGCGGGACCTGTTCGCCGACGGTGGCGCGAACCGCTCGCTCCCGGTCGCGCTGCCACCCGGCCGTCCGGTGTTCGCCGAGGACGCGGAGGCGGGCGACCGGCCGGCGCTCTGGCTCAGCGACCGGCCCGCGCCCGCCGGCCTGTGGGCGCGGCTGCGCGCCGAGCACGCCCGCACCGGCCTGTGGCCGCTGCTGCTCGACGCGCTGGACGACGACGAGGAGGACTACCGACCGTGGGCGAACGGCGAGGTCGCGCCCGGTGAGATGACCGCGCCGGACGGCCACGACGCGGCGGCGCTGCTCGCCGACTGGTGGACCCAGCACACCGCCGAGGACCCCGAGGACGGCCTGAACCCGGAAGAGCGCCGCGCCGTCACCGCGCCGTACGGCGAGACCTGGCCGGGCCTCGCGCCCGCGCGCCCGGTGCGCACCGACCCCGAGCACGCCGCCGACGGCCTCGCCGAGCAGCTGCTGGCCGGCCACGCCTCGATGCGCCTGGGCCTGGTGGCGGCGGACCGCGGCGCCGACGCGGTGACGGCGGTCGGCTGGACCGGCCCGATGAACTACATCGACGACACGGCCGAGCTCTCGGCGGTGCTGCGCGACTGGGAGGTCCGCTTCGGCGCGCGCGTCGTCGGCGTCGGCTTCGCCACGCTGGTGCTGAGCGTCGCCTCGCCGCCGGCGACCAGGGAGGAGGCCCTGGCGGTCGCCGCCGAGCACTTCGCCCTGTGCCCGGACAACGTGTGGCAGGCGGAGGAACCCCACACCCTGGCCGCGTACGCCGACCGCCTCGTGGACGACCACTCGTGGGTCTTCTGGTGGGACTGACCACCGCCGAGCCCGGGTGGGGACGGTGCCGTCCCCACCCGGTCAGGTGCCCTTGACGTTCACGATCTGGCGGAGCGTGTGGCGGATCTCCACCAGGTCCCGCGCGTCGTGCATCACGGTGTCGATGTCCTTGTACGCGGCCGGGATCTCGTCGATGAACGCGCCCGTGTCGCGGTACTCGATGCCGACCATCGCCTTGCGCAGGTCGTCCCGGCTGAACGTCTTGCGCGCCGCGGTGCGCGAGTACTCGCGGCCCGCGCCGTGCGGCGAGGAGTTCAGGGACAGGTGGTTCCCCTTGCCCACCACGACGTAGGACGCGGTACCCATCGAGCCCGGGATCAGGCCCGGCCGACCCTCCTCCGCGTTGATGGCGCCCTTGCGGGACAACCACACCTCCTTGCCGAAGTGCTTCTCCCGCTCGGTGTAGTTGTGGTGGCAGTTCACGGTTTCCCGGCGTTCGACCTCGACGCCGGTCCACTCGGCGACGCACCCCGCCAGGCGGTCCATCATCTCCTCGCGGTTGAGCCACGCGAACTCCTGCGCCCAGCGCATTTCCCTGATGTAGCACCAGAACTCGTCCTCGCCCTCGACCAGGTAGGCGAGGTCCGGGTCCGGCAGGTCGATCCAGCGGCGCTCGCACTGCTCGTGGGCGACCCGGATGTGCTTCTGCGCGATCTTGTTGCCGACGCCGCGCGACCCCGAGTGCAGGAACAGCCACACCTGGTCGGCCTCGTCCACCGTCACCTCGATGAAGTGGTTGCCACTGCCCAGGGTGCCGAGCTGCAACCGCCACGCGCCCAGGTACGAGCCCGGGTCGAAGCCCGCGTCCTGCGCGGCGCGCTCCAGCACCGCCACGCGCTCGCGGGCGGTGTCGGTCAGCGCGCTGTTCTGCTTGCCCGCGGACAGCGGAACGGCCCGCTCGACCGCCTCGCGCAACGGCGCCAGCGACCGGCCGCGGAACTGCTCGCCGGTGAACTGGGTGCGCACCGCGATCATGCCGCAGCCGATGTCGACGCCGACCGCGGCGGGGATGATCGCGCCGAGGGTGGGGATGACGCTGCCGACCGTGGCGCCCTTGCCGAGGTGTGCGTCGGGCATCAGCGCCAGGTGCGGGTAGATGAAGGGCATGCGCGAGGTCTGCTCCGCCTGCGCGCGCGTCACGGGGTCCATGATGGACGCCCAGTTCATCAGTCGCTTGCCGATCTGCTCCACGATTCTCCTCTGCTCACCGCAGAAGTTAAGGCGCGGACCGCCCTCCACGCGACCGAATTGACCTACTCCGGCACCGCGCGGGGCAGCCGGGCGACCAGGTGCGCGCCGCCCTCGGTGTCGGCCACCCGCAGCGAACCACCGTGCCGCGCCGCGAGGTCGCGGGCGATGGCGAGGCCGAGCCCGGAGCCGCCGGCGTCGCGGGTGCGGGCGTCGTCCAGCCGGGTGAAGCGCTCGAAGACGCGCTCGCGGTCCGCGGCGGGGATGCCCGGACCGTCGTCGGCGACCTCCAGCAGCACCCACCCGCCCGACACGCGCACGGTCGCGGTGATCGCGGACGTGGCGTGCCGGCGGGCGTTGTCCAGCAGGTTGCGCAGCAGGCGATCGAGCCGTTCGGGATGGCCGAGGACCGGCGCGGGACCGTCCGCCAGGCAGCGGATCGCGGGCGGCCCGGTGTGCTCGGCGACCTGGGTGCGGACGAGGTCGGCGAGGTCCACCTCGACCGGCGGCGGGTCGGCGGAACCGTTGCCCGCCAACAGCAGCAGGTCGGCGGCGAGGTCCTGAAGCCGTTGCACGTCGGCCAGCGCCCGACCGGCGGTGGTCGGCCAGTCCGCGCGGTCCGCGTGCACGAGCGCGACCTCCAGCCCGGTGCGCAGGCTCGCCAGCGGGCTGCGCAGCTCGTGGCTGGCGTCGGCGACGAACCGCCGTTGCCGGACCAGCGAGTCCGCCAGCCGGTCCAGCGTCGCGTTGGTGGTGCGGGCCAGCCGGGCGACCTCGTCGTCCGACGGCGGCACCGGCACCCGGCGGTCCAGCTCGTGCTCGCCGATGCCGGCCAGCTCCCGCCGGATCGCCTCCACCGGCCGCAGCGCGCGCCCCGTGACGACCCACGCGATCAGCGCCACGAACAGCACCGCCAACGGGATCGCGTCGAGCAGCACCCGGGTGACCGCGCGCGCGGCGGACTGGGCCGACCACGGCGGCACGAACAGGTGCAGCGTTAGCCGGTAGTGGCGATCGCTGACGGCGGTCGCGTCCGACAGCCCGTCCCGAAGCGAATTACCCTCGCGCCCCAACGGTTCCACCAGGTCGGCCGGCACGTCCTCGACCACCGCGCCCAGCACCGTGTACGAGCGGTACTCGCGCCAGTCGGGGTGCTCCCCCGGCCGCAGCACGGCGGTGCCCGTCGTCGGCGCGTCGACGGGCGTACCCGGCGGCGCGGGCGGCAGCGGGACCCACGACGGGTCCAGCCGGGTGAGGTTCGGGCTGCGCACCACGACCTCGCCGGAGTCGGTGACGACCTCGAACATCGCGTCCGTGCCGAGGCCGACGTCCGCGAGCTTCGCGCCGTCCCGCGCCCGGCCGCCGAGCCGGTAGGCCTCGGCGAAGCGGGTCAGCTCGGAGGCGGTGGCCCGTTCGGCGGCGCGCAGCTCGCCGGCGTGGACCATCTCCCGCATCCCCAGCCCGCCGAGCCCGAACACGACCGCGCAGGCCGACCCGGCCGCCAGCGCCGCGCTCCACCGCAGCGACACCGGCCACCACCTAGGCATCCTCGACCAGCCGGTACCCCACGCCGCGCACGGTGCCGATCGAGCGGCGACCGAACGGCGCGTCCACCTTGCGCCGCAACGCGCTCACGTACACCTCCACGATGTTCGGCGGACCCTCGTAGGCCATGTCCCACACCTGGTCCAGGATGTCCATTTTGGACACCACCTGCCCGGCGTGCCGGGCGAGGCACTCCAGCACCGCGAACTCCTTGGCGGTGAGCGCGATGTCCTGCCCACCACGCCGGCAGGTCCGCCGACCCGGGTCCACGACGAGGTCGCCGACCTGGATCACCGCCGCGCCCGCCGGGCCGCCGCGTCGCATCAGGGCGCGCAGCCGCGCGGTGAGCACCAGGTAGGAGAAGGGTTTGCGGAGGAAGTCGTCGGCGCCGGTGTCCAGCGCCTCGGCCTCGTCGTGCTCGCCGTCCTTCGCGGTGAGCATCAGGATGGGCGTCGTCACACCGGCCCGCCGCAACTCGGCGCACACCCGGTAGCCGTTCAGCACCGGCAGCATGATGTCGAGCACGATCGCCCGGTACGGGTGCTCCAGCGCCAGCCGCAACCCCTCGCCGCCGTCGCGCGCCAGGTCGACGGCGTACCCGTCCGCCTCCAGCCCCCACTGAAGGGACTCGGCGAGCCGCCGCTCGTCCTCCACCACCAGCACCCGCATGCGCCCATCCTCCCAGAAGGACCGACCGCGAACCTGAAGCGATCTTCAGGCTGCTTCAGGGAGCGTTCAGCCGCCGACCGGGAACGTTCGCCCCGGAACGTTCCCCTTCGCGACGTGGAGAAGCACATGGTTCAACCGGCGCCCACCACCGGAACCGACGTCCGCACCGCGGTCGCCGCCCGGGGCCTGGTCAAGGTGTACGGCAGGGGCGACGCGGCGGTGCGCGCACTGGACGAGGTGGACGTGGACTTCGCGGCCGGACGGTTCACCGCGATCATGGGCCCGTCGGGCTCGGGCAAGTCGACCCTGATGCACTGCCTGGCGGGGCTGGACTCGGCCGACGCCGGCGAGGTCCACATCGGACGGACCGAGCTGACCGCGCTGTCCGACCGCGAGCTGACCCGGGTGCGCCGCGACCGGATCGGCTTCGTGTTCCAGTCGTTCAACCTGCTGCCGGCGCTGACCGCCGAGCAGAACGTGCTGCTGGGCCTGGAGCTGGCCGGCCGTGCGCCCGACCGGGCCTGGTTCGACGCCGTGGTGGACCGGCTCGGTCTGCGGGACCGGTTGCGGCACAAGCCGAGCGAGCTGTCCGGCGGGCAGCAGCAGCGGGTGGCGTGCGCGCGGGCGCTGGTCGGCAGGCCCGACGTGGTGTTCGCCGACGAGCCGACCGGCAACCTGGACTCCCGGTCCGGCGCGGAGGTGCTCGACTTCCTGCGCACGTCGGTGCGCGACCTCGGGCAGACGGTGATCATGGTGACGCACGACCCGGTCGCCGCGTCCCACGCCGACCGCGTCGTGCTGCTGGCCGACGGCCGGGTCGCGGGCGAACTCGTCCGCCCCACCGCCGACACCGTCCTGGCCGCGCTCAAGCACCTCGGGGACATCTGATGCTGCGCACCACCCTCACCGGCATCAGGGCCCGAAGCGGGCGCCTGGTCCGCTCGTCGGCCGCCATCGTGCTGGGCGTCGCCTTCGTCACCGGCACCCTCGTGCTCGGCGACGCGACCCAGGCCGGGCTGCGCGACGGCTACGCCCGCAAGGCCCGCAACGTCGACGTGTCGATCACCGCCGCGCCCGGCCGGTCCGACAACCCGCTGGATCGCGCGGTGCTGGACGCGGTGCGCCGGGTGCCGGGCGTGGCCGCCGCCGAGGGCCGCGAGACGAGCACGCTGCCGCTGGTCGACCCGGCGGGCAAGGCGAAGGACGCGCTGGGCGTGGCACTGCCCGGCGACGACCCGCTGCGCCCGTTCGACCTGGTGCAGGGCCGGTACCCGGCGACCGACGACGAGGTGGCGCTGGACGCCGACACGGCGCGGAAGTACGCGCTCGGGCAGCACGTGACCGTGCTGGGGCAGGGCGACCGGACCCGGGAGCTGACCCTGGTGGGCGTCGTCCGACCGGTGGTGGCGGGCGGCGAGCTGTCCGACGGCAGCCAGCTCGTGGTGCTGCCGAGCGCGCTGCACGCGCTGGACCGGGATCGGGGTTACCGCGAGATCGTGGCGCGGGCCGAACCCGGTGTCGGTCAGCGGCGGGTGGCGGACGCCGTGCGGGGCGCGCTGGACCGCGCCGGGCTGACCGTGCGCACCGGCGAGGAGTCGATCGACGACCTGGTGCGGCAGACCGCGCCGGACGCCGCCGCGTACACCGGGTTCCTCGGCGCGTTCGCGGTCGTGGCGTTGCTGGTGGCGGCGATGGTCATCACCAACACCTTCACCATCCTGGTGTCCCACCGCACCCGCGAACTCGCGCTGCTGCGGTGCGTCGGAGCGGGTCGTGGGCAGATCTTCGCCGGGGTGCTCGCGGAGGCCGTGGTGGTCGGGCTGGTCGGCTCGGTGCTGGGGTTGGCCGGCGGACTGGGCCTCGCGGCGCTGTTGCAGGAGGTCATCGGGTCGTTCGGGCGCGGCGGGGAGATCCCGGTGTACACGCCCGTCGGCGCGCGGACCGTGCTCGCCGCCTTCGCGGTCGGCGTGCTCGTGACGGTGTGCGCGGCGGTGCCGCCCGCGCGCCGGGCCACCCGCGTGCCACCGGTCGCCGCGCTGCGGTCGCCGTTCGAGAGCGGCGCGATCGGCACCCGGATCGGGCGGGCGCGCGTGGTGGTGTCGGTGGCGCTGCTCGGGCTCGGCGCCGGCGCGGCCGCGCTGAGCTTCGCGGTCGGCGCGGACGACCGGGTGGCAGTGGCCGGTCTCGCGTCGGCGGTGCTGCTGTGCGCGGCGCTCGCGGCGGGTCCGATCCTGGTCGGTCCGGTCACCGCGGTGCTCGGCGCGGTGGCCCGGCCGGTGTTCGGCGTGCCGGCGAGGTTGGCCACCGCGAACGCGCGGCGCAACCCGAAGCGCACGGCGGCGACCAGTGCCGCGCTGATGATCGGGTTGACCGCGGTGACCCTGGTGACGGTCGTGGCGGCGGGCGCGGAGTCGAGCACGCAGCGGGCGATCGACCGGCAGTTCCCGTACGACTGCGCGGTGTCCAGCGCGATCTTCGACCGGCCGCTGCCCGCGGACCTGGCCGACCGGCTCGGCGCGTTGCCCGAGGTGCGGATGGCCGCGGCGCAGGCCACGTTCACCGCGAGCGTGGGCGGTCAGGGCGCGCAGTTCGACGCGGTGCGCGGTGACGCGATCGGCACGCTGGTGCGGCCGGCGCTGGTCGCCGGTCGGCTCGAGGGGCTCGCGCCCGGCGAGATCGCCATCAGCGACGAGATGGTCGGGTGGACCGGGTTGGCGCTCGGCGACACGGTGTCGACCAGCGCGTACGGCGGCGACCGGGTGCCGGTGGACCTGAAGGTGGTCGCGGTGTTCTCGAGCCGGAGCTTCGCGATGTCCTCGGGGTTGACCACCCTGGACACCATGGCGCTGCTGAAGCCGGCCGAAACGCTGTCGGGCCGGGTTCTGGTCGGGTTCCGACCCGGGGTGCCGGCGGCCGACGGGGTGGCCGCGGTGGAGCGCGTGACGGCGACCTCGCCGTTGGCGGAGGTGGAGAGCGCGGCGGCGCGGCGGGAGCGGGTGAGCGGGAACGCCGATCGGACGCTGGGGTTCGTCCGGGCGCTGATCGGGTTGGCGACGCTGATCGCGTTGTTCGGCATCGCGAACACGCTGTCCCTGTCGGTGCTGGAGCGGACCCGGGAGTCCGCGCTGGCCCGGGCGCTCGGGTTGAGCCGGGGCCGGCTGCGGGCCGCGCTGGTGATCGAGTCGACGCTGATGGCCCTGATGGGCGCGGCGATCGGCGTGGCGCACGGCCTGGTGTCGGCGTGGCTGCTCGTCGACGCCCTGTCGACCGAGGCCGCGCCGCTGGACCTCACCGTGCCGGCGGGTCGGTTGGGCGTGCTGGTGGCGATCGCGGTGGCCGCCGCGCTCGTGGCCGCCGCCGCGCCGTCGTTGCGGTCCGCGCGGACCTCGATCGTCGCCGGGATGCGCGAGGTGTAGCCCGTCCGTCCCGGCTACGGTGGGAACCGGGGAGGTGCCTGGATGCCGGGTGTGGGTGCGGGGCTCGCCAAGGTCGCGATCGCGGTGGCGCTCGCCGGGCCGGTCGGCGCGGCGCAGGAGTTGGGCAACCAGGTGGTGGACCGGTTCTGGAAGGACCGGGTCGCCGGGCGGCCGACGGTGGCGAAGGCCCTGCGGGTCGTCGGCGCGGCGGTCGAGGAGGTGGCGCGCGCCGAGGGCGTGCCGGCCGACGTGGTGTCCAGGGCGGTGCGGCACGGCTCGGAAGTCGTGGCCGCGCACGGGTTGACGGCCGCCGAGCTGGTCGCCGTCGACCTCGACCCGGACCGCGCGGTGGCGCTCGTGCTGCGGCGGGCGGACCGGGTGCTCGCCGGGCTCGGCGAACCCGACGAGGCGGTGACTCGGCGGCTGGTGCGGGAGGCGTACGGCGCGGTCGTCGCGGTGTCGGCGGACCTGCCGGAACTCGTCCGCGAGTACCAGCGCGAGGTGCTGGCCCGCTTGGGTTCCGCACCCGAGGACACCCGCCGGGTGCTGCTCCGCTCCGCCGCGCACGCCCTGATCTCCGACCCCGGGCGGCGGTGGCGGGCGGACCGCTTCCCGGTCAGCGCGCTGTTGCGGGCGGAGTACGCGGTCGTGCCGTTCTGGGGTCGGGCCGCGCTGCTGGACGACCTGACCGGGTGGGCGGTCGACGGCGGTGACGTCGCGGCCCGGCTGTACACGGCCGGCGGTGGCATGGGCAAAACCCGGCTGCTGATCGAGCTGTGCCGACGACTGCGCGCGGGCGGTTGGCGCGCCGGTTTCCTGCGCCCCGACGCGGTTCCGGTGACCGGCGAGGTGGTGGAGCACCTGGCGCGGGACGTCGAGGGCGCGCTGATCGTGGTGGACTACGCGGAAACCCGCCAACGCGAGGTCGGCCGCCTGGTGGACGCGGCGCTCGCGGCCGGCAGCCGGGTCCGGGTGGTGCTGCTCGCCAGGGCCGCCGCGGACTGGTGGTACCAACTCCGCCAACTCCCGGACGCGGTCGGCGACTTCCTCGCGGGTCCGGCCGTCACCACGCACGCGGTCCCACCCCTGGCCACCGAAGCCACCGACCGCGCGGCCGTGTTCGAGAGCGCGGTGGAGGCCTACACCCAAGCCCTGCGCCGCGACACCGCGCCGGGTTCGGCGCCACCGAACCGGAACACCGCGCGCGGCGCGGGAACACCTGGGCCGGGCGCGGCGACACCAGGCTGGGACACGGTGCCCGGCGCCGGCGCCCGAGACCTGACCACCGCACCGAGCGCGGGTACACCGGGCCGGCCCTCGGCGCCAGGCACAGGAACGCCAGGCCCGGACACTCCGTCGGACGCCGCGACACCAGACCCCGACTCCGCGCCCAACGCCGGCACCCGAGACCTGACTACCGCGCCCAGCGCGGACACACCGGGCCAGAACTCCGCGCCAGGCACAGGAACACCAAGCCCGAACACTCCGTCGGACGCCGCGACACCAGACCCCGACTCCGCGGCCAACGCCGGCACCCCAGAACCGACCACCGCGCCAAGCTCAGGCGCAGCGGTCCGGAACTCCGCGCCCGGCGCGGGAACACCGAGCCTCGCCTCGGTGTCGGGTGCGTTGGCCGGTGCGACCTACGACCGGGTGTTGTTCCTGCACCTGCGCGCGCTGGCCGCGGTCGAGGGTGCGGCCCTCGGTGGGCCAGGGGAGCTGCTCGACTTCGCGGTGCGGCGGGAGCAGCGGTTCTGGGACGACGGGGTGCGGGCCGCGGGACTGCCGGACCTCGCCGGGCGGCCGGTGCGCCAGGCCGCCGCGTTGGCCACGCTCGCGGGGTTCGCCGCGAGTGCCGACGACGCGACCGCCCTCCTGCGCCGCGCGCCGCTGCTGGCCGACCAGCCGGTCGCGTCCGTGGCCAAGGTCGCCGAGCTGCTGCACCGGACCTACCCGGCGGAGGTCTGGCTGGCCGGCGTGCAACCCGACCTGCTCGGCGAGCACCTGCTGGACCTGGTGCTGACCGAGGAACCCTCGCTCCTGGCGGCGCTGCGTGCCTGACCCCACCGCACCCGACCACCGCCCGGCGTCCCCGGCCGGGCCGCTCGACCCCGCGCAAACCCGGCACGCGCTCACCGTCCTGACCAGGCTCGCCCAGCGCTCCCCCGCCGCCGAGCACCACCTGGCGACGTTCCTCGCGGGCGACCCCGAGGGTCTCGCGGTCCTCGCCGCCGAGGTCGCGACCGAAACCGGTCCGCCGCTCGACCGGGTGCTCGCCGCCGTCCTGCGCGACCACCCGCTGTCGACGGAGGTGCTGATCTCCTTATGGCGCACCGCCTCCGGCCTCGAAGACCTGCGACTGGCGGTGGCCGACGCCCAACCCTCCACAAAGGACCTCCCCGCCGACCTGCTCGCCGACCACGCCGTGCTGCTGGCCAGGGCGGGTCGGGCCGCGCAGGCACGGGAGGTCGCACCGCGCGCGGTGGCACGGGCGCGGGAGCTGCCCACCGACCACCGCGACCCGGTCGCGCCACGCGTGCTGGGCGTGGTGTCCCACGCCTACCGGATCCTCGGCGACGACACCACCGCGCGGGCACTCGTGGCCGAAGCGGTGGAACTGGCCGGCCGACGGCTCGCCGGCGAACCCGACCCGCTCGTCGCGAACCTGCTGGGCGTGCACGCGAGCCACCTGCTCGCGGCGGGCGACCCGGCGGGCACCCGCGCCGCCTGCGACCGGGCCCTGGCCATGTGGGAACAGGTGCTGGGCAACCCGGATCTCGACCTGGACCTGGTGGTGTCCCGGCTCGCCGACGCCGCGCCCGGTGTCGCCGAGTCGCTGCACATCGCGGTCGGGCACCCGTCGCCCGACCTGTACGAGGGACCGAGGTTCGGCACCTACCGGCTCAACGCGGTCATGGCCGACGACGGCGAGGCCTACGTGGGCGTCCGCCGGTGGCCGGTGCCCGCCGCGCTGCGGTCGATCGCGTTCGACCGGTACCTGCGCGGCGTGGCCGCGTTGGCCGACGACGACCCGGTGGGCGCGCTGGCCGACCTGACCGCCGCCGCGGCCGTGCACCGCGAACTGGTCCACAGTGGACAGACGGATCTCCGGCAGGCGCACCTGCTGTTCGCGCTGGCGGTGTGCGAGCGGTGGCTGGGCCGGGACACCGCGGCGACCGTCACCCGCGCGCTGGACCTGGTGCGGGACAAGGGGGACGAGACGCCCGGCCGCACCCTCGCCGAGGAGGCGTGCTCGTGCGTCGGCCCGGACGCGCCCGGCCGGACCGGCTACCTCGTCCGGCTGCTCGACCTCGGCGTGGCGCACGCGCCGGTCGACGGCGGCGCGCTGCTCGGCGACCTGCTGAACGAGGTGCACCTGGCCGCGATCGGCCTGCGCGCCGCCGACCGGCTCGCCGACGCCGTCGCGCTGCACGAGCTGGTGATCGACGCGTCGGCCGTGCTGCCCGTCGACGCGGCGCGACGGCCCGCGCTCCACTCGTCGGTCGCGCTCGCGAACACGTTGCTGCGCCTGGAGGACAGCGCCGGCGCGGTGGCTGTCGCGGACCAGGCCGCCGCGCTGCTCGACCACGCGTCGGACCCGGCGACCACCGCCGCCGTCCACCACGTGCACGCCCGCGCTCTCGCCAGATCCGGCGACCGCGCGGCCGCCGTGCGCGCGCACCACCGCGCGATCGCCGCGTTCCTCCCCCTGGCCGACACCGATCCGGACACCCTGGTGGAGCTGGTGTTCGACTACGCGGTGCTCACCGCGCACGACGGCCGGCCCGCGTTCGCCGAGGACGTGGGCACGGCGGTCACCCGGCTGCTCGACCGCGCGCCGGCGCTGTCCGACCGGTCGACCGGGAAGCTCGCCGACCTCGCGTTCGCCCGCGTCAGCGAACTGGCGCGCACCGGCGACCCGCGCACCGGCGAGGCGTACCGGTCGTTCCTCGGGTTCGCCCACGCGCACCCCGAGCCGACCGCGCCCGCGCGCGCCGCGCTCGCCTGGAACGTCCTGATGCTCTTCGTGGACACCGGCGACCTGGCCGCCGCGGCGGGCGCCGTCGCCGACCTGGCGGACCTGGTCGCCATGCACCCCGACGTGCCCGGGTACGCGGTGGAGTACGGCAAGTGCTCGGGCGAACTCCTGGCCGCGCGGTGGAACTCGGGCGACCGCGCGGGCGCGCGGGAGGTCGCGCTCGCCGCGGACGCCGTGCTGCGGTCAGCGGACTACCTGCGGGTGCGGCAGCGCGACAACGGCCAACCGCCGGAGGAGTTCCTGCGCACGCTCGACCTGGTCCAGCAGGTGGACGACGACGGTTAATCGGTGGACGACCGCGCGCGGCGCTCGCGAGGATCCGCGCCATGGAACAGGACGAGCTGTGGGGCGAGCACGTCGCCGAGAAGTACGACGCCCAGGACGCCGGGATGTTCGCGCCCGAGGTCGTCGGACCGACGGTCGAGCGCCTCGCCGCGCTGGCGGACGGCGGGCGGGCGCTGGAGTTCGCCTCGGGCACCGGCCGGATCGCCGTCCCGCTGGCCCGGCACGGCGTTCCGGTGACCGGTGTCGAGCTGTCCACCGCGATGACCGACCGGTTGCGCGCGAAGATCGACCAGGACACCCTGCCGGTGGTCGTCGGCGACATGTCCACCACAGTGGTGCCGGGCGACTTCTCGCTCGTCTACCTGGTGTACAACACGATTTCCAACCTCCGGACCCAAGCCGACCAGGTGGAGTGCTTCCGCAACGCGGCACGGCACCTGGGCCCCGGCGGCCGGTTCGTCATCGAGCTGTGGGTGCCGGAACTGCGCAGCCTCCCGCCGGGCAAGGAGGCCACGGTGTGGGCCAACGAGGCGGGCTACCTCGGCGTGGACACCTACGACGTGCTCAACCAGCTCGCGGTGTCCCACCACGTCCGCTACGACGACTCCGGCAAGGCCACCGTGGCCCGCAGCCCGCACCGCTACGTGTGGCCCTCGGAGTTGGACCTGATGGGGCAGCTGGCCGGGTTCGAGCTGGAGAGCAGGCACGCGGACTGGACGGGTGCGCCGTTCACCGCCGACTCCACCTCGCACGTGTCGGTGTACCGGCTTCCGCGCCAGGCCTAGCGGGCCGCCCGTCGGTCGGACGGGCGGCCCTCTCTGAAGGGAACTTCGCGCTGTGCCGGGGTTTCGGCCGTCACCACCCCGCGATCCGGACGCGGGCCGGTTCGGCGAGGATCCCGGGCAGCGCGGCGAGCGTGTCCACCAGGTGGTCGGGTCCGGCGGCGCGCAGGGCGTCCGCCGGCCGGTAGCCGCCGGTGATCGCGACCGGCCGGTAGTCCGCCGACCGGGCGCACCGGACGTCGTACTCGGTGTCGCCCACGTACACCGCGCGGCCGTAGTCGCCCCGATGTTCGCGCAACCGGCCGAGCTTGTCGGCCACGCCGCCGTCCACGACGGTCAGCAGGGGTTCGAGCCCGGCCGCCCGGGCGTCGGCCCGGACCGCGTGCGTCGCGGCCGCGGAGATGACGCCGACGGTCGCGCCCCCGGCCACCAGTTCGGCGAGCACGGCCTTCGCCTCGGGACGCGGGCGGGCGGGTGTGCCCGCGAGGTGGGTGTTCCACTCGTGTTCCGCCCGGTCGACGTCGTGGACGCCGAGGCCGGTCAGGAAGGCGGTCATGGGCAGGCGGAAGGCGTGCCGGAACTGGTCCGTGGTCAGGTCCGGCAGGCCCCTTCCGCGCAGGACGGCGTTGGTGGCGTCGCGAGCACGCTCGGTGTCGGACATCACGGTGCCGTTCCAGTCGAGGAGGACGAGGGTTCGGCTCACTGGTGCGCGATCACCCTGTTCGGTGTGAGGACGGCGTCGAGGGCGCCGAGGTTCCGGCCGTCCTCGGCGAACACGTGGACGTCGCCCGGCCGGCAGCCGACCGGGATCGTCTGTCCACTCTGGACGGTGATGTCGTTGGCGCAGCTCAACGCCACCCGGTGCCCGCCGAGGTCGGCGTGCACGATCCGGGCCGGCCCGGTGGACTCGACCACGGACACGACGGCGTCGGCGGTGAGGCCCTCGGCCGTGACCCGCAGGCTCTCCGGGCGGATGCCCAGCGTGAGCCGCTCGTGCGCGCCCGCCTCGTACCGGCCGAACGGCGTGTCGTAGCCGTCCGCGCCGCGGGTCACCGGCAGCAGGTTCATCGGCGGCGAGCCGAGGAACCGGGCGACGAACTCGGTGGTGGGCCGGTGGTACAGCTCGTCGGGCGTGCCGAGCTGCTCGATCCGACCCGCCCGGACCACCGCGATCCGGTCGGCCATCGCCATCGCGTCGAGCTGGTCGTGCGTGACGTGCACCGTGGTCGAACCCGACGCGCGCAGCGCGGCGCCGATCTCCACCCGCAGCACCTGCCGCAGCTGGGCGTCCAAACCGGACAGCGGCTCGTCCAGCAGCACCACGCCCGCCTGCCGGGCCAGTGCCCGCGCCAGCGCGACCCGCTGCCGCTGACCACCGGACATCTGGCGCGGCAACCGGTCGAGCAACCCGGTGATCTCCAACCGCTCCGCGACGGCGCGGGCCCGTGCCTCGGCCTCCTTCGCGGGCAGCTTGAGCCCGTGCCGCAGGCCGAGCGTGATGTTGGTCAGCGCCGGCAGGTGCGGGTAGAGCGCGAAGTGCTGGAACACGATCGCCACGTCGCGCCGGTGCGGCGGCAGCCCGGACTGGTCGACGCCGTCGACCAGCACCCGACCGCCGTCGGCCTCCTCCAACCCGGCGAGCACCCGCAGCAGCGTGGACTTGCCGGAGCCGGACGGGCCGAGCACCACTAGGCTCTCGCCCGCGTGCACGGTCAGGTCGACGCCGTCGAGCGCGCGGACCGACCCGAAGTTCTTGCGCAGTCCCGAGATCTCGACCGCGCTCATCCCCTGGCCACCCCGTCGACCTGCTTCACGACACCCGGCAGCACATCGGCGACCGCGCGGCCGTTGGTCAGCTGCTGCACCAGGTCGGTGAGGATCTTGTTGACCTTCGGCGTCGCGTCGCCGTGCCAGCCGCCCCACGGGGTGGGCGTGCCGGCGTACTTCCAGGCGTAGCCGACCTGGGTCGACGCGGCGGGGTCGGCCGCCAGCTCCCTGGCCGCGTCCTTGTCCACCGGCACGTAGCTGAAGGTCTTGGCGCTGGAGGCGATCACCTTCGGGTCGAGCATCGCGCCGACCATCTCGTTGGCGAACGCGGCCCGGCAGGAGTCCTGGGACAGCACCAGCCAGCCGTTGCCGCCGGCCGGGAGCGAGGCCTTGCCGCCGTCGGGCACCGGGAAGTCCGACACCGTCCAGGTGAACTTGTCCCCCACGGTCTTCTGCACGTTCGCGGCCTGCGCCGGCGACGTGACGAGGTAGGCCAGCTCGCCCTTGGTGAACCGCGCCGTCGCGTCCTGGAAGCCGATCGGGTCCATCAGACCGCGGGTGCCGAGGTCGCTGTAGACGGACAGGCCGCGGCGACCGGCCTCGTTGTCGAACCCGGCGGTGCCGTCGGGGTTGACGAACGTCGCGCCCGCGCTCTGCACGTAGGCCTGGGCGACCCAGTCCGCGACGCTGTCCCGGGGCAGCGCGACCGGCGCGATCCCACCGGACTTCTTGACCTGCTCGGCCGCCGAGAGCAGTTCGCCCGACGTGGCGGGCGCCTTGGTGACACCGGCCTTCCCGGTCAGGCCGGTGTTGGTGAACAGCACCGGCACCGACACCTGGAACGGCGCGACGTACGGCTTGCCGTCCACCTCGCCGATCTTGAGGAAGCGCTGGTCGTAGCTGGGCTTCAGGGCGGCCGGGTCGATCGGGGACGGGTGGTAGCGGTCCACCCAGAACCGGACCTGACCGAGGCCGACCATGACCACGTCGGTCGTCTTGCCCGCCGCGAGGTCGGCGACGACCTGCTGGGTCAGCTGGTCGTAACCCTGCGCCGCGGACTTGTCCAGCCGCACGGTCAACCCGGGGAACTCGGCCTCGACGGCCTTCTTCGCCGCGGTGGCGGCCTCCTCGCCCTGCTGGGCGAACGTGGCGGTGATGGTGACGCCCTCGGTCTTGCACTCGCTGACCTTGGCGGCGGTCGCGACGGGCGCGGCGGCCTGCTCGGCGCTGCCGCAGGCGGACGCCAGCAGCGCGACGCCGAGGACGGCGGTGAGGTGACGGGATCTGCGCATGGCGGGGACTCCTGGGTTCTCAGCCGGGGATCTCGCCACCGGCGATACCGGCGACGAAGCGGCGTTGGGCGATCAGGAAGAGGACGACGATGGGAGCGGTGATGATCACCGCGCCGGCGGACAGCGCGCCGTAGTCCAGGCCGGTGTCGGCCTGCTGGAACGTGGCGAGCGCGAGCGGCGGCGTGCGCAGCGACTCGTCCCTGGCGACCAGCAGTGGCCAGAGGTAGTCGTTCCAGTGCACGAAGATCGAGAAGACGGAGAACGTGGCGATGGCCGGCGCGCTCATCGGCACCACCACCCGCCGCAGGGTCGAGAACGTGCCGAGGCCGTCCGTGCGGGCGGCTTCGAGCAGGGTGTCCGGGATCGTCACCATGTACTGGCGCAGCAGGAAGATCCCGAACGCGCTCGTGGTGAACGGCAGCACCAGCGCGAGCCAGGTGTTGCCGAGCCCCACCGAGCCGATGCCGAGGTACAGCGGGATCGCGGTGGCCTGGGTCGGCACCAGCAGGCAGGCCAGTACGAGTCCATAAAGGACGTTCCGGCCGCGGAACCGCAGCTTGGCGAACGCGTACGCGGCCGGCACGCAGGTGAGCAGCTGGCACACCAGGATCGTCACGGTCATCAGCGCGCCGTTGAGCATCGCCTCGCCGAGGTCGGCCTGCCGCCACGCCTTGGTGAAGTTGTCCAGCGCCAGCTCGTCGGGCAGCAGCGAGATGCCCTTGAAGAACACCGAGTCCGGCGCGGCCACGGCGGTCCGCAGCGTCCAGTAGAACGGGAACACCGCGATGCTCACCGCGGTGAGGACCAGACCGATCCGGAAAGCACGCCACAGCAGGCGGTTCACCGCGCGCCTCCCAGCATCGACCGGCGGCGCAGCACGCCGACGGTGATCAGCACGGCCAGCAGCAGCACCGAGAGCGCGGCCGCCTTGCCGAGTTCGAAGTAGGTGAAGCCGAGCCGCCAGGTCATGGTCAACGCGGTCTCGGTGGCGCCGAGCGGTCCGCCGCCGGTCATCACGTTGATCGTGTCGAACACCTGGACCGCCTGGAGCGTCGTCATCACGGTCGCGAACAGCACGATCGGCTTGAGCAGCGGCACGGTCACCAGCCGCACCTTCGCGAGCCCGGTGACGCCGTCGGCCGCCGCCGCCTCGTGCACCGCGGACGGGATGCTCGCGAGGCCGGAGGCGAACAGCACCATGGCCAACGCCGCGCCGCGCCACACCCCGACCGCGGCCACCGTGACGAGCGCGTACCGCTCGTCGCCGAGGTAGTTCACCGGCCCGACGCCCAGCACGGCCAGCGCCTGGTTGGCGAAACCGCCGCGCAGCTCGAAGATCCACCGGAACACCACGGCCATCGCGACCAGGTTCGCGGTGAACGGCAGGAACAGCAGCGTGCGCAGCAACCCCTTGCCGCGCCGCGCCGACTCGGCGAGCAGCGCCAGCGCGAGCCCGATCACCACGCTGGGCACGATGGTGAGCGCGCAGTACAGCACCGTGTTCAGCAGCGCCCGCGCCACGTCCGGGTCCGCGACCAGGTCGGCGAAGTTGGCCAAGCCGACCCACGTCCACCGGGTGCCCTTGCCGAGGTCGATCCGGAACAGGCTGCCCACCACCGCGAGCACGCCCGGCAGCAGCACGAACAGCCCGATCAGGGCCATCGCGGGCGTGGTCAGCGCGAGCGCGGCCCGACCGTCGGGGCGGCTCACCGCACCGCGCCGAGGTCGATCGCGGTCACGCCGCCGTCGACGTCGACCGCGATCGCCACGTCGCCCGCCAGGGTCAGCGAGGCGGCCACCGGCACGCCCAGCGGCACCTCGCGGAGGTGCTCGCCGGTGCGGGCGTCGAGCACGTGCAGCGCGCCGTCCAGCCCGGGCACCAGCAGCAGGTCGTCGGACAGCGTCGGCGGCGCGAACACCGGGTGCGGCGTGCGGGTGTAGCTCGCCATCGGGAACGGCGACGCGGTGGTGATCGGGGTGCGCCACAGCTCGTGGCCGTCCTCGCGGTCCAGCAGCACGATCGCGTGCCCGGCGTCGGCGACCGCGACGCCGTGCGGGGTCGCGACCGGCGTGGCCGGGTTGAACGGCAGCGAGGTGGGCGCGGACCAGACCGTGCGACCGGTCGGGTCCACCTTGACCGTGCGACCGGGCGTCGGCAGGTAGAACGCGTCGCCCACCTCGTCGTGCAGCGCGGTGCCGACCGGCGTGTCGCCCTGGAGCACCGGCCTGCCGGTCGCTTCCGCGGTGGGCCACCGGGTTTCGCCGGTGTGCAGGTCGAGCCCCATCAGCGAGAGCGGCACCGGGCAGCTGCCGACGACGAGCGTGTCGCCGACCACCAGCGGCGTCGCGTGGCCGACCAGGGTCTGGTACGGCGCGAGGTCGAGCCGGTCCCAACGCAGTGCGCCGGTCTCGGCGTCCAACGCCCGCAGGTGCGACAGGTCGCCCACGATCACCAGGCCCTGCGCGACCACCGGGTCGGTGTAGGCGAACAGCCGCAACGGGTCCGGCGACGCGACCCGCCACCGCTGCGCGCCGGTCGCCCGGTCCAGGCACACCACGTCGCCGACGACCTCGACCGCGTAGACCGCGTCGGCCGTCACGGCGGGCGTACCCTTGACCGACGAGCCCAGCTCGGCCAGCCAGCGCCGCGTTCCGTCCACAAGGGACAGTGCCTCGACCGCGCCGGACGCGGTGTCCTCGTGCTTGACGCCCAGGAACACCTCGTCGCCGTCGACCCGGGCCGGCGCGCGGTGCCCGGCGCCGCTGAGCTGGTGCCGCCACCGCGCGGCGGCGGGCAGCGGGCGCGGGATGCCGGGAACCTCGAACGTCGCCCGCTCCAGCCCGGTGGGCGCGACCGCCCTGGTCTGCAACCCGATCCGGTCGCCGTCCCAGGTCACGACCCGGAACGACGGCGGCGCGTAGTCCAGCGAGGCGAACAGCGGCGTCGGCGTGTTCACGTGCAGCGTGCCGTCGACCTCGACCACCCGCGAGGTGTGCCGGTGCCCGGAGAACGTGGCCAGCGGCCGCCGCGGCAGACCGTCCAGGATGGAGTGCCAGGGTTGGTCGTGGGACAGCAGGATCCACGGCGTGCCGGCGGGCACCGACTCCAGGTCGGCGCGCAGCCAGGCGTTCTGCTCCTCGTGGTCGATGCCGAGCTCGTGGGTGTGCCAGTCCAGCGCCACCACGTGCAGGCCGCCCGCGAGGTCGAACGAGTACCAGCGCGGCCCGAGGTTGCGCTCGTAGCCGGTCGGGTCGGCGCCGTGCATCACGTAACCGGTGCGGGTCACGGACATCTCGAACGCGGTGCTGCCGGCCAGGTGGTCGTGGTTGCCCGGCAACAGGTGCACCGGCAGCGGACTGGAGTCGACGGCCTTGCGCAGCGCGTCGAACTCGCCGTCGCTGCCGAAGTCGGTCAGGTCGCCGGTCGCGATGACCGACGACACGTCGCCCGCGCGGTGCGGCACGGCGGACAGGAACTCGGTCAGCGCCTCGGCGGAGCCCATCTCCACCGGCTGCGGGTACACCGCGCGGTTCAGCTCGGGGTCGCTCACGTGCAGGTCGGAGACGTGCACGAAGCGGTAGGGGAACGGGTCGGGCTCGGGGGTCAGCACGAAGGTCACGTCGTCGGCGTCGGCCGGGACGAACCAGCGGTCGGCGCGGAAGCCCGCGGGTCGGGTGACGAACACGAACCGTCCCTCGGGACGCAGCGAGAACGTCCCGTCGTGCGCGGTGGCGGTGACCGTGCGGCCGTCGCTGACCAGCACGCCGGGGCGCGCCCGGCCGTCGGAGGTGAGGACACGTCCTTGCATGGCGGCAAGACCTTTCGGTGGTGTCAGATGCGGTGCTCGGTGAGCACGTCACCGGTGGCGGCGAGCGCGTCCCGCGCGGCCTGGTGGCGCAGGGCGATCAGCACGAAGATCGCGTCCAGCACGGCGAGGTGCACGATCCGGCTGGTCATCGTCTCGATCCGGTAGGAGGTCTCCCGACTGCCCGCGACCAGCGCGAGGTCGACCAGCCCGGTCAGCGGCGAGGTGGTGAAGCTGGTCAGCGCCACCGTGGTGGCGCCCGTCTGCGCGGCCGTGCGCACCGCGGCGAGGGTTTCGGTGGTGGACCCGGTGTGGCTGATCGCGAAGCACACGTCCTCGGGACCGAGCATGCGCGCGGTGACGTGCTGCACGTGCACGTCGGCCGGGCACGTCGCGGGCAGTCCGATGGTGGTGAGCCGGTAGGCGACGTCGGCCGCGAGCGGCGCGGACGTGCCGACGGCGACGAACAGGACGCGCCGGGCGCCGACCAGTCGTGCCGCGACCTCGTCGAGCACGTCGGTGTCGACTACGCGGGCGGTGTCGGTCAACGCGCCCGCCATGCCGGAGAACACCTTGCGGGTGACCTCCGCCGCGCCGTCCTCCGGCGCGATCTCGTCCAGCAGCTGCCGTTCGGCCGGGATGGACTGCCGGGCGAGCCGCAGCTTCAGGTCCTGGAACCCGCGCAGCCCCAGGGATTGGCAGAACCGGACCACCGACCCGACCGAGCTCTTGGAGCGCTCGGCGAGCTGCGTGACGGACTGCTCCAGCACGTCGAGCGGCGCGCCGAGCACGACCTGCCCCACCCGCCGCTCGGCGGGTGACAGGGACGGGAGCAGGGACCGGATCTGTTCGAGGGTGTCCGCGTTGGACGGGCTGTCGACCACGACGGGGACGCTATGGGCCGTTCGTGAACACCCGAGAACGCCGAACCCAACGACGGAAGAACGCTCCACAGCCGCCGGAATCTTGGAACGGGTTTCCATCACGCCGGTGTTCCCGCAGGTCACCGAGCGTAGGAATCAGCCCTCGGCGACCGCCCGCCGGCGCGAGAGCAGGATCCGGCGACGAGTCACGTCGACGGCCACGACCGTGACGAGGAGGGGGTCGCCGACCCGCACGTCCACCCGCTCGGACTCGGGCACCAGGCCCACGAACGCGTCCTCCCGGTCCTCGACGCGCACGAACACCCCGATCGGCACGACCTTCACCACCCGGCCGGCGAACGGGTGCCCGATCCGCTCGACCAGGCGTGGGAACGGGTCTTCCTGAAGCCTCTTGAGGGACAGCGGCACGTGCGCGCGGACCGGATCGACGTCGAGGATCACCGCGGTGACCTCCTCGCCCTCGGCGACGACGTCCGACGGCCGGTCGAACGGACGCCACGACAGCTCGGAGATGTTGATCATCGCCTCGAACCCGCCGATGTCCACGAAGGTCACGTGGAAGGGCGCGATCAGGGTCACCGTGCCGGTGACGACCTGCCCGCGCCGCAACGTCTTCAGGAACGCCCAGTCCCGGTCGCCCCGCGTCGGCACGGTCCGCCACCGCGCGCGGACCACCCCGTCGGCGTCGGGCAGCACGGCGGTGGACAGCGGCCCGTCGACGAAACCCGGATCGGGGGGCCACACCGCGAGCCGGGCGCGGGGAGCGAGTCCGGCGCGCACCGCGTCGACCGTGTCGCGACGCAACTCGTGCCACCGGGAGGCCCCCTCGGCGTAGACCTCCTCCAGGGTCCCGGCCCGGGTCATGGCGACCGCCCACCGCACCCCGGCCCAGAACTCGTCGTCGGCGGGCCGCTGCACGTCCTCGCCGATCTCCACCTCGTACGGCGAGCGGGCCACCCGTTCCGGGAACAGCCCGAGCGCGCGCGTCCTGGCCACCGCCTCCGTACACGGCCGGTCCGCGCCGACGTAGAGGTCCCGGCCGACGTGCACCGCGAACACGCCGTCCACCTCGAGCCGGCACCACACGCCACCGTCGCGCAGCATCACCCGCACCAGTGCCACCGCGACGTCCAGCGACACCTCCGCGCCGTCGTGGAATCCGGCCGACCCGGTCGGGAGGACCCCGTCGAGCCCGGCGACGTCCAGGAGTCGCGGCTCGCGCACGCACAGCCGGTCGACGCCCACCTCCGCCGCGAACGCCTCGACCGCCCGCAGGTAGGCCGCCTCGACCGGGCCGTGATCGCCGGCCGCGTCCTCGGCGCCGGTGTGGCGGCCGTGCTCATCCCGATCGGCGGGGTCGAACCCGGTGACGCGGTGGACGTGGGGCAGCACCTCGCCATCCTGCCGCACCCGCGAGGTCGACCGCGGATCGCGGCGGCGACAGGGGCGCCGCCGCGATCGCGGGCGGGGTCAGGGTTTCGGTCGGACCGGGAGGTCGCCCACCGGGCAGTCCTTCACGCCCACCGTGTCCCGGGTCAGCGCCTCGACCGACTCCTGCGCCTTCAGCGCGTCGGTGACCCAGTTCTTGTAGAAGTCGAACGGGCAGTCGGCCACGCCCTTGTCCCCCTCGCCTCCCGCGTGAACCCCCGTGTAGCCCCGGTGCAGCAGCTTGAACAAGTGGTTCTGCGACTGGTCGTAGTGCCGGGCATCGCGGATGGCGGAAACGGACAGCTGGGCGTACTGGATCCCGTACTCCTCCTCCCCCGTCTCCCCCAGCGTGCGGCCGTCGAAGCCGATCACCGCCGAGTGGCCGAAGTACGAGTACACGCCGTCGAAACCGGCCGCGTTGGCCACCGCCACGTAGCAGTTGTTGGCCCACGCCATGGCTTTCGCCATCAGCACCTGCTGGTCCTTGGCCGGGTACATGTAGCCCTGGCAGCGGACGATCAGCTCCGCGCCCTTCATCGCGCAGTCCCGCCAGATCTCCGGGTAGTTGCCGTCGTCGCAGATGATCAGCGAGACCTTGAGGCCCTTCGGGCCGTCCGTCACGTACGTGGTGTCGCCCGGGTACCAGCCCTCGATCGGGCACCACGGCAGGATCTTGCGGTACTTCTGCACGATCTCGCCGGCGTTGTTGATCAGCACCAGCGTGTTGTACGGCGGCTTGTGCGGGTGCTCCTCGTGCCGTTCGCCGGTGATCGAGAAGACGCCCCAGGTGTCGGCCTCGCGGCACGCGGCGGCGAAGATCTCCGTCTCCTCGCCGGGGATCGTCGCCGCGGTGTCGTACATCTCGCCCGGGTCGTACATGATCCCCTGGGTCGAGTACTCGGGGAACACCACCAGGTCCATGCCGGGCAGCCCGGTCTTCATGCCCACGACCATCTCGGCGATCTTCCGCGCGTTGTCGAGCACCTCGGCCTTGGTGTGCAGCCGGGGCATCTTGTAGTTCACCACCGCGACGCCGACCGTGTCGGGACTGGAAGCGATGTCTCCGTGTCGCATCAGCTCTCCTTGGGTTGAGGTGCGAACCTGCGCGCCAGCACGGCGGCCAGCGCGACCAGGACCACCGCGAGCGCGGCGGCGAGCAGCCCGGCGGCGGCGTCGGAACGCGGCGAGCCGGTCAGCGCGAGGAACGCGGGCACGGTGGCCGTCGGCTGGCTCAGCAGCACGACCGCCCACCCGGCGAACCGGGTCACCCTCTCCTCGCCGAGGCCGAAGATCAGGAAGAACAGCGCCCAGAGCAGCGCCCACGCCAGCCAGATGACGCCGAACACCGGGTCGCCGGTGCGGAAGAACGCGATGCCCGAGTACACGACGGCGGCGCACGCGACGAACAGCGAGAACCAGCCGATCCCCTCGGCCTCCAGGCCGGCCAGGTTCACCACGCCGACGTAGAGGTAGGTGAAGCCGAACAGGTACAGCCCGGACGCCGCGAGCACCGCGTCCGCGTCACCGTGCGCCTGGACGATCAGCACGGTCGGCGTCACGCACTGGAGCCCGCCGACGAACAGGTTGAACACGGCGGCCGACCGCGCGGGCACCCGGCCCAGCAGCACCAGGCCGTTCAGCAGCAGCACGGCACCGACGTAGAGCAGGCCGACGTCGCCCATCGCGCCCTCCCATTAGCACCAGCCCGAATATTTTCATCAGAAAGTAATTGGGGGTTCGGGTCCCGTCAAGGGGGCCGGGTGCGGCCTAGAGCCGGGTGATCACGTCGAAGTCGAAGCCGTCGGCCACCGCGAGGTGCACGGCGGGCGCGGCTTGGGCGCCGCGGAACTCGACCGTCCCGCGTGGACCGTGGTAGGCGACGCCGTCGATGGCCGCGTTCAGCTCGGGCAGCCGCGCGGTGCCCGCCCGCCGGACCAGGCTCGCCAGCGCGCGGAACCCCTCGTAGCAGGACTCCGCGGCGTTGTTCAGTGCCGGCGCGCCCGCGCCGTGCAGACCGACGTACCGGCCGAGCAGGTCCATCGCGTCGGCGTTGACCAGCGACCGGAAGTACGACGCCGCGACGAACAGGTTGCGGGTCGCGCCCACGCCGCTGGCCAGCAGCATGTTCTCCTCCATCAGCGGGCTGAACCGCAGCAGCCGCTCGTGCAGGCCGCGCCGGGCGAACCGCCGGTTGAACTCGACCGCGTCCTGGCCGACCAGCAGCATCAGCACGCCGTCGCAGTCCGACCGCTCGACCTGCCGGATCAACCCGGTCATGTCGCCGCCCAGCCGCGCGAACGACTCGCCGACGATCCGCAGGTCCAGCTCGCGGGCGTACTCGCGGACCGCGACCAGGGAGGTGTGCGGCCACACGTAGTCGTCACCGACCACGAACCACCGGCGCGCGCCCGCGTTGTCCCGCAACCACTCCAGGGCCGGCGCGAGCTGGGAGCGCGGCGTCTCGCCGCAGCAGTACACGCCCGGCCGCCGTTCGCCGCCCTCGTACAGCGAGGGGTACAGGTAGGGCACCCGGCCTGCCAGCGCGGGCGCGACGGCGTTGCGCACCGAGGAGATGTGCCAGCCGGTGACCGCGTCCACCCGCCCGGAGCCGACCAGGGACGAGAGTTCGGCCGCCACGGCCGCCGGGTCCGCGCCGCCGTCCACCACCTCGAACGACACCTCGCGACCCAGGATGCCGCCCTCGGCGTTGAGTTCGCGCGCGGCGAGTTCGGCGATCGCCTCGCAGGACGGCCCGAACAGCCCGGCCGGACCCTGGAGAGGGATCACCATGGCGACCCGCCAGTCGGCGTGGACGACTGCTGCCATCGGCGACACTCTCGACCCTCGGCTTTTACTTTCAGCCGGAAGTCTTACAATCGGGGCCTAGTTCCGCAAGAGGAGGACCGGTGCGCGAGCCGCTGACCAGTGCGCTCACCAGGGCGGCCCGTGCCGTGACCGCCCGCGTCGAGCAGGTGCTGAGCCCCGAGGGCCTGACCCTCGACCAGTGGCTCGTGCTGGTCGCGCTGGCCGGTGAACGCGGGTTGACCATGTCCGACCTGACCGCGCGGACCACCGCCAGCGGCCCGACCCTGACCAGGGTGGTGGACCGACTGGTCGCCACCGCGGTGGTGTACCGCGAGGTCGACCCCGAGGACCGCCGCCGGGTCCGGGTGTACCTCAGCCCGCGCGGCCGGGCGCTGCACAAGCGCCTCGCGACGAAGGTGGACGACGTGGAGGCCGAACTCCTCGGCCGCTCCGGCGCGAAGGTCCTCGACGTGCTGCACCGCCTCGGCGCGGAGTGACCGGCGAAGAGCCCGAGGCCCGGAGCACACGGCCGGGCCTCGGGGGTCTTCAGCTCGCCGTGCAGTTCTTCCGGGTGGCGCCGGTGACCTTGCGCCCGGTGAACTCCTCCAGCACCGCGATGTTCTCCGGCGCGTAGTTCGCCGCCGTGATCTTGTCCGCGTTCGCGCTGCCCAGCTTCCCGGTGTACGGCGCGGACTTCTCCAGCCAGTAGGCCGTGCGCAGGAACTGGGTCAGCACCAGGTCGCGCAGCTTCGGCTCGTTCTTGATCTTCGCCCAGTAGTCCGGGTGGCTCGACTTCGCGACCCGCAGGTACAGCAGCAGGTAGCGCAGGTTGGTCGCCGCGATGTCCCGCGCGTTGCTCGCGCCGACGCCCTTGATGAACTCCTGCACCACGGTCACCGCCGGCAGCCCGGTCAACCCGGCGTTCAGCTCGGCCGTCACGCCCTGGAGGTGGTAGTTGCCCTGCGTCGAGTCGCGCAGGTAGATCCCGTCCATGGAGTCGCTGTACTTGTCCTTGATCAGCGGGATGATCTCCTTGCGCGGGAAGCCGTCGTACAGCGGGACGGTCGTCGCCTGCCGGTCGGCGTTGATCCACGCGGCGGTGGAGGTGTTCCACTTGGTGCGCGCCGGGTCGAGGTCCCACATGTGGGTCTCCTCGTGGATGGCGACCATCATCGACTCGGCGAACGAGTCGAAGCTCGTCTTGCTGACGAACTGGTTCCAGTACTGGTCCTTGGCCTGCGCGACGGCCAGCGCCGACCCGCTCGGCCAGCGCCGCTTGTACATGGCCTGGAGCGTCTGCATCCAGTTCGCCGACGTGAACGCCGCCCTCAGGTCGCTGATGTCGGCGGTGGGCTGCGACGTCTCCTCGTAGCAGTAGGGTTCGGCCGGACTCGCCGACGCGGCGGCGGGGACGGCGACCGCGGTCGTCGCGCCCAGCGCGAGGGCGAGCAGCACGGCGGTCACGCGTGGTCGACTCACAGGGACCTCGATTCGCAGGGGTGCCCAGGCGGCAGGGGCGGGCATCGCGGACGGTACCGCCGCCCGGGCCCGCGAACCCCCTCCCAACCGCCCATAACACCTCGGGCGTCATCGCCTCCGCAGGCTCGTGACCAGCAGCGCGACCCCGCCGACCAGGCACAGCAGGCCGATCGCGGTCCACAGCTTCTGACCGGTCATGAAGCTGCCCTCGAGGTAGCCCAACCCCTGCGCGGTCCACACCCCGCCGATCAGCACGAGCAGGACCCCGAGCCCGACCGACAACCCTTTTCGCATGCGCCGAGGCTAGCGGCGACCCGACCGGTCAGACGCTGCGCAACACCGAGACGACCGCGCCCAGCACCACCGCGTGGTCGCCGTCGAGCACCTCGTAGCCCGCGTTGCGCGGTTCCAGGAACACGTGGCCGTTGCGCCGCCGGTACACCTTCACGGTCGCCTCGCCGTCGATCATGGCGGCGACGATCTGACCCGAGTGCGCCTCGGACTGCTGCTTGACCACCACGATGTCGCCGTCGCAGATCGCCGCGTCCACCATCGAGTCGCCGCGCACCCGCAGCCCGAACACCGTGCCGCGGCCGGTGAGCCCGCGCGGCAGGGTCAGCACGTCGTCCACGTGCTCCTCGGCCGTGATCGGCGTGCCGGCGGCGATGTGGCCGACCACCGGAACGCTCACCGAGTCCTCGACCTCGCCCGGCCGCGGCTCGCCGAGGAACGCCCGCACGTCGATCGGCCGGGACACGGTGGCACCGCGGCGCAGGAAACCCTTCTCCTCCAGGCTCGCCAGGTGCTTCGACACCGAGGAGGACGACCGCAACCCGACCGCGTCGCCGATCTCCCGGGTGCTCGGCGAGTAGCCGTGCCGGACCACCCAGTCGCGGATCGCGAGGAGGATGCGCTGTTGGCGCGGCGGCAGGGCCGAGGTGTCCAGGTGCTCGAACGCGTCGGTGTCGTAGGCGGTCACCCGCCGGATGATAGAGGCCGCCGACCGACCCGATCGGGTCGCGTCACCGACCGGACCGCACCCGTCGCAAGATCGACACCGAAAGATCGACACCGTCGTCGGACCGACCGCGCCACCGATCCGACCACCTCCGCACCCGCGAACCACCTCGGCGCAGCCGTGTCCCGTGCCGATTTCCCCGTGCCACCACCGGATCACGCCGTCGGCCGGGGACCGCGTCAGTCGCCCGTCCGACGAGCGCGCCCCGGACGGCTCGCCGAGTGCGCCGCGACCAGCTCCGTCAGCGTGTCCGCCAACCCCGCCGCCTCGCCCGACCGCCGGCCGTCCACCCGGGCCCGCTCGCGCAGCGCGTCGATCCGGTCGAACGTGCGGGTCGACCCGACACCGCCCGCCGCCTCCACCACCTCCCGCGCCACGCGCTCGGCCTCGGCGTGCTCGCCCTGCGCCACCCGCACCCCGGCCAGCGAGATCCGGTCGAACAGGCTCGACCGCACGTAGGCGTCCCGGCGGCGCAACCGCAGCGCGGTGTCCAGGTGCGCCTCCGCCCGCACCGCGAACTCCGGCCGCCGCTCGGCCAGCGTGCGGTAGGACAACCCGGCCATCCCCTCCAACCCGGCCCGGTCGAAGTAGCCGAGCCACGGCGGCGCGTCGGCGGCGCGCTCGAACCGCTCCCCCGCGAGCCCGACCGCGCGGTCCACCGCGGCCACGTCGCCGAGCGTCGCGTGCGCCCACGACTCGCACGTGGTGAGCATCGCCGACTCCCGCTCCCCGATCCGCGCGCCGCCGCCGCGCCTGGCCAACCCGACCAGCGACAGCGCGTCCCGCGGCCGGCCGACGTGCACCATCTGCCTGGCCATCCGGGACAGCACCTCGACGCCCAGCCGGGAGTCGTCGGCCTGCTTCGCGCAGTGCAGCGCCAACGTGAAGTACTGCTGCCCGGTCTCCTGGAGACCGACGTCGTGCGACATCCAGCCCGCCAGCCGGGCGAGGTCGGCGGTCGAGCGGTACAGCCGGCGGGCGATCTCGGCCGGGTAGCGGAAGTCGAGCAGATCGGTCATCGCCTTCAGCTGACCCACCACGGCCTCCCGGTACAACCCGCCGCCGCGCCGGGCGTCCCAGCTCCAGAAGGTGGCCGTCGCGGACTCGATCTCGGCGATCTCGGCGAGCCCGATCCGACCGGCCGCGACACCGGCGGGTGCCCGCCGGTCCAGCGGCCGCAGCCAGCCGCCGAGCCGCCGTTCCAGCACCGCACCGGTGACGAGCGCGGCGGTCGTACCGAGGACGTCCCTGCGTTTCATCATGAGGTCGCTCCTGGTGAAGTCCTGAAGGGTCGACACCAGGCCGCCACCGTCCCACCCGACCTCGTCGCGGGCAGGCGTCCGGGCGACGAGCCCGAGGTCGGCGGGCGCGAGGGGCAGTCCCATCCGCTCGCCGAACAGCGCGGCCAGCAGGTCCGGGACCGGGCGCCGGGGCTGCTCGCCGTCCAGCCACCGGCGAACCCGGGAGGCGTCCGGCGCGACGTTGTGGCCCCGTTCCCGCCCCAGCCGGGTGACCGCGCGGGCGAGTTCCCGCTGCGTCCACCCGCCGCGCCGGAACCAGTGCGCGAGGGACTCGTTGCCCGTCGTCATGCGCGAACCCCTTGTGCGGCCGGAGGTGTCCCGTCCAGCGTCGGCCGCCGCGGACCACCGCGCCACGGTCCGGCCCGCTCCGCCACCCGTCCGCCACCCCCCGGCGGGTTCTCGCCGCGAGCCCGTGCCCGCGGATTCTCCCGGACCCCCGAAAATCATCACCCGAACGCCACAGTGGGTGCGGATCTCATCACGTTTACCTTGACCGTAGACGGATACCGTCACGCCGCGTACGGTGCTCGCATGAGTTCACCAGACGCACCGGTTCCGACCGGGTGGTGGGAGCGGGCCTCCCTGGATGCGCGGCTGGCCGCCGCCCTCCAGGCCAACCCCCGGGTCAGCTGGCGCGACCTGGCCAAGGCCGTCGGCAGCTCCGAGTCCACCGTGGCCCGCCGGGTCCGGGCGCTGACCGTCTCGGGCGCCCTGCGCACCACCGTCGTGGTGGACTCGATCCGCACCGGCCGCGGCTTCCCGGTCACCGTGTACTTCGCGGTCACCAACAAGTCGCTGCGGACCCTGGCCGACCACCTGGTGGCCCGGCCGGACGTGCGGATGGTCGCCGTGCTCACCGGCCGTTACGGCCTGCTCGCCGAGTTCATCACGCCGTCCACCCAGGACCTGGCCACGATCCTGCTGGACACGCTCGGCGGCGTGGACGCCACGTTCGAGTCGATGTCGGAGCCGGTGCTCCGCGAGTTCAAGTCCACTGTGGACTGGAGCCACTCGCTGGTCGCCGACATCCCCGGCGTGCGCCTGCCGCTGCTGGACCTGGCGCCGGACGAGGAGCCGCTGGCGCTGGACCCGGTGGAGGAGGCGATCGCCGAACTGCTCCGGGTCGACGGCCGGATGAGCTTCGCCGACCTGGCGCTGGCGACCGACCTGAGCGAATCCGCGGTGCGCCGCCGCACCGACGCGCTCTTCACCACCGGCCGGGTGCACCCGATGGCCCTGGTGGACGCCCGGTTACTCGGCTTCCACATCCAGTCGTTCGTCTGGGTCGACCTCGCCCCGTCGACCCTGCCGGACGCGGTGCGCACCCTGGCCGCCCGACAGGAAGTGCGGTACGTGGCGGCCACCGCCGGGGACAGCGACCTGCTGGTGGAGCTGATCGTGCCCACCCAGGCCGACCTGTTCCGGTTCCGGACCGAGGTGCTCGGCACCCTGCCCGGTGTGCGCGGCACCCGGCTGTCGATCAACATCCGGACCCTCAAACGGGCGTTCCTCCCCCTCGAAACGCCCGGCCCGGACAGCGAGTAATGCCGCAGAAGGAGAACCAATGACGATTCTCGACAGCAGCAGACGGAAGATGGTCGCCGCGACCGCGGTGGCCGGCCTGCTCGTGACCGCGTGTGGTGGCGGCGGTGATGGTGCGGCCAAGCCGGACACCAGCACCAAGGCGGGCGTGGAGACCGAGTTCGACACCTTCGTCTGGGCGCTGCAACAGCTCCCGGTGTCGCTGGACCTGGCGAAGGACGCGACGGTCAACACCCAGCAGGTGATCAGCCTGGTGACCGAGCCGCTGGAGCGGGTGGCCAACGACGGCAGCTTCCGCCCCGTGCTGGCCAAGACGGTGACGCAGCCCGACCCGGCGTCCATCGTGTACGAACTCGCGCCCGACGCGCAGTTCTCCGACGGCACCAAGATGACCGCGGATGACGTCGTGTGGAGCCTCCAGCACGTGACCGACGCGAAGGCGGGCGCGCAGACCGCGGGCCGGGTCAAGAGCGTCGAGTCGGTCACCGCGACCGGGCCGACGACCGTCACGGTGAAGTTGAAGTTCGCCGACCCGACCGCGCGCGACAACCTCTCGGTGATCTCCTACGTGCAGTCGAAGAAGGTCGCCGAGGCGGCCGGCGCGGCGCTGGGCACCTCGACCGGGCTGCCGGTGGGCACCGGGCCGTACGTGTTCAAGTCCAGCGGCCCGGACAAGATCGCGCTGGAGCGCAACCCCAAGTACACCACCGCGCCGCCCAAGGCCAAGGCCGTCTCGTTCGTCCCGATCAAGGACGACAACACCGGGCAGCTGGCGATGCGCTCCAACTCGATCAACGGCGCGCAGGTCACCAACGTCAAGCAGATCGGCCAGTGGAACGGCATCTCCGGCGCGCAGACCGTGCAGCTGCCCGCGAACGTGACCAGCTACCTCACGCTGGACACGTCGAAGGCGCCGTTCGACGACATCCACGTGCGCAAGGCGGTCGCCTACTCGATCGACCGGCAGGGCGTGTCCCGCGCGGTCTACGGCGCGAACGGCGTGGTGCTCAAGGGTTTGGTGCCGCAGACGCTGCTCGAGGGCGTCGCGGGCTCCGCCGACACGGCCAAGAGCTTCCTCGACACCCTCCCGCAGTACGACCTGGACAAGGCCAAGGCGAAGGCCGAACTGGCGCAGTCCGCGACGCCCGGCGGGTTCAGCGTCGAGATCCCCTACACCACCAGCTCGCCGTGGGCGGAGCCGACGATCCTGAACCTCCAGGAGAACATGAAGGAGCTGGGCGTGACGATCACGCCGAAGCCGGAGTCGCCGGAGGTGTGGGCGAAGCGGGTGTTCGCGCACGAAACCCCCGGCATCCAGTCGATGCAGCTGATCGCGACCATCCCCGACCCGAACGCGGTGCTGCCGCGGGTCGTGGGTCAGGCCAACATCACCGCGCCGGGGCTGAACCTGGCCAACTGGACCACCCCGAAGATCGAGGACGACGTCAAGGCGCTGACCGGTTCGGTCGACAAGGGCGCGCGCTGGGCGGCGACCCGGTCTGTGCTCAAGCAGGTCGCCGACGAGCTGCCCTACCTGCCGCTCTACGCGCCGAACTTCGTGGTGGCGCTGGGCAAGGGGTTCACCTTCTCCGAGCCGGTGAGCCAGTCCGACATCCTCGACGGCACCTGGATCCACCGGGTGCGGGCGACGGCGTGACAGCATGATCAGGTTTCTGGCCCGGCGCCTCGCCGCGATGGTCGCGATGCTGTTGTTGGTGTCGTTCCTGGTGTTCAGCCTGCTCGCGCTGGCGCCCGGATCGCTGCTGGCGACGTTGATGGGCACCGCGCCGTCCACACCGGAGCTCATCGAGGCGACCACCGCGAAGTACCACCTCGACGACCCGTTCCTCGTGCAGTACGGGCGGTGGCTCGGCTCGGCGCTCCGGTTCGACCTCGGCACCTCCGTGCGGTCCGGCGAGGACGTGCTCGACGCGCTGGGCCAGACCCTGCCCATGTCCTTCCAGCTGGCGCTGTTCGCGCTGCTGCTGGTGGTGCTGGTGGGCATCCCGCTCGGCGCCGCGGCCGGGCTGCGGCGCGGCGCCGCGACCGACCGCGTCGTGTCCACCGTCGCCGCGTTCGGGATGAGCGCGCCGCCGTTCGCCGTCGGCCTGCTGCTGGTCTACGTGTTCGGCGTGCTGCTCGACTGGTTCCCGGTGTTCGGCTCGGGCGAGGGCTTCGGCGATCGGCTGTGGCACCTCGTCCTCCCCGCGGTGTCGCTCGCCACCGCGCTGATGGCGATCGTGCTGCGGCAGACGAGGGCGGCGATGCTCGACGTGATGGACCAGGACTACATCACCTTCGCCCGGGCGCGGGGCGTGGCGCCGACGCGGGTGCTGGTGAGGTACGCGCTGCGCAACGCGGCGGTGCCGATCGTGACCTCGTCGGGCGTGGTGCTGATCGCCGCGCTGTCCGGCGCCGTGCTGGTGGAGACGGTGTTCTCGCTGCCCGGCGTCGGGTCGCTGCTGGTGGTCTCGGTCAACACCAAGGACATCCCGGTGGTGCAGGGCATCGCGATGGTCGCCGCGGCCTTCGTGATCCTGGTGAACCTGGCGGTCGACGTGCTGACCGGGTTGTTGGACCCGCGCGTCCGGGCCCGGCAGGTGGCGTCGTGAGGCGCCTCGGGTGGCCCGCGATCGTGGCGGCCGTCCCGCTCGCGGTGATCCTGGTCTTCGTCGTCACCGGCGACCTGCTCGCGCCGTTCCCGCCCAACGAGCAGAACCTCCTGCTCAGCTCCGGCGGACCGACCGGCGAGCACTGGCTCGGCACCGACGACCTCGGTCGGGACGTGCTGTCCCGGGTGATCTCCGGCGCCCGGGTCGCGGTGATCGGTCCGCTGCTGGTGGCACTGGTCGCGGTGGCGGTCGGCATCTGCCTCGGTCTGGCCGCGGCCTACTACCGGGGCCGGGTCGACGCGGTGATCAGCAGGCTGGTGGACGTGATGTATGCGCTGCCCGCGCTGCTGGTGGCGATCGTCGTGGTCGGCATCTCCTCCGGCGGCTACGCGGTCACCGTGCTGGTGCTGTCGCTGCTGTCCGTGCCGACCGCGATCCGGATGATCCGCAGCGCCGCGAGCGTCCAGAGCGGACTCCCGTACGTGGAGGCCGCGCAGAGCCTGCGACTGCCCGCCCGCACCGTGATGTTCCGGCACGTGCTGCCGAACATCGTGCCCACGGTCGTCGCCACGTTCCTGCTGGACTTCGTGGTGGCCCTGATCGCCTTCTCCGCGCTGGCGTTCCTGGGCATCGGCGGTCAGCCGGGCAGCGCCGAGTGGGGCGTGATGATCGCGGACGGGCGCGAGCAGATCCTCTTCGAACCGTGGCTGGCGCTGGCGCCGGCCGTGATGATCATCCTCACCGCGGTCTGCGCGACCGTGCTGGGGGACAGCGTCTACGACCGGCTCACGGCACGGCGGGAGGCACGATGAGTCTGCTCACCGCGCACGGCGTGGACATCAGCCACCGGGATCGCCCGCTGGTGCGGGACGTGACGTTCGCCGTCGAGGCGGGCACGTCGGTCGGCATCGTCGGCGAGTCGGGCAGCGGCAAGTCGCTCACCGTCCGCTCGCTGGTCGGCCTGCTGCCCCGCGAGGTGGTCGCGACCGGGTCGGTCACCTTCGACGGGCAGGAGCTGCTCGGGCGGTCCGAACGCGACCTGCGCGCCGTGCGCGGCACCCGGATCAGCCTGCTGATGCAGGACCCGTTCTCCATGCTCAACCCCGTGCAGACCGCGTTCGCGCACGTGGCGGAAGGGCTGCCGGCCCGGCTCCGGGGCAACCGCGCCAAGGTGCGCGCGGAGGTCTACGGGCGGCTGGAGGAGGTCGGCCTCGACCCGGCGCGCGCCGCGCACCGCTACCCGTTCCAGCTCTCCGGCGGCATGCGGCAGCGGGTCGCGATGGCCGCGGCTCTGGCGGGCGACCCCGAGTTGCTCATCGCCGACGAGCCCACCACCGCGTTGGACGCCACCACGCAGGCCCAGGTCCTGGCCATGCTCGACAGCCTGCGCCGGCAGCGGGGCATGGCCCTGGTGCTGGTGACCCACGACCTCGGCGTCGCGTTCTCGGTGTGCGACCGGATCATGGTCATGTACGCCGGTGGTCTGGTCGAGCAGGCGCCCGCCGCCGTGCTGCGGCACGACCCTAGGCACCCGTACACCGCCGGACTGCTGCGCTCGCACCTGCCGATCGACCGCCGCGTCGAGCACCTGCGGTCGATCCCCGGCCGGGTGCCGCCCGCGGAGTCCGTCGGCGGCCAGTGCGGCTTCGCGTCGCGCTGCGCCTGGGCGGTGGCCGACTGCCGGTCCGAGCGGCCGGAACTGCGTCTGGTCGCACCCGGTCACACGACCGCCTGCCTGCGCGTGGACGAGATCGCGCCGGAACTCCTCGGCACGGACGAGGAGGGCGGGCAGGACACCGGGGACGTCAGCGTCGCCGACCCCGGTGTCCTGCTCACCGTCCGCGACCTGCGCAAGTCCTACCGGGACCTGGTCTCGGGCAAGCAGCGCACCCAGGCGTTGAAGGGCGTGTCCTTCGACGTCGGCGTGCACGAGTCGGTCGGCCTGGTCGGCGAGTCCGGCTCGGGCAAGACCACCATCGCGCGGGCGCTGCTCGGCCTGGTGCACCCGGACTCCGGGAGCATCGAGCTGGGCGGCCTGGACCTGGCGGACTACCGCAAGCTCACCCGGGCCCAGTCCCGCGAGGTCGCGAACCTCGTGCAGGTGGTCTTCCAGGACCCGTACTCCTCGCTGAACCCGGCGCGCACCATCGGCGCCACCCTCCGCGAGGCGATCCTCACCCGCGACCGGGACGCCGACCACCGCGGCGAGATCGCCGAACTGCTCACCCAGGTCGGGCTCACCGAGCGGCACGGGTTGCGCAGGCCCGCCCAGCTCTCCGGCGGCGAGCGCCAGCGGATCGCGATCGCGCGGGCCGTCGCGCTGCGGCCCCGGCTGCTGATCTGCGACGAGCCGGTGGCCGCGCTGGACGTCTCGGTGCGCGCGGAAATCCTGTCCCTGCTGCGGGAACTGCGGCAGCGGTACGGGATGAGCATGTTGTTCATCACCCACGAACTGTCCGTCGTACGGCAGATGACCGACCGCGTCCTGGTGCTCCACCACGGCGAGGTCGTCGAACACGGCCGCACGGCCGAAGTCCTCGACCACCCCGGGCACGCCTACACCGCCCGGCTCGTGGGCTCGGTGCTCGGGCTCGACCAGGAAGGAGTCGTCAGGTGACCAACGAGGGCAGGGTGGGACCCAAGACCCCGGTGTCCGGCGAACAGGCGGTGTGCTCCAGCCAGCACCCGATCGTCACGGACACGATGCGCGACGTGCTCGCGGGCGGTGGCACGGCGGTGGACGCCCTGATCGCCGGGTCGCTCGTGCAGGCCGTCGTGCAGCAGGACCTGACCAACCACGCCGGCATGTTCACCATGCTGTTCTGGGAAGCCGAAACCGGCACCGTGCACGAGCTGAACAGCCACGGCACGATCGTGCCCGACCTGCCGCCCTTCCACCGGGTGCCGCCGCCGCGCAGCCAGTACTCGGCGAGCGGCGCCGGTCCGTACGCGGTGATCCCGGGCTTCATGCCGGGCATGAAGGCGCTCTACGAGCGGTTCGCCACCCGGCCGTGGGCCGAGCTGTGCGCGCCGGCGGTGCACTGGGCCGAGGTCGGCCACGTGGTGGACTCGTTCGAGCACCTGGTGATGGCCCAGTCCTACGACTTCTTCCTCTACACCCCGTCCGGCCGCGCGCACTTCGCGCCCGGCGGGCACCTGCCGCAGGTCGGCGACCGGTGGCCCAAGCCGGAGCTGCACCGCACCATGGTGCGGCTGGCGGAAGAGGGTCCGGACTACTTCATCACCGGCGGCTGGGCACAGGACTTCGTGCGCCGGGCCAACGAGCTGGGTTGGCCGATCACCCTGGCGGACATGGCGGTGTCGCGCGCCGAGTGGGGCAGCGGGCTGCGCTACGAGCACCGCGGGCACGAGATCGTGCAGCTCTCGCCGCCCGAGCGGCAGGCCGTGTTCTGCTCGATGGTGCTGGGCATCCTGGACGAGCTGGACATCACCTCGGTGGGCCACTACACCGAGTCCGCCGAGGCGCTGTACTACCTGACCCACGCGCTGCGCCGGGCCGACAACGAGGCCAACCTGATCAACGACCCGCGGATCTTCGAGAACCCGGCCGAGGTGTTGATGTCGCGGGAGTTCCACGCGATGGCGGCCGAGCTGATCCGGCGGAGCCGACCCACGATCGACCTCGCCAAGCACGTCGAGGTGACCGGCGGCGCGGCCCGGTTGGCCGCGATCGGGCAGCTGCCCTCCCCCAAGCCCGCCCAGTCCGCCGGCAGCTGCGAACTGTCCATCGTGGACAAGCACGGCAACTGGGTGCAGTCGATGAACACCTTGCAGGGCTCGGGAATCCCGGGCGAGGTGATCGGCGGCGTCCCGATGATCGGCAGCAACGGCGTCAACAGCATGGACATGTGGATCGGCGGCTGGTTCACCGGCGGCGGCCGGATGCGGTGCGCGATCGGCAACACCCTGGTGTTCAAGGACGGCCGGCCCGTGCTGGGCCTGGGCTCGCCGGGCAGCGTGTACTGCACGGTTCCCCAGGTGCTGTCGAACATCCTGGACTACGGCATGGACCCGTACGCCGCCGAGGACGCGCCCCGGCTCTACCCGCTGCGCGCCGACTACCAGTTCTCGATGGAGAGCCGCGTGCCCGACGAGGTGACCCGCGGGGTGACCTCGCTCGGCCTGCTGATGTCGCCGCTGCCCGCCTACGACTGGCACCTGGGCTCGTTCCAGATGAGCTGGCGCGGCGAGGACGGCCGGCTGTTCGGCAGTGCCGGACCGCGCCGCGCGGGCAGCGCCGCGGCCCTGTGACCACGAAAGGACCATCCACAGTGGACAACGTAGGAACAGCGGACGCCCCGGTGGCCGACCACGCGCTCGCGGACGTGCTCCGGGTGACCGACGAGGTCTCCGCGCGGCGGCTGATGGACGTGCTGTCGCCGATGGCGCGGTGGACCAAGCACGCGGGCACGCCCGAGGAGCTGGACAGCCTCGCGTACGTCCGCGACACCCTGGACGAGCTGGGTTTCCACACCGAGCTGATCAGCCACGACGCCTACATCAGCCTGCCGGTGTCGGCCCGGGTCGAGGTCGACGACGACTCGCTCACCGCGCTCGCCGTGTCGTTCTCCCGGTCCACGCCGGCGGCCGGCCTCACCGGACGGCTGGTCGCGGTGGGCCGCGGCACGGCCGCCGACTACGAGGGCCTGGACGTCACCGGGTGCGTGGTGCTGATCGACGGCGTGCCGGGGCCGGACCAGACCATCGGCGCGGGAAGCCGGGGCGCGATCGCCCAGGTGCACGTCAGCCCGCACGACAAGCTGCACGAGATGTGCGTGTCCCCGGTGTGGGGCAGTCCGGGCGACGACACCGTGGACCGGTTGCCCGCCACCGCGGTGTGCTCGGTCAGCGCGACCGACGGCCGCAGGCTGCGGGAGGTGGCCGCGGCGGGTGGTGGGATCACCGTGCACACCGAGATCGACACCGGGTGGCGGCCGACGCCGATCCTCGTCGCGGACCTGCCGAGCGGACGCGGTGGCGACGAGGAGCCGTTCGTGTTCTTCACCGGCCACCACGACACGTGGCACTACGGCCTGATGGACAACGGCACCGCGAACGCCACCATGATCGAGATCGCCCGGATCGCCTCCGCGCACCGCGACCGGTGGCAGCGGGGTCTGCGGCTGGCCTTCTGGTCCGGCCACTCCCAGGGCCGCTACTCCGGTTCGGCCTGGTACGCCGACCACCACTGGGAGGAGCTGGAGGCCAGGGCGCTCGTCCACGTCAACATCGACTCGACCGGCGGCAACGGCAACACCGTCGTCGCCGACGCCACGTCGGCCGCCGAACTCGGCGAGCTGGCCCAGGAGGCGCTCCGCACCCAGGCCGGCCAGGACTGGGCCGGTCGCCGCATGCACCGCGCGGGCGACCAGTCGTTCTGGGGCATCGGGGTGCCCGCGATCTTCGCGAACCTGAGCGAGCAGCCGATCGACCCGGCGCTGACCAACGCGCAGGCGGCCGTGTTCGGCGGCGGGCCGCGCAAGGGCAACGGCACCGGCTGGTGGTGGCACACGCCCGAGGACACCCTGGACAAGATCGACCCGGAGCTGCTGGCCCGCGACACCCGGATCTACCTGCACGCGGTGTGGCGCCTGCTGACCGACGCCGCGCTGCCGCTGGACTTCACCCGGGCCTGCGAGGCGCTGGTGGACCGGCTGCGCGAGTTGCAGGCGGCCTCGGCCGACCGGCTCGACCTGTCGGTCGCGATCGCGCGCGGACTGCGGGCGGCCGAGCTGACCGGGGTGCTGTGGGCCGAGCGCGACGCCGACCCGAGCTGGTTCAACTCCGTCGTGCACCGCCTGTCCCGCCTGCTGGTGCCGCTCGACTACACCCGCGGCGACCGGTTCCGGCACGACCCGGCGCTGTTCGTCGGCGGGCTGCCCGGGCTCTCCGACGCGCCGCGGCTCGCCGGTCTCGACCCCGAGAGCGCCGAGTTCCGGTTCCTGCACTCCCGGTTGCAGCGGGAGCGCAACCGCATCACGGTGAACCTGCGGGACGTCGTGTCGTTCCTGGAAGGGGTCCTGGAGTGACCGAGCCGAGCGGACACCGCTACCTGGTCACCGGCGCGTCCGGCCGGATCGGCCGGGCCACCGCGCACCTGCTGGCCGCGCGCGGCGCGCAGGTGGTGACCCAGGACCGGGAGCCCGGTGCGGACGTCCACGCCGACCTCGCCGACGCCGACCTCGACGCCCTGGTGGCCGAGGCGGAGTCGGCGGGACCGCTGGACGGCGTCGTGCTGGCGCACGGGATCTACCCGAACCTCCCGATCGCGGAGATGACGGTGGCCGAGTGGGACGCGGTGTTCGCGGTGAACGTCCGGTCGGTCATGCTGATCACCCGCGCGCTGTTCCGGCGGTGGGTCGACCGCGGCACGCCGGGTTCGATCGTGGTGATCTCCTCGGGCGCGGCCCGCTCCGGACGGGCGGGCGGCGGCCACTACTGCTCGTCCAAGGCCGCCGTCGAGATGTTCACCCACGTCGCCGCGATCGAGGGCGGCCCGCACGGGATCCGGGTGAACGCCGTCGCGCCGGGTCTGGTCCTCGACCGGGTGATCGAACCGGACACCCCGGACGTGCCCGACTACTTCGCGCAAACGCTGGCCGCGACCCCGTTGCGCCGCACCGGCGACCCGGCCGACATCGCCGAAACCTGCGCGTTCCTGCTGTCGGACCGCTCCTCGTGGACCACCGGGGCGATCATCGACGTCAGCGGGGGCTCGCACACCGGCCGTCCGCACCTACCGTTGACGAGGGACCTGACATGACCATCCACATCGTGGGCGCGGGCGCCATCGGCGGCCTGATCGGCGCCCACCTGCACCGGGCCGGGCACGACGTGGTCCTCGTCGACGCCAACGCCGACCACGTGGCCGCGATCGCCGCCGACGGCCTGCGCGTCTCGGGCGAGGCGGACTTCGTCGCCCACCCCCGCGCGCTGCGCCCGGACCAGCTCGCCGAGCCGCTGCGCACCGTGCTGCTGGGCGTGAAGTCCCGGCACACGGCGGACGCGCTGCGGGTGGTCGAGCCGCTGCTGGCCGACGACGGGTTCGTGGTGTCGTTGCAGAACGGGTTGGAGGAGTACCCGATCGCGGCGGCCGTCGGTCCACAGCGGACGGTCGGTGCCCTGGTCACCTTCGGCGGCTTCTACCAGGAGCCGGGCCACATCACCTACGGCGGCCCGGGCACCTTCCGCGTCGGCGAACTCGACGGCCGCCCCACCGACCGGGTCCGCGACCTGGCCCGGGTGCTCGGCGAGTTCCACCCGACGGAGGTCACCGCCAACATCTTCGGCCACCTGTGGTCGAAGACGGCCATCGCCGCGGTCTACTTCGCCACCGCGGTGGCCGACGAGGACGTCCCGGTCCTGCTGGCCCGCCCCGAACACCGCCCGCTGTTCGGCCGACTGGTCGGCGAGGTGGAACGCGTCGCGGAGGCCGCCGGCGTGCACTGCGAGGTGGTGGACGGCTTCGACCCGACCCTCTTCGCCACCACCACTTCCACCACCGCCAACGGACCCGCGACCGCCGCCGGAACCGACGCCGCGGTCGAGGCCGCGTGGCAGGCCCAGATCACCTATTGGGTGTCCCACCAGCAAACCCGCACCGGCGTGTGGCGAGACCTGGCGATCCACCACCGCCCCACCGAGGTGGACCACATCCTCGGTCCGGTCCTGGACCTGGCCGACCGCCACGACATCCCCGTCCCGCACGTCCGCGCGGTGGTCGACGCGGTCCACCGGGCCGAGGAGGACCCGACCACGATGGGCGTCGCGGTGCTGGACGACCTGGCCGCGACTCGCTGAAACCCTGATCCACCAAGCAGTTCCGGCCGGGCGGGCACCAGTCCACTGTGGACCCGGTGGTGCCGCCCGGCCGGCGGTGAAGTCGGCCACGACCCCGCGGGGCCCGTGCCGGCGTCGGTCAGCCGGTGGACGCGGGGCTCCAGCCGAGTGCCGGGCCGAGCCTCGTCGCGATGTCGGTGAGGATTTGCAGGTAGTCCTCGTGCTCGAAGGTGAACGGCAGGGCGAAGGCGACCTCGTCGATCTCCTGGAACGCCGCGTGGGCGTGCAGTGCGGCGGCGATCTCGTCCGACGTGCCGACCAGGTCGCGGGCGAACATCATCCGGGCCGGGCCCTGCGGGGTGGCGGTGCGCGGGGTGCGGCTTTCCGCGTACGCCAGGTACTTCTCGCGCTGCGCGGCGGTCGCGCCGTCGGTCGGGATCACCACCAGGCCCTGGGACACCCTGGCCTTGTCGCCGTCCGGGTGGTGGGCGCGGAACTCGCGCACGTGCGACAGCTGCACCTGCTCGAAGTCCTCGGACTCCTCCGCCTTCACCACGCTGCTGGTCAGGAAGTTCATCCCGTTCTGCCCGGCCCACCGGGCCGACGCGAGACTCCCGCCCCCGTACCACAGCCGCCGCCCCAGGCCGGGCGAGTGCGGCTGCACGCGGTCGGAGAACACCTCGAACCCCCTGGTCCCGCTGAAGTCCGACGCGGGCTCACCCCGCACCAGGTCCAGCAGCCGCTTCACCCGCCCGTAGCCGAAGTCCTCCTGGTCGGCCGTGTCCGGGTAGAGCGCGCCCTTCACGTGGTCGAAGTGGAACGGCGGCCCGACGCTGACCCCCGGGTTGAGCCGACCACCGGACAGCACGTCCACCGTGGCCAGGTCCTCGGCCAACCGCAACGGGTTCTCCCACCCGAGCGGGATCACCGCGGTGCCGAGGTGGATCCGACTGGTCCGCTGAGTCGCGGCGGCCAGCAACGCGACCGGCGAGGACACCCCGTGCTGGAGGTGCCGGTGCCGGACCCACGCACTGTCGAACCCCAACTCCTCGCCGAACCGGATGACCTCCAACGTCGACTCGTGCCCGGGCCGCGGATCCCCCGCGTCGAACAACCCGATGGTCAGGAAGCCGAGCTTCCGCAACGGTTCCGAACTCCGGGGCACAGTTCCTCCTCAGCCGACCGCCTCTGCACCCGCCATTGTCCCCGCCACCACCCGTCCGGCCCCACCCGTTCCACCGACTGGACGCCCGGGGCACGCCGGGTAGCCGTGGTCGAGCCACGACACCACCACCCGGATGGGGCATTCGCGCGCACCGGGCTGCCCGCCAGGTCCTGAGTGGTCCGGTCGTGAGCGTGCGGGCGTGTCGAGCCGACCGGCACGACCGATCGCCGCCGAGGTAGGAGCCAGCCGAAAGTACGAGTCGAGGTCCATGCTTCCGGCCAGGCCCCTCCCGGCCTCGAGACCGATGACCCCCGCCCCACCCCCGGCCAGGATTCCCGGTATGACAACAAGACCGTGGCTCCTCCCCCTCGGACTGGTGCTGCTGACCCTCGTGCCGATGGCCGGCGGGGTGCTCAGGCTGGGCCAGGTCGCCGCCGGCGCGGTGACGCCCGAGAACGCCCGCTTCCTGGCCTCGCCGGTGCCGATCGTGCTGCACGTCGTCGGCGCGACCCTGTTCTGCCTGCTGGGCGCGTTCCAGTTCGTGCCGGCGCTGCGCCGAAGACGGTGGCACCGGGTGGCCGGCCGAGTGCTGGTGCCCGCCGGCGCGGTGGCCGCGCTGAGCGGCCTGTGGATGACCCTGCTCTACCCGCGCGCGGAGGGCGACGGAGTGCTGCTGTGGTCCCTGCGCCTGACGTTCGGCACCGCGATGCTGGTGGCCCTGGTACTGGGAGTGCTCGCCATCAGTCGCCGCGACGTGCCACGACACCGGGCGTGGCTGGCCCGCGCCTACGCGATCGGCCAGGGCGCGGGCACCCAGGTCCTGACAACCCTCCCGTGGGTACTGCTGGTGGGGCCACCCAGCGTGCTCACCCGAGCACTGCTGCTGGGCGCAGGCTGGGTACTCAACCTCCTGGTAGTGGAATGGGCCCTACACCGCCGCCCTACCCACCCATCCACCCACACTCACGCCCGCACCGCCCGCACCGCCCGCACCGCCCGCACCGCTGGCACCGCTGGCACCGCTGGCACCGCTGGCAATGAAGGCTGGCGGCCGTGGGCTGGCGGCGTCATGAGGGGACGCCGCCCATGAAGGCGACCGGTGGCCTGGATGAGCAGCGGGCAGGGAGCAGCGGCCAGCAGCCAGCAGCCAGCGGCGAGCAGCGAGCAGCCAGCGGCCAGCGGCGGGCAACGGGCGGCGAGCAGCGAGCAGCGGACAGCGGACAGCGGACAGCGGACAGCGAGCAGCGAGCAGCGGTCGGCGAGCAGCGGACAGCGGGCAGGGAGCAGCGGGCAGGGAGCAGCGGGCAGCGAGCAGCGGGCAGCGGACAGCCAGCAGCGGACAGCCAGCAGCCAGCGGCGAGCAGCGAGCAGCCAGCGGCGAGCAGCCAGCAGCCAGCAGCCAGCAGCCAGCGGCGAGCAGCGGGCAACGGGCAACGGGCGGCGAGCAGCGGGCAGCGGGCAGCGACGAGGGCGACCGGCCGCCTTGGCGGGCGGAGGGCAGGGCTGGAGCGAGCCGGCGGTAAGGTCCGCCGCCGCAAACCGATCGACGCCAAGCCTGAGCACTTGGTGGCGTGACCTGCGTGCCGGCCGCGTCGCGGCTGCGTTGGCCGGCGAGCTCCACCGGGGCGTTGCCTCCCGCGGCCAGCCTGCCCGTGACCACCCTGTCAGTGACCACCGCCAGTGGTCGCGCTGCCGGTAGCCACCCTGCTGCAACCACCCTGCCGGTGATCGCTTAGCCGGTGATCGCCCAGCAGATGGTCGACCCTGCTGATGCGCGTGCTGCCGATGGCCATCCGGCCGGTGATCGCCCTGGTGGTGGTCGCCTTGCCAGTCGTCATGCTGCCGGCGGTCACTCTGCCGGCGGTTGAGGAGCAGCAGCGCCTGCGCGGTCGCGGCAAGCCGTTGGCCGAAGTAGCGGGGAATCGAGGTGCATTCGTGTGCCGGCTTCGCCCGTAGTTCACGGTGCTCCAAGATCGTGGCGTGGGTTGAGGACGTCCTGACCGGCGTACCGCAGGCACACCCGGAACCGGGTCGGCGTTGGGTGGGAACGGTTGCCCAGCTTGCTGTTCGGTGCCTCGGGCGGCCGCCTGCCGGCTAGGGAGAGCCCGCCCGGCCTGTCTCGTACGCCCACATCGCGATCTCCACCCGGTTTCGCGCGCCCAGCTTCGCCATCAGGCTCGCCACGTGCGTCTTCACCGTGCTCAACGTGATGTACAGCTCGGCCGCGACCTCGGCGTTCGTCCGCCCCCGGGCCACCGCACCCAGCACCTGCTCCTCGCGCTCGGTCAACGGGTCGACCGGCTGCACGGGCGTCGCCCGCCCCGCGAAGGTCGCCAGCAACCGGGCGGTCACGCTCGGCGCGATCAGCGCGTCGCCGTTCGCCGCCGCGTGCACCGCCTGGGTCAGCAACGCGGGCCCGGCGTCCTTGAGCAGGAACCCCCGCGCACCCGCCCGCAACGCTTCGTGCACGTACTCGTCCAAGTCGAACGTGGTGATCACGACCACCGCCAGCGGCGAGGCCACCCCGGGGCCGGCCACCGCCCTGGTCGCCTCGATCCCGTCCAGCCGCGGCATCCGCACGTCGAACAGGCACACGTCGGGCCGCAACCGCCGGGCCAGCGCCACGGCCTCCTGGCCATCACCCGCCTGCCCCACGACCTCGATGCCCGGCTGCGCGTCGAGGATCATCGCCAACCCGGTCCGCACGATCTCCTGGTCGTCGGCCACGACCACCCGCACCGTCACCCTGCGTCACCCCTCAACGGCAGCACCGCGGTCACCGTCCACCCGCACACCGGGTCCGGACCCGCCGAGCACGTGCCGCCCAGCAGGGCGGCCCGTTCGGCCATGCCCGCCAGACCGTAGCCGGTCGCCCGGACCGGGCCGCCCTCGCCGTCGTCGTGCACGCGCAGCACCACGGACCCGCCCTCGAACCCCACCCGCACCTCGATCAGGGTCGCGTTGCGCGCGTGCCGCCGGGCGTTGGTCACCGACTCCTGGGCCATCCGGTAGAGCGCCGCGCCCACCGCCGCCGGCACCTCGCCCGCGGCCACCTCCACGTCCACCGCCGGAACGGCGTCACCGGACGCGAGACCCTCCACATCGGACAGACCGGGACTGGGCGCGCGGCCGGGGTCGAGCCGCAGCACCCGGACCAGCCCGCGCATGTCGGCGAGCGCCCGCGACGCCTCGGCCTCGATCACCTCCAGCGCCTCGACCGCCGCCTCCGGCCGCAGCCGCGCGAGCGCACGACCCGCCTGCGCCCTGATCACCACCGCCGACACGTGGTGCGCCACCACGTCGTGCAGGTCGCGCGCGAGCCGTTCCCGCTCGCGCAGCTTGACCTGGTCCAGCAACCGCAGCCGCTCCCGCTCCCGGAACCGGACGACCGCGCCCACCCCACCGGACACGACCAGCACCGCCACACCGTCGAACAGGTGACCCCAGTGCGTCGCCAGGTGCAGGACCACCGCGACCAGCCCGACCTCGACCTCCCGCGCGGAACCCCAGCGGACCAACGAGTACGGCACCACCAGCACGAAGGCCGCGGAGAACGCGCCGACCGGCTCGAGCACCAGCGGCGCGAGGTCCGTCACCCCGAACGTCACGAGGAACACGGCCAGCGGGTGGGTGCGCCGCCACGCCAACCCCGGCGCCAGCACCGCCAGCACGACCGTCCACGCGGTACCCGACGGCAGGTCCCGCAGCACACCCTCGACCACCACCGCCGCGAGCACCACGCCGACGAGCACCCAGTCCCGCCACCCCGGCGGCGGGGCGCCCGGCGGTCGTGGCTCGTCCCGGAGGAGGTGCGGCGGCATTGCCCGATGTTACAAGCGGTTCCGGCCCGGTCGGATCAGCCGGAAGTACGACCTGAACGCCCGTGCGGGACGGCGCTGTCCGCACCGCCCCGCACGGGATCCCCGGTCAGTAGACGAAGCACTCCGTGCCGGCGAAGCCCGCCGCGCGCACGTCGGAAAGCGCCGCGGCGCCACCGAAGTTCCGCTGCACCTCGGCCTTCTCGGCCGCGTTGGGCAGGTCGTTGCGGCACGTCGCCGGCGCGCTGGAGCCCGACATCAGGTCGGTGCACAACCCGGTGCGCCGGTCGGGCAACCCGAGGATGTGCCCGATCTCGTGGGTGGTGATGCGCGGCCGGTAGTGGCCGAGCTGGACGGCCTCCCGTCCCATGTAGACGGTGCCGTTGCCGAGCGACGTCGGGATCGCCCGCGGCCAGCCGTTGTCCGCGTAGATCCGGATGTTGGTCGGCGTGCCGGCGGTCTTCTTCACCAGCTTGACGACGGTCACGGACTTGTTCCAGTTCTCCGCGGCCTTGTCCCAGTCGGCGGCGAACTCCTGCGCCTGGCTGGTGTCGTAGTACAGGGTCCGCACCAGCGCCTTGGTGTCCGCGGACGCGGCGGGCGCGGCGACCGCGACCAGCGGCAGCAGCACTCCCACCGCGACGGCGACGACGCGCAAGGCCTTTCGCACGAGCATGGTGATCTCCTCGTTGAGCAGGGAAGCCGAGAGCGAAGACGACAGGGTGCTCTCGTCATCCACGCAACCAGTCACAGCGAGCAACCACCACCCCCATCGGTAGGGTTCCGGACGAACTGGCACGAAACAGAGGAAACGCCACCCCGCGTCCGCCCACTGAACCCGCCGTCCCGCCAACCGGGAGCCCCGAGACGAACCGGAGCAGTGATCCGTATTATCCGGAGCACTGCTCCGACACCGTTCATTGGGGGAACGATGCCTTTGCCACCACTGGGTCGCGTCGGCCTGTGGGCGTCCGCGCTCGACCTGCTGCCCGTCGCCCGGACCACCGAACTGGCCGCCGAGGCCGAGGAACTGGGCTTCGGCTCGCTCTGGCTGAGCGAGGGTCTGGTCCGCGACCCGTTCGTGCAGTCCGCGCTGCTGCTCGGCGCCACCCGTCGACTCGCCGTCGGCATCGGCGTCGCGGTGATCCACGGCCGGCACCCGCGCCGGACCCGCGGTCTGGCCCGCGCCGTCGCCGACGCGCACCCCGACCGGTTCGCGCTCGGCCTCGGCGTCTCGCACCCGCTGGTCGTGGAGAACGTGCTGAACCTGCGGTACGAGCGGCCGCTCGCCGCGCTGCGCGAGTACCTGGCCGACCTCGACGCGCCGGACCCGCTGCTCGACCTGGTCGGACTGCCCACCGACCAGCCGCACACGCCGAGGGTGCTCGCCGCGCTCGGCCCCCGGGCGCTGCGCCTGGCCCGCGACCACGCCGACGGCGCGATCACCTACCTGGTCACGCCCGAGCACACGGCCCGGGCCCGGGAACTCCTCGGACCCGACCGCACGCTGGTCGTCGAGCAGGCCGTGGTCGTGGACCCCGGCACGGAGCGCCCGCGCGACCACGTCGCGCAGTACCTGCGGATCGAGCCGTACCGGGTCAACTGGCGGCGGCTCGGCTTCGGCGACGATGACGTGGCCGACGGCGCGAGCGACCGGCTGGTCCACGCGCTGGTCGCCGTCGGCGAGGAGGAGATCGCCGCGCGGGTCCGGGCGCACTTCGACGCCGGCGCGGATCACGTGTGCCTGCAAGCACTCCCGGCCGACTTCACCACCCCGGCCGTCGACCAGTGGCGACGACTGGCGGCAGTGGTCTAGTCGGGAACTACAGCAGCGCGGTGAGGCGCTCCTCCACGTGGTCGAGCGCCCTCCGCACCGCCCCCAGCGCGACACCGGCCGCGCCGAGCGTCGACACCCGCAGGTCCAGCGGCGCGAGCAACAACGGGCGCAGGCGTTCCCGCACGAGGTCGAACAGCACGTCGCCCGCCCGGGACACGCCACCGCCGACCACCACGCGCTGGGGGTCTATCAACAACAGCTGCACCGCCAGACCGCGGGCGAACCGGGTGGCGATGGTGTCCACCACGGCCAGCGCGGCCTCGTCGCCCGCCCGCGCCGCGTCGAACAGCGGCGCGATGTCGCGGGTCCGCTGGAGCACGTCGCACAGCCCGTCCTCGCACCGCTCCAGCGCCAGGCTCAGGATCGCGCCCGCGCCGACCAGCCGTTCGAACGCGCCCAGCCCGTGCGACGCGGCGGGCGGGCGGGCGTCGAGGTCGGTGACGAGGTCGATGAACCCCAGCTCCCCCGCCGCCGAGGACGCGCCGCGGTAGGGCTTGTCGTCGATCACCATGCCGGTGCCGATGCGCTCGCCCCACTGCACGAACAGCAGGTTGTCGGTCGCCTCGCCGCGCCACCGCTCGGCCATGACCGCCAGGTTGACGTCGTTCTCGATGTAGACCGGGCAGCCGAGCCACTCGCGCAGCGCGGCGATCACCGGCAACCCGGTCCAGCCCGCGATGCTCGGCGCCAGCACGACCTCGCCGCTCGCCTGGTCCACGATGCCCGGCGCGCCGACCGCGGCCGACCACAACCCGGCCAGCTCCAACCCCGCCTCGGCGGCGGTGTCGGCCAGCGTGGACCGCAGCAGGTCGACCACCTGGTCGCCGGTGGGGTTGGGCGGGGTGAGCGCCTGGCGCTCGGCCAGCACGGTGCCCGCCAGGTCGGCGACGATCACCAGCACCTTGTTCGGCCCGATGTCGATGCCGGCCACGTGACCCAGCTCGGCCCGGAACCGGGCCCGTGAGGCGGGTCTGCCGATGTGGTGCTCGGCCGCGCCGGTGACCTCGGCGATCCCGGCGTCGGTCAACGCGGCCAGCGCCCGGCTGACGGCCGGTCGGGAGAGTCCGGTGGCAAGGACGATGTCGGACACGGTGGCCAGGTGGCCTTCCGCGTCCCTCAGGGCGTTGAGCACGGCTGTGGCGTTCATCTTCCGCAGCACGTGCGGCCCGGTGGCTCCGGCTGACACGCAGTCCCTCGCAATCAGGTGACGCGCACCGTAGCAGAACGGACCTCTTGACAATTGGTACAGACCATAGCAGAGTATCGAACGATTCGTTAGTAACAAATCCCCTGCTCATCGAGGTACCGCGGCCCCCGATACGAGAGAGACAGCAGTGGAAGACCTGAAGTACCGGCTGATCGCCGACCACCTGATCGCGGGCATCGACCGCGGTGAGCACCCGGTCGGGAGCACACTCCCGACGTTGCAGCAGCTCATGGACATGTTCGAGGTCGCGCGCGGCACCGCCCGCGCGGCCGTCGCCGTGCTCGTGGCGGAAGGCCTGGCCATCCCCCGGCAGGGCTACGGCACCGTCGTGTCCGGCACCCGCACGCCGCCCGAGGTGGCGCCGCGCATCCTCCCCCACGGCGCGACCTACCCCAAGGTCGTCCTCAGCGGGTGGGCGACGGCGAGCCCCGAGGTCGCCGGCAAGCTCGGCATCGCGGTCGGCGGTCTGGTCGTGCACCGCGTGCGCCACCACTACACGGGCGCGCGCGTGACGGGCATCGAGCAGCACTGGCTGCCCCGGCACGTGGCCACGGTGGTCGAGCAGCGCATGGGCAACGACATCGCCGACCACGAGAACACCCCCGAGCCGGACCTCACCCCGTTGCTGCGGCACGCGGGCCTGGAGCCGATCGTGGCGACCGTGCAGGTCGGCGCGCGGCTGCCGGAGGAGGCGGAGTCGGACACCATGGGCATCCCCACCGACACGCCGGTGGTGGTGATCAACCGGATCACGCACAGCTCGTCCGGCACCCCGATCGAGGCGACGACGCTGGTCGCGACGGCCGGTCGCACCGCGCCGAGGTTCACCGTCCCGCTGACGAGCTGAGACCCGGTGGCCGTCAAGCCTTCTCCGGCTCGTCGGTCACCGCCTGGTCCACCGAGTCCACCACGGTGACGATGCGCGTCAGCGCGGTCGCCCAGAGCACCCGGGCCACCTTGTGCTCCGGCGCCAGCACGACCGCCAGCGAGCGCCCGCGCTCCACCGCCTCGCCGTGCGCGCGGATCAGGGCGGACAGGCCGACCGAACCCAGGAAGTCGACGGCGTTCAGGTCCACCGCCACCAGCGCGGCGGTGTCGTCGGTTTTCGCGAGGCCCTCGTCCAGCGCCCCCTCCAGGACGGAGAGGGAGTCCTGGTCGATGTCACCGCCCACGAGGACGTGGACGACGCGGCCCTCGGCCGCCGTCTCCACCCTGGCCCACGGCTTGCTCTCCGGTGTGCTCACCACCTCAGCCAACCACGTCACCCGCTGGTGGGCGCGTCGACGGCGGGTGACCACCGCGACACCGGCTCACACGGCGATGATCAGGATCAGCCACAGCGCGGCGGCGAACAGCAGGCCCGCGAAGGTCGCCGTGGAGTTGCGCAGCTTGGACGAGGGCTCGTCGGAGCGCCCGTACTTGATCAGCAGCACCGTGTTCACGACGAGCAGGACGACGACGGAGAACATCAGCACCGGGATCATGGCCGCCATTTCGGTTCGGTGGGTGGGACCGGACCCGTGCCCGGGCCCGTGCAGTCCGACGTGACCGTATCCCCCGCGGTTTCCGGCAATTCGCCCACACTCGGCCGACTTCCCGCCGCCTTCCCGGTTTCCTGCGCCGAACGGGGGTACCCCTGGACGGACCCGACCTGGCCGCCGCACGAGGGGGAACGCCCGATGACCACCCAGCACCGCTCCGGAGCCGACCGGGAGACCACGGACGTCTCGCGGGACCTCGGCACCACGTCCAACCGGGAAATCCGGCGGTTGGTGGGCCTGCTGCTGGCGGACCACGGTGTCGTCGCGGAAGACGCGGTGCTGGTGGTGGACGAACTGGTGAGCAACGCGCGCCGGCACGGCACGCCACCCCGGCGGTGCAGGTTGCTGCTGCACCCCGGCCGCCGGCTGCGCGTGGAGGTGGAGGACTCCACGTCCGCGCACCCCCGCGCCCGCACCCCCGACCACACCGGTGGTCGCGGACTGCTGCTGGTGGAGCGGCTGACCGCGCAGTGGGGCGTGCTGCACCACGCGTTCCACAAGACGGTGTGGGCCGAGATCGCGCTGGACCGCAAGGCCGCGCACCTCGCCGTCGTGCCCACCGCGTGAGCCCGCGCCCCTGGGACGGCGCGCTGCGCACCACCCGACACCTCGTCGACGGCACGTCGGTCATGGCCGTCACGGGCGAGGTGGACGACGAGTCGGCGCCCGCGCTGCGGCACGCGCTCACCGTCGCGGTGAACGGGGACGACTCGCCCTCGTGCGTGGTGGACCTGAGCGGCGTCACGTTCCTCAACTCCGCCGGCTTGACCGCGCTGGTCGAGGTGGCGTGGCACGCGGAGACCCGACGGCGGCGGTTGCGCCTGGTGGTGGACGCGAACCGGCTGGTGATCAGGCCGATCGAGCTGACCGGCCTCGACCGGTCGCTGTCCCTGCACCACACCGTCGCCGAGGCGGCCGCCCACAGTCCACAAAGGACGAATTAGCCGACGACGGTCGTCGTGCCGTCCCGCCACACCACCAGACCTGTGCGGCCGGTGCGCGCGCCGAGCCAGTCCACGGCGGCGGCGCCCTGCGCGTGCGCGGCGGTGGCGTCGATGGCCGCCCACGTCAGGGAATCCGCGACGACGGTGACCGAGGCGACGTCGGCCGGCGGGCGCCCGGTGCGGGCGTCCACCACGCCACCGGGCCGCGCGACCGACGTGGCGACCGCGCCGGTGAACACCGGCACCACCGCGACGACGCGCTTGGGCTGGTGCGGGTGCGCCACGCCGACCCGCCACGGCTCGCTGCCCGGGTGCAGCGTCCGGCACACCAGGCCGCCGCCGACGGACAGCCGGAAGTCGGTGGCGGGCAACGCCCTCAGGTGGCTCGCGGCCCGTTCCGCGGCCCAACCCCCGACCACGCCGCCCGGGTCGAACACCGCCGTGCCGTCCGGGCCGGGTCGGGTCGCGGCGAACGCGCCGCCGGACTCGCGCTCGGCCCGCTCACCGAGCCGCAGCACCTCCACGACCTCGGGCGGGCAGTCGGCCAAGCCGATCTCGCCGCGACCCAGCCGGGACACGAACGAGTTCCGCCGGGCGCCGAACACCCGGTCGACGTGCCGGAGCACGGCCGTCACGGCGGCCCACGCGGCGTGCGCGCGGTCGTCGTCGGCGTGCCTGCCGCGCAGGTCGAGGGTGATCGACGTGCCCATCGCCTCGCCCGCGTACCGGGCGGCGGCGACGACCGCCGCGGTCACCGGACCCCCTCGTGCGCGTCAGACCCGCACCGCACTCCGACCCGTCCATCACAGCTCACCGCAGCGGTCCTCCCGTCGAGTGCGGACGAGCCTCGCGCGCCCGGCTGAGAGCAGGTGGGGAGGAACCTGTGCGCCGGCTGTGAGTCCGGGCCGCGAATCACCCGAAAAGGGCGCGGAACCGCGCTGCGCGCCGACGACGCGTCACCCACCGTGGAGCAATCGACCACGGACCGGAGCACCAGCCATGAGACGAACCCTCGCCGCGCTGACCGCCGCCGTCGCGGCGCTCGCCCCGACGACGCCCGCGCACGCCCTTCCCGGCTGGTCCTACGAGGACTGCGCCACCGCCGGCCACGACTTCGCCCTGCACACCGTCGGGCTGACCCCGGACCCGCCGGCCGCCGGGCAGGGGTTCACCGTCCGGCTCGCCGGCACCGTCGTGCGGACGATCGAGAGCGGCGCGCTCGCCCACGTCTCGATCGACGTCGGCGACCTCACCGTGATCAGCCGCACCTACGACCTCGGCCAGGAGTTGGCGCAGACCGACCCCTCGCTGCGGCTCCCCCTGACGCCGGGCTTCTACACGATCCCGTTCGACTTCCCGGGCAGCCTGCCGAAGCAGGTCTTCCGGATCCGGATCCGGGTCGACAACGCCGACGAGCACCACGCGGCCTGCGTGGACCTCTCACTCGACCTGCGCTGACCCGGCGCGGTGGTCTCGGCGGGCGGCGTTGGTAACCTCCCGCCGAGTGCGGAGGGGGCGCGGATGGGTGCCGACGGGAAGTCTCCGGAGCGGTTGGTGTTCTTCACCGACGCGGTGGTCGCGATCGCGTTGACGTTGCTGGTGCTGCCGCTGACCGAGGTGGTCGGCGAGGTGGTGCGGGAGCACGGGCGGTCGGTCGAGGTGGTCACCGGCAACCGGTGGCAGATCTACAGCTTCCTGCTCAGCTTCGCGGTCATCGCGCGGCTCTGGGTGGTGCACCACCGGCTGTTCGAGTCGATCAAGTCCTACAGCGAGGGGCTCGTGCTCGCGAACTTCTGCTGGTTGCTGAGCGTCGTCGTGCTGCCGTTCCCCACCGAGATGGTCGGCGGGTTCGACACCGACCGGTTCACCGCCCTGTTCTACATCGGCACGATCCTCGCCGGCGCGCTGTCCCAGACCGCCATGCTCTTCATCGCCCGGGGCAACCCCGACCTGACCCGCGAACCGATCTCCGACCAGCGGGTGGCCAACGCGGTCGGCACCGTCCTGGTGCTCGTGGTGGCCATGGCGCTCGGCGCGCTCCGCCCCGATCTCGGCTACTTCGGGCTGTTCCTGCTCTTCGTGCCACCCCTCGTCGCCCGCCGCTGGTCCGACGCCTGACGACCCACCCCGCGGTTGACCGGCTTTCGCACGACCACGTATGTTCGTATGCAGAACAAGTGTTCGGCATGCGAACATCGGAGTGGCGATGGCAGTAGGCACAACACTCGCCGACGCGGTGCGGGAGTTGGTGCGCGACGGGGACGTGGTCGCGCTGGAGGGGTTCACCCACCTGATCCCGGTGGCCGCCGGGCAGGAGATCATCCGGCAGGGTCGCCGCGACCTCACCCTGGTCCGGATGACGCCCGACATCGTGTACGACCAGCTCATCGGGGCCGGTTGCGCGCGCAAGCTGGTCTTCTCCTGGGGCGGCAACCCCGGCGTCGGCTCGCTGCACCGCTTCCGCGACGCCGTGGAGCACGGGTGGCCGCGCGCCCTCGAACTCGAGGAGCACAGCCACGCGGGCATGGCCAACCGCTACGTCGCGGGCGCCTCGGGTCTGCCGTTCGCGGTGCTGCGCGGGTACGTCGGCACCGACCTGCCCGGGGTCACCCCGACGATCAAGCCCATCACCTGCCCGTTCACCGGCGAGGAGTTGGCCGCGGTGCCCGCGATCAACCCCGACGTGACCGTGGTCCACGCCCAGCGCGCCGACCGCCGGGGCAACGTCCAGCTGTGGGGCCTCGTGGGCGTGCAGAAGGAGGCCGTGCTGGCCGCGAAGCGCAGTCTCGTGACGGTCGAGGAGATCGTGGACGAGCTGACCCCGACGCCGGGCGCGGTCGTGCTGCCGAGCTGGGCCGTGACGACCGTGGTCGCGGTGCCCGGCGGCGCGCACCCGTCCTACGCCCAGGGCTACTCGGAGCGCGACAACGCCCACTACGCCGCGTGGGACGCGATCAGCCGCGACCGCGAGGCGTTCACCGGCTGGCTCGACGACCTGAGGAGCGCGAAGTGACACCGGACGAGGTCATGACCATCGCCGCGGCCCGCGCGCTCACCGGCGACCGGCGGGTGTTCGTCGGCATCGGACTGCCGTCCACCGCGGCGAACCTGGCCCGCCGCACGCACGCGCCGGACCTGGTGCTGATCTACGAGTCGGGCACGCTCGGCTCGAAGCCGACCCGGCTGCCCGCGTCGATCGGCGACGGGATCCTGGCCGAGACCGCGGACGCGGTGATCAGCGTCCCCGAGGTCTTCAACTACTGGCTGCAACCCGGTCGCATCGACGTGGGTTTCCTCGGCGCGGCCCAGCTCGACCGGTTCGGCAACATCAACACCACCGCGATCGGCGACTACCACCACCCGAAGGTCCGGCTGCCCGGCGCGGGCGGCGCGCCGGAGATCGCGGCGTCCTGCGGCGAGGTGTTCGTGGTGGTGCGGCAGAGCAGGCGCAGCTTCGTGGAGCGGGTCGACTTCGTCACCTCGTTCGGCCACGGCCGGGGCGGCGACGCCCGGCGGGAGCTCGGACTGCGCGGCGCGGGCCCGACCCGGGTGATCACCGACCTCGGCGTGTTCCGGCCGGACCCGGAAACCCGGGAACTCGTGCTGACCGACCTGCACCCGGGCGTCGAGGTGGCCGACGTGCGGGAGGCGACGGGCTGGGAGTTGAGGGTGGCCGCCGACCTCGGCCGCACTCCCCCGCCCACCGACGCGGAACTGGCCGCGCTGCGGACGTTGAAGGAGGCTTCGTGACCACGTTCATCCTGGACGGCGTGCGCACGCCGTTCGGCCGCTACGGCGGCGCGCTGTCCGGCACCCGGCCCGACGACCTGGCCGCGCACGTGCTGCGGACCCTGCGCGACCGCGCCGACTTCGACCCGGCCGACGTGGACGAGGTCGTGCTGGGCGCGGCGAACCAGGCGGGCGAGGACAACCGGGACGTGGCACGCCTGGCGTCCCTGCTCGCCGGCTGGCCGACCTCGGTGCCCGGCACGACGGTGAACCGGCTGTGCGGGTCCGGGATGGACGCGGTGTTCCACGCCTCGCGCACGATCGACGTCGGTGACGCCTCGCTCGCGGTCGCGGGCGGCGTCGAGTCGATGAGCCGCGCGCCGTGGGTGCTCCTCAAGCCCGGCAAGGGTTTCCCGGCCGGGCACGAGACGCTGCACTCCACCACGCTGGGCTGGCGGATGACCAACCCGGCGCTGCCCGCCGAGTGGACCATCCCGCTGGGCGAGTGCACCGAACTGCTGGCCGGGCAGCACGGCATCGGGCGGGAGAGGCAGGACGAGTTCGCGCTGGCCAGCCACCGCAACGCGGCGCGGGCGTGGGACGAGGGGTTCTTCACCGACCACGTGGTGCCGGTCGGCGAGCTGACCCGCGACGAGGGCATCCGGGCCGACACCAGCCTGGCGAAGCTCGCCGCGCTCAAGCCCGCGTTCCGTCCACAGGGGACGGTCACGGCCGGCAACTCCTCGCCCCTCAACGACGGCGCGGCCGCGCTGCTGCTCGGCGACGAGGCCGCGGCGGCCAGGCTCGGCGTGACCCCGCTCGCCAGGGTCGCCGCGCGGGCGGCGGTCGGCGTCGACCCGCAGGTGTTCGGCATCGGACCGGTGCAGGCCGCGGAGAAGGCGTTGGCCCGGGCCGGCATCGGCTGGTCCGACCTCACCGCGGTCGAGCTGAACGAGGCGTTCGCCGCGCAGTCGCTGGCGTGCCTCGACCAGTGGCCCGACCTGGACCCGGCGATCGTCAACGTCCGGGGCGGCGCGATCGCGATCGGGCACCCGCTGGGCGCGTCCGGCGCGCGGGTCGTGCTCCAGCTCGCGCACGAGCTGAAGGCGCGCGGCGGCGGCTGGGGACTGGCGGCGCTGTGCGTGGGCGTCGGCCAAGGCCTCGCGGTCGTGCTGGAGTCCGCCGGCTAGGCTGAGCTGTGTCCGAAGACGAGATCCCGGAGCGCGGCGCGCACCACGTCCAGTCGCTGGAACGCGGCCTGGCGGTGATCCGCGCGCTGCGCCCGACCGGGCTCACGCTGACCGACGTCGCGAAGTCCACCGGGTTGACCAGGGCCGCCGCGCGGCGGTTCCTGCTCACCCTGGTGGACCTCGGCTACGTGCGCACGGACGGCAAGCACTTCTCGCTCACCGCCCGGGTACTCGACCTCGGGTACGCCTACCTGGCCGGGTTGCCGCTGCCGGACGTGGCGCGCCCGCACCTGGAACGGCTGTCCGCCCAGGTCGGCGAGTCGAGCTCGGTGTCCGTGCTCGACGGCGCGGACGTGGTGTACGTGGCGCGCTGCGCGGTGTCCCGGATCATGGCCGTGTCGATCACCGTGGGCACCCGGTTCCCGGCCTACGCCACGTCGATGGGCCACGTGCTGCTGGCCGGTCTGCCCGCCGCGGAACTGGACCGGTACCTCGCCTCCACCCGGCTGGAACCGCTCACCGCGCACACCACCACCTCACCCGAACGGCTGCGGGCGCGGTTGGTCGAGGTCCGTGAACGCGGGTGGGCACTCGCCGACCAGGAGTTGGAGGAGGGTCTGCGCTCGGTCGCGGCGCCGTTGCGGGACCGAGCGGGTCGCGTCGTCGGCGCGCTCAACATCTCCACGCACGCCAGCCGCACCACCACCGACCACGCCCGGGACGGCCTCGTGCCGCCCCTGCTGGCGTGCGCCGCGGCGGTCGAGGCCGACCTGCCATGACGTCCTCTGTGGACGAAACCCGAATCGACCGCCAACCACCCGGTCGGACCAACCGGAACCACCCTCGCCGGTGAGGTGCGCACCGCAACGGCCCAACCCCCTTTGGGCCGAACGCTTCCGGGCGCGCTGAAACCTTCGGCCCGAAGATCACCGGCGGATGCCGCAACGCGCCCGAAGCACCGTAACGACCATCTACGGCCTCCCGATTCCCGCCGTGGCGCCCCCTGTTAGGGGTTGCCGGCCGACGAGGGGGAAGAAGCCATGGGCGCTGCCCGTTCCAGAATCCGCGCGGTGGCGGCCTGGCTGTCGGGGGTGGTCGTCCTGGCCGCGCTGGTGGTCGTGCCGACGCTGGTGGCCGCACCGGTCGCGGTCGCGGCGCCGTGCGACCCGCCGGTGGTCAACAAGATCGCCTGCGAGAACCTCCAACCCGGCGCGGACGACTGGCAGGTCCAGTCCCGCGACGACGCGATCCTCGGCTACACCACGGACATCAGCTCGACGCCCGGTGGTCGCGTGGACTTCAAGATGCTGACCACCGCCACGTCCTACACGATCGACGTCTTCCGGCTCGGCTGGTACGGCGGCAAGGGCGCGCGCAAGATCGACACCGTGCGCCGGACCACGCCGCAGAGCCAGCCGCCGTGCCTGCGCGACGGCCCGACCGCGCTGATCGACTGCGGCAACTGGGCCGTGTCGGTGAGCTGGAACGTGCCCGCCACCGCCGTCTCGGGCATCTACTACGCCCGCGTGACGCGGGACGACAACGGGTTGCAGAACGAGATCGCGTTCGTGATCCGGGACGACTCGAGCCACTCCAAGGTGCTGTTCCAGACCTCGGACGCGACGTGGGAGGCCTACAACCGGTACGGGGGCAACAGCCTGTACTTCGGTGACGGTCCGGGTCA